>NZ_JBNCLY010000008.1:0-120968 GCF_049844915.1 Gordonia sp. DT30 | reverse complement strand
AGTCATTTGCCGAGTAGACCGGACCCGCTGACCTGCGGTTATGCCGAATCTCTACTTTCGGAATGACTGAGAATGGGGCGGATGGATCGATTCCGGGTTCGGCTGCGTCCGATCCGCATGGAAAAACGGGTAGGCGCCGCAGGTCACGTTGACCAGGTGCGGCAGGAAGCGTCGGTCGTAGAAACCGGGGCCCATGGGGCGAGGGTAGTGCCGGTGACGGCGATGCTCGCCCGTTTTCAGTCATTTGCCGAGTAGACCGGACCCGCTGACCTGCGGTTATGCCGAATCTCTACTTTCGGAATGACTGAGAATGGGACGGATGGATCGATTCCGGGCTCGGCTGCGTCCAATCCGCATGGAAAAACGAGTGGAATTGGGAGTGAACCGGCGGCTGGAGTTGCTCGCGACCGGTTTGACCGACAACGACCTGCGCCGGATGGTGCGCCGCAACGAACTGATCGCGGTGCGGCCCGGGTGGTATGCGACGCGCGACGCCGACCCGCAGGCTGTCGTGGCGGCGCGCAACCACGGAGCGCTGTCCGGACCGACGGCCCTCGACAAACATGGTTTCTGGGTTCCGCCCGGCTACGACTCGGTACACATCCGCTCCGGCAAGGCGGCCCTGGACCTCGGCAAGGCGTGCTGCCGGCCATCCGGGCCGCCGATACCGGTCCACACGATCCTCGACCAGGCTCCGTTGGCGCTGTGCGCGGCGATCCCCTGTATGACCGGTGATGATTGGATCGCGGTCGCCGATTCCTTCATGCACAGCGCCCAACTCGACGTCGAGCTGTTGCGGGCGATGTTGCCGCGCCCGACTCGTGTGATCGACACACTCCTCACCGAATGCGATCCGTGCTCGCAGTCGGGGACCGAGACCCTCGTCCGAATCCGGCTGCGGCGACTGGGCTTCGAGGTTGTCGTGCAACCGCGGCTCATCGGAGTGGGATTCTCCGATCTGCTGGTGGGCCGACTCCTGATCGAATGTGACAGCGAGCTGCATCACACCAGCCTCGAGAACTATCGCAACGACCGCCGCCGTGACCGCCGGGCACTGGCCATGGGGTACTCGACGATGCGGCTCACTTACGACGACGTCCTGTACGGCTGGGACGATACCGTCGCCGACATCGAGAAAACCCTCGCCGACGATCGGCACCGGATCGCGCCCGCGTGGGACGACTGAGCGAGGTTCTACTGTGGAATCCATGAGTTCATCGCCGGAGACCGCGCCGAACCCGTCGACGCTGCAGGCGCGGGTCATCGTCGACGAGATGATCCGCGGCGGGGTTCACGAGGCCGTGTTGTGCCCCGGGTCGCGGAACGCGCCGTTGGCGTTCGCGCTGCACGCCGCCGACGCGGCCGGCCGGTTGCGGCTGCATGTGCGGATCGACGAGCGGTCGGCGGGATTCCTGGCGCTGGGGCTGGCGGTGTCGTCGGGGCGGCCGGTGCCGATCGTCATGACCAGCGGAACCGCGGTCGCCAACATGAGTCCGGCGGTGTTCGAGGCAAATTACGCGCGGGTGCCGCTGGTGGTGGTCAGCGCGAATCGGCCTTATGAGCTGCTGGGGTCGGGGGCCAATCAGACCGTCGAGCAGTTCGGCATCTTCGGTACGCAGGTGCGGGCCGCGATCAGTCTGGGCCTGGCCGAGGCCGACGTCGACACCAACAGCCAGTGGCGTTCGGCCGTCGGCCGCGTCCTCGCCACCGCGCGGGGCGCGCGCACGGGCAATGCCGGGCCGGTGCAGTTCGACATCCCGCTGCGCGAACCGCTGGTCCCGGGCCCGCAGACCTCGCCCGAGGCGGATCTCGGCGAGTTCGCCGGCCGCCCGGGCGGGCTGCCGTGGACGCAGGCGCCGGTCGGCAAACTGGATATCCCGCTGCCCATCGATCTCTCCGTCGACACCGTCGTCGTCGCCGGCCATGGGGCGGGCCGCTTGCCCGAACTCGACGCGATCCCGACCGTCGCCGAGCCGACCGCGCCACATGCGGTGACGCCGCTGCATCCGCTGGCCCTCGATGCGCTGGCACCCAAGCAGGCCATCATCTGCGGTCGGCCCACGCTGCACCGCGGCGTCGCCCGGCTGCTCGCCGACCCGGAGGTGCGGGTGTACGCGGTGACGACCGGCCCGCGCTGGCCCGACGTCTCCGGCAACGTGTTCGCGACCGGCACGCGGGTCGAGGCGGTCGGTGAGGCGAGCGAGGACTGGCTCAAGAAGTGCGCCGCGATCCATCAGCGGGTGCTCGGTGCCGTCGACGCCGAGCTCGACGCCGACGGTGCGGCGACGGGTCTGCACGTGGCGCGGGTGGTCAGCGCGGCCATGAATTCCGGCGAGCAGCTCGTCGTCGGCGCGAGCAACCCGATCCGCGATGTGGCGCTGGCCGGGCGGGTATCCGACGGGGTGCGGGTGCTCTCCAATCGCGGGGTGGCCGGGATCGACGGGACGAATTCGACGGCGCTCGGCGCGGCGCTCGCGCACGACGCCGCGCGGCCCGGCTCCCGCACAGTGGCGCTGATGGGCGATCTGACGTTCATCCACGACGCGACCGGGCTGATCGTCGGGCCGTCGGAGCCGCGGCCGGGGGCCTTGCGGATCGTCGTCGCCAACGACGACGGTGGCGGCATCTTCGGGCTCCTCGAACAGGGCGATCCGCGGTTCAACTCCGGGCCGTATGCCGGGGCGTATGAGCGGGTCTTCGGCACCCCGCACCACACGGATCTGGCGTCACTGTGTGCGGGTTTCCACATCCCGCATCGGCGGGTCGGGCCGGCCGATCTGCCTGCGGCACTGGCCGCGCCCGGCGCCACCGGAATCGAGGTGATCGAGGTGAGCACCGATCGCGACCGGCTGCGTTCGGTACATGCCGGGATCATGGCGCGGCTTCGGTAGCGCCGGCTCGGCTGCGCAGCCGCGATGGCGCGGGCGCGTCGGCGAGCATGCGGGCATCCCGGCGCGCATACGCCGCCGCGTATTCTGACCCCATGAAACCGGTCATCCTGCGGCGCGTGCAGAAGACGCTGCTGGTGATCGGGCTGATCCTCACCGTGATGGCCGGAGCGATAGTCGTCGCCGCCTACCGCAACGATGCCGCGATCGACCGCGACAAGGGCACCGTCATGGCCGACATCGTCTCGGCCGACCCGCTCCACGCCGTCGCCTATTTTCAGACGCCCGACGGGCAGATCTACAGCCCACGGCTGGGACTGCTGTATCCGACCGAGCTCGGCACCGGGCAGCGGATCAGCGTCGAATACGACCGCAGCAATCCGAACCTCGCGAAACCGGCCGGCCGGGGTGCGTCGTTGGCGATCATCCCGGCGTTGTCGGTGGCCGGATTGGTGTGGCTGGTCGTGATCGCGGTGATGTTGCTGATCGCGGAGACCAACCGGCGGCTGCTGCGGCGCTCGGCGCGACGCGCGGGCGAAGCCGATCCCGGCACCGACGATGGTGACGGCGGCGACGGCCCCGATGACGACCCGACCCCCCGGCCCGCCGACGATCGGGCCATCGTCGGGGCGTAAACGGTCGGGGCGTAAACGGTCGGGGCGTAAAGCGGTCGGGGCGTAGCCGGCTGGGGTGACCAGCTCGGGGTGACCAGAGATTCGCGCGGAGTTCGTGCGCCGGTCACATGCAGGGGCCGCCGTGGTCACCGAGCCCGGCCAGCATTGGCCCCATGCGCGTGGCCATCGTCGCCGAGAGTTTTCTTCCGCAGGTCAACGGGGTCGTCAATTCGGTGCTGCGAGTGGTCGAGCACCTCGAATACGCGGGGCATGACGCGATCGTCATCGCACCGGACTCTGAACGTGACGGTCGGCGGGCACCGCGGATGGTGGGTCGGCGCACCCCGGTCCACACGGTGCCGTCGATGCGTTTTCCCGGGGTGACGTCCCTGCCGGTCGGGATGCCGGTACCGAGCCTGTACCGGACCCTGCGTGACGCGCAACCCGACGTGGTGCATCTGGCGTCGCCGTTCGTCGTCGGCGGGGCGGGCGCGTTGGCGGCCAAGCGGTTACGGTTGCCGTCGGTGGCGGTGTTCCAGACCGACGTCGCGGGATTCGCCGAGGCCTACCGCCTACAGATCGCCCGACGCGCGGCGCGGCGCTACACGCAGATGGTGCATCTGGCCTGCGACCGCACCCTCGCACCCTCCACGGCGACGATGGAAAACCTTGCCGCCCAAGGGGTGCCTCGACTGCATCGATGGGCGCGGGGCGTCGACACGGCGCAGTTCACGCCGGCCAACCGCGACGAGTGCCTGCGAAGCGAGTGGGGCGGGCGACGATTGATCGTCGGATTCGTCGGGCGGCTCGCACCGGAAAAGCATGTGGAGCGCCTCGCGCCACTGGACCGCGACGACTCGGTTCAGCTGGTCATCGTCGGCGACGGCCCCGAACGTGCACGGCTGCAACGGCTCTGCCCGAACGCGGTGTTCACCGGCGAGCTGCGCGGCGCCGAGCTGGCGCGGGCGTATGCGAGCCTCGACGTGTTCGCCCATCCCGGTGAACACGAGACGTTCTGTCAGGCGATCCAGGAGGCCATGGCCAGCGGCATCCCGGTGATCGGGCCCGATGCCGGTGGACCGCGAGATCTGGTGACGCCGTTGCAGACCGGCTTCCTGCTCGATCCGGCCGACTATGCCGACCGCATCGGCGAGACGGTCGCCGCGCTGGCGGACCCGGCGCGGCGGGTCGTGATGGGACGAGCCGGGCTGGCGGCGGTACGGGCGCGCACCTGGCCGGCGCTGTGCGAGGAGTTGCTGGGCCACTACCGCGCGGTGATCGCCGAGCGCGGCGGGGATGCGGGTGACGTGCCGGACCGGCTGGCCGGGTAGCGCGCGCCGGGCGGGATCGGCCGGGGAGGGGTTGACGGGAGCGCGGTTTGCCGGAGACTGGGTTTGACGGAGGTGCGGGCGGGCAATGCTGCGTGCGCACCTTGTCACCCGCCTCGGCCCGGAAAGCGCACATGACACTCAGCTTCGAGCAGACCGTTCCCGAACCGTCGTCGCATGTCGGCGGTAGTGATCAGGCCCAAGTGGATCCGGATCCGGTCTATCGACCCGAGGTCTATCAGCCCCAAGAGGATTCGCGGTTGCTGGTCGACTGCCTGCGCGCGGTGCCGGGCCTGATCGGCGCCCGCGCACTGGATCTGTGTACCGGCAGCGGCGTGTTGGCGCAGGCCGCCGCGCATCTGGGCGCGCGGTCGGTGGTGGCCGTCGACCTGTCGGAGGCGGCCGTGCGCAGCGCGCGGGAGCGGTGTCGGGACGCGCCGTGCCAGGTCGAGGTGCGGCTCGGCAGGTTTCAGGATCAGGTCGGCCGCGGGCGGTATGACGTGGTGACCTGCAATCCGCCGTACGTTCCGGCGCCCGACCCGCGGGATGGGGTCGAGGCCAGCCCCGGCCCGGCGCACGCCTGGGATGCCGGTCCGGACGGACGTGCGGTGCTCGATCCACTGTGCGCGGTCGCCGCCGAGTTCCTCGAACCGGGCGGAACGATGCTCGTGGTGCAGTCGGAGTTCGCCGACGTGACCGCCACCGTGCGGGCGTTGCGGGCCACCGGACTCCACGCCGATGTGATGGCGCGGTGGTCGGTGCCGTTCGGGCCGGTGATGACGGCGCGGGCCGACTGGCTCGAACGCCGCGGCCTGCTCGAATACGGGTGCCGCACAGAGGGTCTCGTGGTGGTACGCGCGGTCAAGCGGGATGTGGCATGAGCGGGCCGGAAGAGCGGACGCAGATCCGAGTGATCCGGGGCGGACCGATAATGGTGCCCGGTCCCGTCGACATCGAGCTTCCCGACGGCTCGCATGTGCAGTCCGACCGCTTCATGGTGGCCGTCTGTGCGTGTGGGCGCAGCCGCAATTATCCGTTGTGCGACACCAGTCATCGGCGTCGGCGACGGGAGTAGGGCGGCGGGAGTAGGCGGGCGCGCGGTGAGTTCACACGGCGACGGATGCGACTCCGGCCAGCACGGGACCGGCCTTCCATGCGGCGGTCAGCCCGGCCTCGAAGGCATCCTCGACGAACAGGAATCCGCGGATCCCGAAGATCACGTCGTCTTCGAGCTCTGGTTCCTCGGACACCAAGGCGCCCAACACATCTCGGCGCAGCACCTGCTCGTGGACGGCGTCGGCCTCGACGTGCTCCCGGTAGAAATACTTGCACGGTTCGGGGGCGTCGAGGCGCTCGAGACCGGTGAGCAGGCGTTGTGAGCCGGGCGAGGAGGTGATCTCGGTGGCGGCGAAGTGACCTACCGTCGCACCACGCATCGATCGGTGTAAACCGAAGCAGGACATCAGGTTCACCGGGGTCAGCGCCCACGCCGGGGCGCGGTCGAGGTAGGCGAGGTAGCCGGGATCGAGGTCGGCGGCCACCATGAGGTCGGCGAAGAGCTCCTGATGTACCGATTCGCCTCGGCCGGCACCGAATTCGTCGAACTCGACGGCAACGAACGCGGCCTTGGCCGTCCCGCGCAGCCGGGGAATGGCCCAGGCGTGCGGGTCGGCCTCCTTGAGGTGATACAGCGAACGCAGCGCGAACAGATCGCGGAACTGCTGCCACGTCCCGTCGTCACGCAACCGGTAGGAGAGGCCGTCGCCGTGGACCGGCTCGACGCTGAGGTCGGCCATCAACTGTTCGGCGCTCGTCTGTCCGGTTCTCGTCTGCCCGGGGCTCGCCTCTTCGGTATCGACGTTCGCGTGCACGGCGTCGAGGAAGATGCGTTCGAGGTCGCGGCGCAGGCCGAGGATGCCGGGGTCCCACTCGCGGTCGTCATCGACGTCGGCGAAACCCACATAGTGCAACTCGTAGGCGACGTAGAGGGCGAGTTGAACATCGTCGCCGAAGGGATCTGCCTCGTCGACGGCGGTTCGGCGCAGTGCGGCGCTGTCGATCTCGGTGCCGTCGCGCAGGGCGGTGATGAGCTCATCTGACAGCGGCCCCCGCGCCTGCGGCAGGGCCGGCGCCACCGGGGTGGTGCGCGTAGGTGGATGCATGGTTGCTTTATACCCCTCGGCGGCGGTGTTCAAACGCTGTCGACGGCCGCGGGTGGGTCGAACCGGCAGGTCAGTCGGTCGGTTCGGCGTGGCCTGCGTTGGGTGAGTGGGGGTCGTCGCTGCCTGGCTGATCCGACGTCGATGCCGGGTCGACGACGGGTTCGTCGTCCTCGGCGGGGTTGTGGGTGATCTTGCGTTCGAGGTCGTCGACGGTGTCGCGGGCCGCGCGGGCCTCGTCGGTGTCGGGGCGGTGATCGGGTGTGCCTGTCACGTGTCCTCGTTCCTGGGTCGCTGGTGTGGTTGGGGATTCCTCGGTGGAGCGCTTCTGAAACCTGCGCGTGCTTGTGGTTCCAGAATGTGGGGCCGGGTACGACAACGCCGCCCGCCCCCGGGGTGGTGGGGCGGACGGCGTGCTGTTGTCGGCGCGTGGGTTACTCGACGCCGACCACATCTTTGGCGATCCCGGCGATGCGGGTCTCCGCGGCGGATACGACGCGCTGCCGGTTCTTGTGTGCCTCCTCGTAGTGGAGGACCACTCGGACGTCGGCGGGCTCGTCGAGATCCTTTATCGCGGCGATGGCTTCGCTGAGATTCAGGTCGGCGTAGTCCGGGATGGGCAGGTCGTCTGGGTCGACGATGCCGGTGGACTCGCGGACAGAGTGTAGCGCGTCGGCGACACCGGGTGCGCCGTTGACCCGCGCGTTGTCCTCGATGGCCTCGAGTGCGGCGTCGCGGCCGGCCGCCGCGGTTTTGATGGTCGCCGCTCCCGCGTCGAGCACGCTCTGGCCGGCCTGCTCGGCGGCACTGCCGACCTCGTCGACCGTCTCACCGACGCGGCTGCGTAGGCCGGAGACGATGTCGGGGACCTGGCGCAGCGTGTGGGCGGCGCGGTCGATGCCGCGTGAAGCGGCGGTCCCCGGCAGGGTCACCGCGCGGGCGGCGAGGCCACTGACCCACTGGGACGGGCTGCGGCGGAGGGCGGCTGGGCCGCCGAGTGCCTCTTCGGCGAGCACGGTGTTGATCCACTCGATGGTTTCGGTGTGCGCGTCGATCAGCCGCTGCGCGAGCGAGACGAGGTCGGTGTCGTCGGCCCCGGTGGCGAGCGCCTTGAGGTATGTTGCGCGGCTGAGCAATTCCTGCTCGAGCGCGAGGTCGCCGAGCAGTGCCTCGTCGAGCGGCTCGGCCTGTTCGGCCAGCGTCTTGATCGAGGCCGCGACCCGGCCGAGGGCCGGACGGACGACGTCGGCGACGCCGTGACGCTCGCGCAGGGCCTTCTCGATGGCGGTCGCGCGCTTACGGCCCTTGGCCGCGTTTCCGGAAAGCTCGGCGCGTACGGCGTCGGTGCGGGCCTGTGCCTGCCGCGTCTGGGCGATCTGGATCTCGGTGTTCGTGAGCGCGAGGATGGTGCGCAGCTGTTGCTGGATGGTGGTGGTCGAGACGGTCATGTTTCCCTCCTGATGTCGGGACGAACTCTCTGTGTTCACGGTGTTCCCCGGGCGGGGTGGTGAAAACCCGGTGTCGGAAAACGTTTGGTGAATGCCGGGTGTGGTCGGGGTCCGACCTGCACTTTTGTGGATTTGTGACGTGCGACACGACAGGTGGCCGAGGTGTCGGTGGTGGCCGCGGGAGCCGCAGGTAGCGTTGTCGCCATGGCTGAACCCGATCGTGCGAGTCTGGACAAGGACCCGGCCGAGGTTGCGGCGATGTTCGACGGCGTCGCCAAGCGGTACGACATCACCAATACCGTGCTCTCCTTTGCGCAGGATCGGCGGTGGCGTAAGGCCACCCGTAAGGCGCTGGCACTTACGCGTGATGACGTGGTCCTCGACCTTGCGGCCGGTACCGCGGTCTCGACGGTCGAGCTGGCGTCGTCGGGGGCAGCGTGTGTGGCCGCCGACTTCTCGTTGGGCATGCTCAAGGCGGGTGCGGCGCGCGATGTGCCGAAGGTGGCGGCCGACGCCATGGCCCTGCCGTTCGCCGACGAGTCCTTCGATGCCGCCACCATCTCCTTCGGGCTGCGCAACGTCCACGACGTGACCATCGCGCTGGGTGAGCTGCACCGCGTGCTGAAACCCGGTGGCCGACTGGTGATCTGCGAGTTCTCCACTCCCACGTTCGGCCCCTTCCGCACCGTCTACCTCGAGTACCTGATGAAGGCGCTGCCGACGGTCGCGACCAAGGTGTCGAGTAATCCGGCCGCCTACGTGTATCTCGCCGAGTCGATCCGCGCTTGGCCCGACCAGTTCGGCCTCGGCGACCTCATCCGCGACGTGGGCTTCACCGATGTCCGCTGGCAGAACCTCACCGGCGGCATCGCCGCCATCCACTCGGCCGTTCGCATGTGATGGGTATATAGCGTGCGGCTATAGCGACGGTCGTGACAATAATCGTCTCTTCCGTTGCTATAGGTGCAGACTATATTGGTCTCGCCCGGTTCAGGGTGGCATCTTGTCGATTGTGGCCTCGGTGAAGGCGATCGCCTTCGCGCAGAGTTGGTCGATGGGTGGGGGATTGATTACAATACTGACACTTGTCACTATGACCGCTGAGCCTGACTGTACATATGTTGAGCAATCCTCATCTCGTAGAATGCCCACTGCGACCCTGCGATTGTCAATCTTAGTGTCCGCCAGCCAGTCGATTACCGAAGACTTGCTCGTCTTGTAATCGTCAAGTGTAGGTGCGTTACCAAGCGACTGATAGATTCCTGCTGACCGATCTTCTCTGAATGTCCAGTCGCACCCACGCGCGGTCTGGTGATCTGCAATCGCAGCATCTGTGACGCTGTACGGGTTGAGTGAAAATCTCTCAAGAATCGCCGACGTGACCGCAGTGCATGGTTCGTAGGTTGTCCCATCGTTGTTGGAGTTCCAACGATTGGGAAATTTCGTTTTGAATGGTAGTGGTTTACCGTCCGAATCGGTTTGGCGAGTCGAAGTGGTAGCGGAGTGGCTAGCTAAGCTTGTCTGTGTCGGTGATTGAAATTCTGCTGTACGGGAGCACGACAGAATCGTCGCGAATAGAGGAGCGGATACTACGGCGACTATCAAGCACTTCGCCGCGTTAGGCTTCAATGTCGCTCGCAGCCGCACGGTCCGTCTCGGTCAACTCGCCCTGTGCGGTCTTACACATGTGGCTGAGTACTTCAAGGCTGTTCGCTTGGTTAGCAAGGCTTCGTCCCCATTCCGTCACGAAGCTCACTATTCGCGAGTGGAATAGCCGACCCTCTTCGCAATCGCCGAATACGTTGCTTTTCAACAGGCGGCTGACTTGTCTCGCAACCTCCGCGAGGCTATCGGCTGACTCCCTCGCCACCTGCGCCCTTCTGGCCCATTCGGCGTCGACGACTTGGACTACGCCGCCGTCGTCGAGTTCGGGGTTGCTGTAGGGGGCGGTGCGGCCGGGGATGGGACTCGTGCCCAGCCCGCCGGAGTCGCCGAGGGGCACGCGGGTGCCCGGTAGTACGAAGAAATCTGTCATCCCTCCCCCTTCTGGCGTCAGCCAGACCTAACGCCTAGATGGCGTGAGAGGGATTGTAGTCAGGATCGTCGGTTTTGGGAGGGTTGCCGGGAACCTTGTGGATGGGGCAGCCGGTCGTGAATGTCCCCAGCTCGCCGACTTGGTAGCCGCGCGGGTAGCAGCGGATCTGTGGCATGTCGCGGCCGTACTGCGGGGTGGTGCGGGGGCGGGCGAAGAAGCGGATCGCGAGGCCGCGGGCCTTCAGGCCGGCACGAGCGACCACTCGCTCGGCGGCGGTGGGCCGGGGATAGCGGAAGGCGTCGAGCAGCGGGTCGTCCATGAGGGCATAGGAGAGTCGGCGGACGAGCCACCGCGGGAGCAGCCGGAAGGGCATGAACGTCGCGAGCAGGTCGAGGGTGGCGTCGGCGACCTCGCGGGCCCGCGGTGAATAGGCGAAATGTTCGCGCTCGTATTCCTCGAGGAAGTGTTCGAAGGACTCGAAGGTGTCGGGGATATCCTTGAGCGCCATGTGTTTACCGAGCTTGCGGTAGTACTCGGTGAGCCCGTCGATCTCGTTGGGCCGCAACGGTCGCCACTCGTAGGCGGCAACCCAGCGCACCGGGCACACGACGAAAGTGGCGAGGACGTAGAGCATGTCGTCGTTGGAGATGTCGTACATGGCGTGCATCTGGTTGATGCGCCGGACCGCGGCGCGGCCCCGCGGATCGGCGAAGCCATGTTCGACGGGTGCGTCGAGGAGCAGGACGGTGTCGTCGTAGCGCTTTTGCGTGCGGTCTGTGAATTCGCCGGTCTCATAGAGCAACTCGCCGATGGAAGGCACCGCGTAGGTGCGGAAGAGGGCAAAGCTGAGTGCCATCGTGATGCCCCACGGATATTCGAGGGTGCCCAGGCCGCGGGCGTAGCTCTCGGGGGCGGCGGCCGGGTCCACGCGGGCGAGGTCGTCGCGCAGGCGGTAACGCTCGGCGCGGCGGGCGCCGACCCGACGCGCGATCAACGAAACGGTCGACATGATGCTCCCTGCACTGCGCGGCCTATCAGATATATGAAACGTATCACCCGATTCGTCTCAATCCAATGGCAGCGGGGTGGGAGGTCAGGCGAACGGCGGACGGTGATCGACGCGGGTGGAGACCCGCCCGGCCGAACGCCATGCGCGGGCGACGAGGTCGGCGTCGTCGGCGGTGATGAGGTTGCCCATCACACGCACCACCACCGACTGCGACTACGCGATTCGAGATCTGCCTGTCTGCTGCCCAGTCAATCACCGAGGACTTGCTGGTCTTGTATTCGTCGAGCGTAGGGGCATTGCCGAGTGATTGATAAATTCCCCCGGACCCATCTTCTCTAAACGTCCAATCGCATCCGCGTGCAGTCTGGTGGTCTGCAATTGCGCCGTCTGTAACGCTGGATGGATCGAGCGTTTGCGACGATGGATCTGCGGGTCTTGAGCATGACGAAACTGCGGCAACCAGTGTGGCAGCGAAGACGATGACTACCAGTTCTTTTGTGTGGCGGTTCACTCGGCCTTCCGGGCATGGAATCGGGCGGTCATTGAATATAATGTGCGGCTATAGCGACGGCCGAGACGATAATCGTCTCGGTCGTCGCTATAGGTGCAGGTTATATTCGTCTCGCCCGGTTCAGGGCGGCATCTTGTCGATGGTGGCCTCGGTGAAGGCGATGGCCGTCGCGCAGAGTTGGTCAATGGGTGGTGGATTGATGGCAATACTTGCGCTGGTTACTATAACGGCAGAACCTGATTTCAAATACGTTGAGCAGTTATCTTCATCCCGTGCTCCCACTGCGATTGTGCGACTTGCGATCTGTATGTTTGGCAGCCACCGGATTATCGGCGCCTTACTGACCTTGTACTCGTTGAGTGTAGGTCCGTTCCCGAGGAATTGTGAAAGTCTTCCGAATCGGTTGTCTGCGAAGGTCCAGTTACACCCACGAGCTGTTTGATGATTCGCGATTGCAGTATCTTTAACGCTAGATGGATCGAGCGCAAATTCCTGAAGGATTGCCGTGGTCACCGCGGTACATGGTTCGTAAGTCGTGCCGTCATTGCTCGAGTTCCAGCGATCGGGGAATTTGGTTGTGAAGGGCAAGTGTCTACCCTCCGAATCCGTCTGGCGAATCGTTGCTGCAACCGCAGACTGATGTGACGGACTTGAGCGCATTTGCGGCGATGGATCTGCGGGTCTCGAGCATGACGAAACTGCGGCAACCAGGGTGGCAGCGAAGACGATGACTACCAGTTCTTTTGTGTGGTGGTTCACTCGGCCTTCCGGGCATGGAATCGGGCGGTCGTTGAATATAATACGCGGCTATAGCGACGGTCGCGACGATAATCGTCTCGGTCGTCGCTATAGGTGCAGGTTATATTCGTCTCGCTCCGTTCAGGGCGGCATCTTGTCGATCGTGGCTTCGGTGAAGGCGATAGCCATGTCGCAGATCTTATCGATTGGTGGTGGATCGATGTTGACCGAGAACGACGTTGTGACAATTGCCGAACCGGATTGCACGTGGGTGGTGCAGCTCGAGCGCCCCTTGCGTACGCCAACCGCGACGGCTCGACCATTAAGAATGATGTCGGGTCGCCAATCTAATATGTCACCATTCTTCGCCTTGTATACGTCTAGCGCCGGAGCATTTCCAACTTCTTGGTATGCAGCAGAGGTTCTGGATCCGATGAACGTCCACCAGCAGCCCCTTACTGTTTGGTGGTTCGCCGCGGCAGCGTCAGCTACAGAGCTCGGGTCAAGGCCTAGAGACGATACCTCCGGTGGTGATAACGCCGTGCATGGCTCGTAGGGCGATCCGTCGTTGAGATTACTCCATCGGTCGGGGAATTCTGTAGTAAATGGTAAAGGTACGCCGCGTTGGTCCGTCTGTCGAATCTTGTGGGAATGGGCATCGGTGGAAGCAATTGAACTGTATTCCGCAGAGGAGCGCCAAGGCTGAGAGAACGATGAACAGCCGAGAAACGGTGTCACGGCTGCGCCGAGAAGGAACAACGTCGCGGATCTTTTCCTCAAGCTATATTTGAAGATCACGTGCGCTGTTTGAGTCGGTGGAGCTGAGCGCGTTCTCTGCATTGTCGCACCTGGTTGCGAGTGACTGCAGGGCTTCTATGTATTCACGCACAGTTGCTGAGTATGAAGAAACGAAGGCTTTCGCCTTCTGGTAAAACTCGTCTCCTTCACGTACACCGCTGCCATAGTGGTTCTTCAAGGCGGCCATATCGAGACGGATCTGCGCGCCTTGCAACTCCGCCGCCAGCTCCCTCGCCACCCCAGCCCTGCGGGCCCACTCGGCGTCGACGACTTGGACTACGCCGCCGTCGTCGAGTTCGGGGTTGCTGTAGGGGGCGGTGCGGCCGGGGATGGGACTCGTGCCCAGCCCGCCGGAGTCGCCGAGGGGCACGCGGGTGCCCGGTAGTACGAAGAAATCTGTCATCCCTCCCCCTTCTGGCGTCAGCCAGACCTAACGCCTAGATGGCGTGAGAGGGATTGTAGTCAGGATCGTCGGTTTTGGGAGGGTTGCCGGGAACCTTGTGGATGGGGCAGCCGGTCGTGAATGTCCCCAGCTCGCCGACTTGGTAGCCGCGCGGATAGCAGCGGATCTGCGGCATGTCGCGTCCATACTGCGGGGTGGTGCGGGGCCGAGCGAAGAAGCGGATGGCAAGGCCGCGGGCCTTGAGGCCGGCGCGGACGACCGTCCGCTCGGCGGCGCTGGGCCGGGGATAGCGGAAGGCTTCGAGGAGCGGGTCGTCCATGAGGGCGTAGGAGAGTCGGCGGACGAGCCAGGCCGGCAACAGCCGAAACGGCATGAAGGTGGTGAGCAGCGCGAGCGTGGAATCGGCGACCTCGCGTGAGCGTGGCGAGTAGGCGAAATGCTCGCGCTCGTATTCCTCGAGGAAGTGTTCGAAGGCCTCGAAGGTGTCGGGGATATCCTTGAGCGCCATGTGTTTACCGAGCTTGCGGTAGTACTCGGTGAGCCCGTCGATCTCGTTGGGCCGCAACGGTCGCCACTCGTAGGCGGCAACCCAGCGCACCGGGCACACGACGAAAGTGGCGAGGACGTAGAGCATGTCGTCGTTGGAGATGTCGTACATGGCGTGCATCTGGTTGATGCGCCGGATCGCGGCGCGGCCCCGCGGATCGGCGAAGCCATGTTCGACGGGTGCGTCGAGGAGCAGGACGGTGTCGTCGTAGCGCTTTTGGGTGCGGTCTGTGAATTCGCCGGTCTCATAGAGCAACTCGCCGATGGAAGGCACCGCGTAGGTGCGGAAGAGGGCAAAGCTGAGTGCCATCGTGATGCCCCACGGATATTCGAGGGTGCCCAGGCCGCGGGCGTAGCTCTCGGGGTCGGCGGCCGGGTCCACGCGGGCGAGGTCGTCACGCAGGCGGTAACGCTCGGCGCGGCGGGCGCCGACCCGACGCGCGATCAACGAAACGGTCGACATGATGCTCCCTGCGCTGCGCGGCCTATCAGATATATGAAACGTATCACCCGATTCGTCTCAATCCAATGGCAGCGGGGTGGGACGTCAGGCGAACGGCGGACGGTGATCGACGCGGGTGGAGACCCGCCCGGCCGAACGCCATGCGCGGGCGACGAGGTCGGCGTCGTCGGCGGTGATGAGGTTGCCCATCACACGCACCACCACCGACATCAGCCGCGCCGACCGAATGCCCGGGCGGCCGAGCGCGGGCACGGTCTGGGGCATGGTGAGCAGCCCGGCGAGGCGTCGGGCGGCGGAGAAGGCGAGCCCGTAGTGCCCGGCGAGCAGGCCGGGCCAGGCGTCGGTGTGGTCGTCGGCGCCGAGTCGCTCGACGGCCAGGCGTGCGGTCTCCAGCGCGTAGTCGATGCCCTCGCCGTTGAGCGGATTCACACACGCCGCGGCGTCGCCGATGAGCATCCAGTTGCAGCCGGCGACATTGCTGACGGCACCGCCCATCGGCAGCAGCGCCGATGCGATGCGCACGGGCGGTCCGCTGATCTGCCACTCGTCGGCGACCATGCGCGCGTAGTGCTCGAGAATCGGGCGAAGTGCCATGTGCGCCGGACGTTTTGATGTCGCGAGCGCGCCGACGCCGACGTTGAGCAGGCCGTCGCCTGCGGCGCGGTCAAGGCCGGCGAGCGGGCCGGAATCGACTGTGCCGAGCGGGAACACCCATCCGTAGCCGGGCAGCAATTCGCCGTCGGGGCCGCGCAGTTCGAGATGGGAGCCCATCACCCGGGCGTCGGCGCGCGCCGACGGCACGTAGGCGCGGGCGGCGACTCCGTATGCGGTGTCGCGGTGCCACTTTCGGCCGAGAACCTTGCCCAGCCCGGACCGCACGCCGTCGGCGACGATGACCTGGCCGACGCGGATCGGGCGCACGCCGTGGCCGTCGTCGAGGAGAACCGAACCGATTGCCGCGCCATCCATTTCGACGTCGACGGCCTTGACGCCGCCCAGCATCTGTGCGCCGCGTTCGACGGCGAGGCGCCGGATGGCGTCGTCGAGTTCGAGGCGCGCGACCGCGCTGCCGTAGGCCGGGAAACGCCCGGACGGCCACGGCACGTACACCGACCGTCCCCAGCCGTTGAGGTCGAGGCCGTCGAGGCGGGGCCGCCCGTCGAGCAGGTGACCGAGTCCGAGCCCGTCGAGTTCGGCGACGGCGCGTGGGGTCAGCCCGTCGCCGCACGTCTTGTCGCGCGGAAACACCGCCGCGTCGGCGAGAACGACGTGACGGCCGGCCGATGCGGCGTAGGCAGCGGCCGCCGACCCGCCCGGGCCCGCGCCGACCACCAACACGTCGGTGGACTCGGGGATCTCGCCGCGGGGCTGGTCGCTGCTCACCCGACCAGTATGTCGGCGACGCGTGCGGCGATGCTGTCCGGGCAGTGCGGTGCCCAGACGCTAGGCTGCACAGAAGCAGTGTCGTGTCGTGGCGCCTCCGGCGGCGCGGGATGACCTTGACCCTTCTCGAAACGGAGCGGCCAAACACGTGAAGTCGATTTTCGCCGGCGTAGACCTCGGCACCGATGAGTTCGCAGAAACCGTCCGATCATCGTTGGCGCGGGTCGAAGATCTCCTGCTCACCGAGCTGATCTCCGGCGACGATGTGATGACCGAGGCCGCCAGCCACCTCGCGCGGGCCGGCGGCAAGCGGTTCCGGCCGATGTTCGCCATCCTGGCCGCACAGTTCGGTGAGAATCCCGGCGCCGACGAGGTGATCACGTCGGCGACCGTCGTCGAGATGATCCATCTGGCGACGCTCTATCACGACGACGTGATGGACGAGGCGCCGATGCGCCGGGGTGCGCAGAGCGCCAACGCCCGCTGGTCCAACAGCATCGCGATTCTCTCCGGCGACTTCCTGTTCGCGCGGGCGTCGCGACTGGTGTCGACACTGGGCCCCGACGCGGTGCGCATCATCGCCGAGACGTTCGCCGAGCTCGTCACCGGGCAGATGCGCGAGACGGTCGGGGCGGCCGCCGGCGTCGACCCGATCGATCACTACCTGAAGGTGGTGTGGGAGAAGACGGGGTCGCTGATCGCGGCTGCGGGACGCTTCGGGGCGATGGCCGCCGGGGCGTCGGCAACCGACACCGACCGGCTCTCCCGGATCGGCGACATCGTCGGCACCGCATTCCAGGTGTCCGACGACATCATCGACATCAGCTCTGTCACAGGCGATTCCGGTAAGACGCCCGGTACCGACCTGCGTGAGGGTGTGCACACGTTGCCGGTGCTGTACGCGCTGGCCGAGGAGGATGCGTCGTCGGATCGACTCGGAGCGCTCCTGCTCACCGAAGACGGAAAGGCGCGTCCGCTCACCGACGACGCCGAGGTCGCCGAAGCGCTGGATCTGCTCAACGCCTCCGGGGGCATGGCGCAGGCGAAGGACAAGCTGACCGAGTTCGCCGAGCAGGCGCGCGCCGAGCTCGCGCAGCTGCCGACCGGCCCGGCGCACGGAGCGCTGCGCTCGCTGGTCGGCTACACCGTCGACCGGATGGGTTAGCGCGGGCACGTCCGGACCGGCCGGAAACCGAACCGGCCGCCCGATCGTTTCCGGGTCGACAGGGGCATCGTCGCCTGGCAATCTGCCAGGACCGGACGTGATGTCGTGAGGTCGATCGAGGAACTGATGCATTTCAACGGACTGAAGACCGCGGCCCTGCTGGGCGTGATGTCGGCGATCATCGTCGGCATCGGCGCGGCGTTCCGCAACCCCGTCATCCTGTGGGGTTCGGTGATCGTCGCGATCGCGGTCAACGCATACGTGTACTTCAACAGCGCCAAGATGTCGCTGAAGGCGATGCACGCCCAGCCGGTGACCGAGGTGGAGGCGCCGGTGCTCTACCGCATCGTCCGCGAGCTGGCGACGCAGGCCCGTCAGCCCATGCCTGCGCTCTACATCAGTCCGACCGAATCGCCGAATGCCTTTGCCACCGGCCGCAACCCGAAGAACGCGGCGGTCTGCTGTACCGCCGGAATCCTGCAGCTGCTCGATGAGCGCGAGCTGCGGGCGGTGCTCGGTCACGAACTGTCGCACGTGTACAACCGCGACATCCTGATCAGCTCGATCGCCGGCGCGATGGCCGCGATCATCAGCGGGCTGGCGAACTTCGCGCTCTTCTTCGGCGGCAACCGCAACAACTCGAATCCACTGTTGATGCTGGTCGTCGCCTTCGTCGCGCCGATCGCGTCGACGGTGATCAAGCTGGCCGTCTCACGCTCACGCGAATATCAGGCCGACGCCTCGGGGGCCGAGCTCACCGGCGATCCGCTGGCCCTGGCGTCGGCGCTGGCCAAGATCTCCGGTGGTATCCAGGCCGCGCCACTACCCCCGCAACCCGACATCGCCGCACAGAGTCACGCGATGATCGAGAATCCGTTCCGCGCCACCGACCGGATGGCCAAACTGTTTTCGACGCACCCGCCGACGCCCGAACGCATCGCCCGACTGCAGGAGATGGCCCGCCGCGGGACCGGGCAGTGACGTTCCCGCTCAGCTATTTACTTCCCGCTCAGCGAGATCGCTGAGCGGGAAGCAGATGAGTGAGCGGGAACGCCGCGCGGGTGCCTACCGGTAGTTGACGAACTGCAGCGCGATCCCGAAGTCCTCGCCCTTGAGCAGGGCGATGACGGCCTGCAGGTCGTCGCGCTTCTTGCTGGAGACCCGCAGTTCCTCGCCCTGGATCTGCGCCTTGACGCCCTTGGGGCCCTCGTCGCGGATCTTCTTGGAGATCTTCTTGGCGTGCTCGGAGTCGATGCCCTGCACGATCTTGCCGGTGATCTTGAACTGCTTGCCCGACGCCGCGGGCTCGTCGGCGTCGAACGCCTTGAGGGAGATGTCGCGGCGGATCAGCTTCTCCTTGAACACCTCGAGGCCGGCCTCGGCGCGTTCCTGTGCGTCGGAGGTGATGACGATCGCCTCCTCGCCGGACCACTCGATGCCCGTGCCGGTACCCCGGAAGTCGTAGCGCTGCGAGAGTTCCTTGGCGGCCTGGTTGAGGGCGTTGTCGACCTCTTGACGGTCGACCTTGCTCACGACATCGAACGATGAATCAGCCATGGGGTACAGGGTAGATGGCGCGTCTGACCGAGTGGCGGGCGCTGTCGGTGGGGCGGGGAAGGGCGAATCGCTGACCTGCCGGTTTGCGTTGACCAGCGGTAGTCGTTGTATTCTTCACGGCGTTGTTCACGCGGCCGGAGACGGCCTGCGGGAGCGGCACGGCAGGTTGCCCGAGCGGCCAAAGGGAGCGGACTGTAAATCCGTCGCGCAAGCTACATAGGTTCGAATCCTATACCTGCCACAACGAGGAGCTCGTCGTTGCGACGCGCCTTCAGGTCGTCGGTAACAGGCGATTTGGCGCGCCGTCGAATCGGTGTGTAACCTCGTTAAGGCTCTCGAGCGGTCCGCATCAGCACGATGCGGCGGCCCGGGTACGCCCCCTTAGCTCAGTCGGTAGAGCGTTTCCATGGTAAGGAAAAGGTCGACGGTTCGATTCCGTCAGGGGGCTCGGAACGACTGGATCGCCCTCGCGGGTGTTCAGGCCGTCAAGGCGGTGTAGCTCAGCTGGTTAGAGCGCACGACTCATAATCGTGAGGTCGAGGGATCGAGTCCCTCCACCGCTACACAACTGCAGCGCCCGCGGCGGCCCGGGGACACGGGACGCGAGCGCCGACAAATGCACCACCCGTGAAAGAAGGACTACAGTGGCTTCCTCAACCGATGTGCGGCCCAAGATCACCTTGGCCTGCGAGGTGTGCAAGCACCGCAACTACATCACCAAGAAGAACCGTCGCAACGATCCCGACCGCCTCGAGATCAAGAAGTTCTGCCCGAACTGCGGCAAGCATCAGGCACACAAGGAGTCACGCTGACGACATGTCAGCGTTTCCCGACATGAAACATCCTGCGGACCGCCTCGGTGAGGCGGTCCGCAGTCGTATTCGGGGCGTGTGTGTGAAGCGCCTCGCACAACGTGAACAAAGTCGTGGATCCCACTTGATTTCCGCCCATCGGGACCTGGCCAGGTAAGGAGCGAAGCGAATGCCCGCACAGATCAATGACGTCGAGATCATCGGCCGGGCGCCGGCGCGCTCGGCCGATGCGAAGCTCAGCCCGGAGGAGATCGCCGAGCACTCCAAGTCCCTCGTCGGCTTCGGCTACACCGTCGACGACTACTACGAGATCGGCCGCGAAGAGATCCGCAAGCACGCCCTGGCCGTGCAGGATCCGCATCCGACGCATTGGGACGAGGCCGAGGCACGCACATTCGGTCACGACACCCTCATCGCGGCGCCCACCTACGTATCGGTGCTCGGGATCGCCGCCCAGCGCAAGCTCTTCACCGACGTCGTCACCGGCTACGACCTGTGGCAGATCATGCAAACCGATCAGCGGCTGATCTACCACCAGCCGATGAAGGTCGGCGACCAGCTGGTCTGCGATGTGTCGCTGGAATCGTTCCGGCATGTCACCAGCCCGGAGATGATCGACTTGATGGTGACCAAGAACATCATCTGGAATCAGCACGACGAGCCGGTCATGACGACCTACACCTCGCTGGCCGCGCGTCCGGGGATGGAGATCGATCCGTCGCAGGCGCAGTCGCTGGACCACGTGATGATGAAGACCGATCGGGTCGGCGCCGTCGCGCGCACCGTCGAGGCCGATCCCGGTCGGTACGAGCTACCCGACCCGGTGCAGCGTTCCGGCGCATTCGGCGCCGTCGACTTCGACACGTTGACCGTGGGTCAGGAACTGCCCGCCAAGCGGTTTTTGCTGACGCGGGGCAATCTGACCAACTACGCCGGCGTCGCCGGTGATCCCAACCCGATCCACTTCTCCGATCACCTGGTGAAGGCGTCGGGCATGGAAGATGTTGTCGCTCATGGCATGCAGACCATGGGCTTGGGGGCGACCTACATCTCCGAGCACATCGGGGATCCGGCCGCGTTCTGCGAGTACAACGTCCGCTTCACCAGCCCGGTCTACGTGCCCGCCGACGACAGCGCGGCCGTCGACTACACCGGCAAGATCAAGTCGCTCGATCCGCAGACCCGCCGCGGCACCATCGCGATCGTCGCCAAGCAGGGCGACCGCAAGATCTTCGGGCGCGCGCAGGCGGTCATCCAGTTCAACTGACGGGGCGGCCTCGAACTCGGCTCCCCGAACGTGGCCGCGCTCAGGTGGGTCCCGTCGAGGCGTAGAGACCGATCAGCGGCACGGCTGCGGTGTCGACGATGTCGGCGATCGATTCGAGCGTGAGAGTGCCCGCCATGAGGAATCGGTAGCGGGCCAGGTCGAACGGCATGGTGACGACGGTGGCCGGGATGTCGCCGTCGCCGATCTCGCCGCGGTCACGTGCTCGCGCGATGATCGTGCCGCCCAACTCCTCGGCCTTGGCCTGCAGGACTCGCAGCGCGCCGGAATCGGGGTCGGCTGCCGCCCCCGCGAGGATTCCGAGCGCGACTTCGCGGCCGGGATCGTTCAATCGCTCGAGCACGTCACCGATCGTGGAGCGGAGATCACCGGCCAGGGTGCCGGTGTCGTCGGCCCGGATGAGCCCGAACCGGGTGTTCGCCATGGCGGCGACCACCATCTCCAACTTGGAGTCCCAGCGCCGATACAGCACGGCCTTGCTCGTGCCCGCCCGAGCCGCGACCGCTTCGAATGTGAGACCGGCGAAGCCGGAGTCATGAAGCTCGGCGACAACGGCTTCGTGGATCGCCGAATCGAGTTCGGCGCCACGGCGTCGGGTCGTCGCCACCGGTACCTCTTTCGCTGCACGAATGGGCAGATAAGAAACGTTGCGTTTCCTCTCCGGAGGAGACTAGCATCGCACTCGATAAGAAACGTCGAGTATCTTAAAGGGGCCGTTTTGTGAAGAAGTCGGAAGAAGGCAAGGCGCTCGCCCTGGTGTTCGGCCTGACCGCGGTCGTGTCGATCCTGTTGCTGGCCTTCGCGTTGCCGGGTGTGCACGCCAAGCCGAACGACGTGCCGCTGGCGGTGGTCGGCTCGCCTGCGGCGACCGCGCACATCGCCGACGGCCTCGAGGCCCGGCAGCCCGGCGCATTCGACGTCATGACGGTCGCCGACGAGGCGCAGGCCCGGCAGCAGATCCTCGATCGCGAGATCGAGGGCGCCCTGGTGGTGGCCCCGGATTCGGTGGAGGTCCTGGTGGCCACGGCCGGGAGTCCGACGGTGGCCACCCTGATCGAGGGAGTCGGGCAGGGGGTGGCCGCGCAACTCGGAAAGCCGCTGCACGTCAACGACGTGCGCGGATTCGGGACCGGCGACCCGAAGGGTGTGGGCCTGGCCGCGGGGGCGCTTCCGCTGGCATTGGGCGGCTGGATCGGTGGCGTGGCCCTGATGATGCTGATCCGTCGGCCACGTACTCTCGTCATCTCGGCACTTGCGTTCGCGGCGGTCGCGAGCATCACGCTGAACATCCTGCTGCGGTACGTGCTCGGCACCTTCGACACGAACTTCTGGTACCTGGTGCTCGCCGGTGTGCTGGGTATCGCCGCCACCGCGTTCACCGTGATCGGCCTGCGCAGCCTGCTGGGCGGAGCGGGATTGGCGGTGGCCGCGATCCTTCTCGTGGTGTTGGGCAACCCGCTGTCGGGGCTGAGCAGCTCACCCGACCTGCTGCCGCGGCCCTGGGGCACGATCGGGCAGCTGCTGCCTCCGGGCGCCACCGGTAGCCTCCTGCGCAACGTCGGATTCTTCAGCGGCCACCACATCCTGCACCCGGTCATCGTGCTGTCGGTGTGGCTGATCATCGGGCTGATGCTGTACACCGTCGCGGTGTTGCGCAAGACCGATGTGAGTGCCGACGATGAGCTGATCGACGAGGTGATCGGGGTCGCGGAGCCCGGCCAGGACGAGCCGCTCGAACAGGCCCGGCACCATCATGGCCGGCACGAGGCCGCCGGTGCCCGGTCATCCGGTCTGCCGCACTCGCCATGAGAATCTCCGCGTGCGAGCTCGACGAGCGGCGGCAGATCAACGCCCGACCGGGCTGCTCCGAGGCCGTTTTGGGTTCGGTCGGGCCCATGTTCTACACTGAAGTGTCTCGATTGACTTTGACTTGCGCGCTACCCATAGGGTGGCGCGTTGGTTTTGTCGGAGGAACTGCGATGGCCACGGTCGGCGCGGCAGTCCGTAGGGTGGATCGAGATGGTGGCCGGCACAGTCCCGTGAAATGTCCGCAGGACGCCGACGGCCACAAAGGGGCGTAGCTCAACTGGCAGAGCAGCGGTCTCCAAAACCGCAGGTTGCAGGTTCAAGTCCTGTCGCCCCTGCCCTGATGAGGGCATACGTAGACGAGAGGACCTCGAAGTTGAGCAAGCGAGATCGAGCCGCCCGCGCCAAAGACGCTGCGGAGGACGCCGCGTCGGCGGTCGATGAGCTCGATGTCTCCGATGCCCCCGACGGGTCGGACAAGGGCGCTGACGGGTCGGACAAGGGCGCTGACGGGTCGGACAAGGGCGCTGACGGGTCCAACAAGGGCGCTGACGGGTCGGGCGACACGTCCACGAAGGCGGCCGCGGACAACGAGCTCCGTCCGTCCGGCAAGCGGTCGGGTCGCGCTCGCCGGTCGGCGTCTGCCCCAGGCACCTCCGACGACGACACGGCTTCCGAAGGTGGAACCGCGGTCGCCGTCAAGGAACGCAAGAAGAAGAAGACGTCTTCTGCGGAGAGCCGGAATCCGTTCGTGCGGATCTGGGTTTTCCTGCAGCAGGTCGTCGCCGAGCTGAAGAAGGTCATCTGGCCGACCCAGCGCGAGATGATCACCTACACGGTTGCCGTGCTGGTGTTCGTCGTCGTCGTGACCGCCTTCGTGTTCGGTATCGACCTCGGCTTTGCCAAGGGTGTCCTCTGGCTGTTCGGTTAGCGGTTCACTGCGAGTGAGCCGAACGACCGGCCAGTCGGGCGACCGAATGGTCGCCGGGCGTGATCGGAACGGTCGACGGCGCGACCGGGCCGGCGCGGTCGAGTAGAGAACTCGGCCGGGCGGTCGACGTGAAGACCCGACCGGAACTGTGAGAAAGAGGAGCGTGGGCTGCAGTGAGCACCCCGGACAACACCGAAGCGGCTGAGTTCGACACTGTCGACGAGGCCGTCAATGACGCTGCCGTCGAGGCGGGCGTCGACGAGACCGACGAACCCGGCGTCGAGGCCCAGGCCGAGGCTGCCGAGGACGAGGCGGCTGCCATCGACGGTGGCGAGGCTGCGGTCGATGCCGACGAGGAAGCGGCGCATGAGCAAGCGGCCGACGTTCCCGCCGAGCCCGAGGAGACCGACCCCGTCGAGGAGCTGCGCAAGCAACTGCGCCGTGCCCCGGGCGAGTGGTATGTCATCCACAGCTACGCCGGCTACGAGAACAAGGTGAAGGCCAACCTCGAGACGCGCGTGCAGAACCTCGACGTCGGCGATTACATCTTCCAGGTCGAGGTGCCGACCGAAGAGGTCACCGAGATCAAGAACGGCCAGCAGAAGAAGGTCAACCGCAAGGTGCTGCCCGGCTACATCCTGGTGCGCATGGATCTCAACGACGAGTCGTGGGGCGCGGTGCGCAACACCCCGGGCGTCACCGGCTTCGTCGGCATGACGTCCAAGCCGTCGCCGCTGTCGCTCAACGAGGTGCTGCAGTTCCTGATGCCGCGCACCGAGGCCAAGAAGCCGTCCAAGGCGTCCTCGGCCGGCGAGAGCGTCGAGGCGGCGGCCGCCGCGGTCTCCTCGGCCATCGACGTCGACTTCGAGGTCGGCGAGTCGGTCACCGTCATGGACGGCCCGTTCGCCACCCTGCCTGCGTCGATCTCGGAGATCAACGCCGAGCAGCGCAAGGTCAAGGTGCTCGTGTCGATCTTCGGTCGTGAGACGCCCGTCGAACTCGGCTTCAATCAGGTCGAGAAGATCTAGCCACACCGGGGCTCCGACCCCGTGGACCCCTGAACACGGCGGTCCGACACACAGATTTCCACGCCTCCAGCGGACGTGGATCAACAAGAAAACAAACAAGGAACTCAAGAGATGCCTCCCAAGAAGAAGAAGCTCGCCGGGATCATCAAGCTCCAGATCCAGGCAGGCCAGGCCAACCCGGCTCCGCCCGTGGGTCCCGCGCTTGGTCAGCACGGCGTGAACATCATGGAATTCTGCAAGGCGTACAACGCCGCGACCGAGTCGCAGCGTGGCAACGTCATCCCGGTCGAGATCTTCGTATACGAAGATCGGTCCTTCAACTTCAAGTTGAAGACCCCGCCGGCGGCGAAGCTGCTGCTCAAGGCTGCCGGTCTGCAGAAGGGCTCCGGCGAGCCCCATACGAACAAGGTCGGCAAGGTCTCGATGGATCAGGTCCGCGAGATCGCCAAGACCAAGCAGGAAGACCTGAACGCCAACGACATCGACCAGGCCGCGAAGATCATCGCAGGCACTGCGCGGTCGATGGGCATCACGGTCGAGGGCTGAAGCCAAATCATCCACGTGGGAGGACCGGCTCGGTCCGTACCACCAACCCGCAGATCTGGGTCACAGTGACCGGCGGAGAAAGAACAGAGCAATGAGCAAGCAGAGCAAGGCCTACGCGGCCGCGGCCGAGAAGGTCGACAAGTCCAAGCTCTACAGCCCGCTGGAGGCTGCCGAGCTGGCGAAGGAAACGTCGTCGAAGAACACCGACGCGACCGTCGAGGTGGCGATCCGGCTGGGCGTCGACCCCCGTAAGGCGGACCAGATGGTTCGAGGCACCGTCAACCTGCCGCACGGGACCGGTAAGACCGCCCGCGTGATCGTGTTCGCGACCGGCGACAAGGCTGCCGAGGCCGTCGCCGCCGGCGCCGACGAGGTCGGCGCCGAGGATCTGATCGAGCGGATTCAGGGCGGCTGGCTGGACTTCGACGCGGCCATCGCCACCCCGGACCAGATGGCCAAGGTGGGCCGGATCGCCCGTGTCCTCGGCCCGCGCGGTCTGATGCCGAACCCCAAGACCGGCACCGTCACCCCGGATGTGACCAAGGCTGTCAACGACATCAAGGGCGGCAAGATCACCTTCCGCGTCGACAAGGCCGCGAACCTGCATTTCGTCATCGGCAAGGCATCCTTCGACGCCACCAAGCTGGCCGAGAACTATGGCGCCGCCTACGACGAGATCATGCGCGCCAAGCCGTCGGCCGCCAAGGGCCGCTACGTCAAGAAGGTCACCGTCTCGACCACCACGGGTCCGGGTATCCCCGTCGACCCGCAGGTCACCCGCAACTTCGCGGAGGCCGTGCAGGCCTGAGACGCGGCGACTCAGTTGACATACCGAATCCCCGATCACCTCGACGTGGTCGGGGATTCGGCGTATCGGCGGCCGTCCCCAGAACGTGCACTGCTAGTGATGCCCGGGGCGGACCGGGCTGCCGAGGACCAGGCCCGCTCGGTAGAGATGACCTTCGACGGTCCGGGTGGACAGTGAAAGTTGTTGGGCGATCTCCTGATTGGACAGTCCGCGGCGTGCGAGGGTGACGATCTCCCGCTGTCGTGGGGAGAACGGCACGGTGTCGAGGGCTGCTGCGGTCGCCGGGGTGTGAAGCCCGCAGGCGTCGGCTCGGGCCGTCATCTGCTCGACGGCCGAGAGTCGCTTGCCGGTGTGGCCGGAGTTGCGGAACACGATCGCGGCGTGGGCGAGCGCGTCGACCGCGTGATCGGCCATCCCCAGACCGAGGTACTCGCGCGCCACGGCGTGCAGAAGCTCGCCGTCGTGGGTGGCCAGGGCTCGGACGTGCGTGGCGGCGCTGCGTGCGCGAGGTACCTCGGTGAGCAGTTCGGACAGTTCGCCCAGCCGGTCGAGTCCCGTGGTGTCGCCCCAGCGGACGGCGGTGTGCAGGGCCAGTAATTCGTTGACCCGCTGGCCCCGCTCGCGCGCGCACTCGGCGGCACGGTGCGCCGCGTCGATGGCGGCGGACAGCGATCCGCCGATCGCCGAAGACCAGGCGTGCAGCAACGAGATCCGGGTGCGGGCATAGCCGAGCGCCCCGGTCGGCGGGTTCGGCAGGTCGGCGAGCAGGGTGGTGAGGGTTTCGGCGTCGCCGGCCAGTGCGGCTGCCTGGGCGCGTTCGACCTCGAATGGCCGGCGCATGAACTGGGCTGCCTGCGCCGACCGCATCTCGTCGAGGGTGGCATCGAGGGTGGCGGCCGCGTCCGCGGCGTCGCCGTGGGCCACCGCCGCCAGACCCCGGACTCCCCAGGCCCAGAACACCGCGATTCCACCGACGTCCTCGGTCACCGTCATCAACTCGGCGGTCAGTCCGTCGATGGTGTCGAGATCGCCGCACAGTGCACAGAAGAATGCGTGCATGTAGCTCAGCTCGGCACGGTGATACGCGGCGGCGGGGAAGGTGTCGGCGATCTGGTAGCCGGACTTCGCCACCTCGTTCATGTCGGTCACCCGGCCGGTGTCGGCGAGTGCGGCGATGGCGCCCCAGATGCCGAAGATCGTGGGCAAGGGTTTCGACGGGTCTGCCGGTTCGCTGTGGTCGGCGAGTGCCATGGCGTCTGCGGGGCAGCCGGCGATGGCCGCGATGAGACAGTCCCACAATTGCCGCACCGGCAGACTCACGCCGGACGCGTCGATCACCTCACGGGCCCCGTCCGCGTCGTCCAGACACCAGAACTGGGTGGCCGCCCGGATGAAGCCGATGGTGTCGCGGACGTCCTGGTCGATCTCGTGGTCGACGTCGGCGAGGGTGGTCGACAACAACGTTTCTGCCTCGGTGCCCAGGCCGGACAGCGAGAGGGTATACGCGTGCAGGATGAGTGCGGGCAGGCCGCAGGAGCCCTCGACGGCGGCCGCACTGAGATCCCGTGCGAGTGGGAGGTGGAGCAGATGAAGTGCTGCCTCGGCGCCGTCGAGGAGGAGTGGGGCGCGCTGCGGGAGGGATCGGGTGGCGTCGAGTGCGAGCAGCCCACGTTGCACCCGTGACTGCGCGTCGACGGCGGGATCGGCTGCGAGGCGCTGAATGAGGTTGGTGCGCAACCGGTTCAGCCGAACTCGGCTGACCGTGGCCATCCGCGCCTCCCCATACAGCGGGTGGGTGAGAGTCACGTGCGCGGTGTCGACGGCCCCGCGACCGTAGGCGTCGATGGACTCGATGGCGATGAAGCCGGCGGTCTCGGCGGCCTCCACGTCGGTCGGTGCGCACAGGTCCGACAGCACGCCGAGTTCGAGGGGTTCGGCGAGCGCCACCAGATTCACCACGTCGGCGACCCCGTCACCGACGGCGCGCAGCCGGGCGTCGAGTACCCCGGCCAGGGTGCCGGGCAGTTCGGGCGGGCCGTCGGCGGTCCACCGACCCTCGCGGAGCACCATGCGGCCGGTGTCGAGATTCGTATCGCACACGGTGACGAGGAAGAACGGGTTGCCCCGGGTCATCGTCCACAGCTGCTGCGCCAACGGGACCGCGATGGGCGCTCCGAGCCGCCAGCGCATGAGGGCGGATACGTCCGCGCGGCCCAGCGGGGCCAGCTCGAGGTCGACGATCGTGCCGTCGCGCAGCAGATCGGCGGTTCGCGTGGACGCCGCCGCGTCGCCGCGGGTGGTGATCAGCAGGCCGACCGCGGGGATCGCGAGCAGGCGGTGCACCACGAACAGTGACTGTTCGTCGAGGTGGTCGACGTCGTCGACGACGACTACCTGCGCCGGTGCGGCCGACAGGGTGCCGAGGAGCGCGGTGATCCGGCGGAGCGGATCGACGATGGCGTCGTCGATCCATGGCGCGAACGCGCCGAGCGGGATCTGTTGGGTCGACCCCGTTCCGCCCACCCAGAAGACGGGAACGTTCAGGCCGGAGACGGCTTCCCGGGCAAGTCGTGTCTTGCCGACGCCGCCGGCGCCGCTGACCATGACCGCGCCCGGCGGGTCTCGGGTGAGTTCTCGCCGAATACGCCGAAGTTCTGGACCGCGCCCCGTCCATGGCCATTCGCGCATATGTGCAGAATAAGTGCGCGATGGCTGCCTCACCGGCACTTCGCGCGACCGGTGGTGCCGCATTTCATCCTCGTCGCTCTCCGCGCCGGGTGAGGGGCGAAGAGTCTTCTGGGGTGCTCTGGCCGACGACGTGAGATGGGACGCTAGGTTGGTGGAAAGTACAAAACAGACAAAATGCAAAAGGAGCCGGGTTGACATCTCCAACGACTGGAACGACAACCGCCCCGAGTCCAGGGATGTCCCAGAGTGGGGCGGCCACCACAATGCCAAGGTCGGCGGAACCGGCACCCACTCAGGTCCCGCCGGGGCAGCCGCAGCGGTTTGCCATTCAACCCGAGACGGTCATTGCGATGGCGAGTACGTGGAAGGGCCAGGGTGCCATCGTGTCGGGGCTCTCTTTCAGCGCGTTTACCGATACGGCAGGAGAAAGTAGTCGAAGCTTCGCCGCGGTTCGGTCCGCGGGCAGTCCCGCAAAGCGGGCCACCGATTCGGTCGGGGCGCGATTGGAAGCATTCGCCACACAATTGCGGGTATTCACAACGAGGGTGGTCGACGCTGATGGAGCGGCGGCATCCGGATTCGATCGGTTGCCCTCCCGGTGACGCGCACGTCCATCAGCCAACTGCGTACCTGGGATACAGCCTCACTCGGCGCGGCCGGATCGACGGCTGCAAGTAATGCCGCCACATTGGACGGTGCGATCGACGCGTCGATTCGTTCGTTCCACAGCTCGACGACCTGGCACGGTAAGACCCATGATGCAGCGGAATCCAAGCTCAATGCGGAACGTGACCACGCCTTCGAGGTACGCAACGTCTTGAACCAGATCGCCGACGAAGCAGGCGATGCGGCGACCGACCTGGGTTTCGCCAAGGACTACGTACTGCGGGAGGTCGACTCCGCGATCGCTGAGGGTTTCGATGTGTCGGAGACGGGGCTGGTGACACATCCGGATCCCAGCAAGGAAGAGCAAGCACGTACGTTCGAGGCGAAAATCATTCGTGGTTTGGATACGGTCGGCGACCTGGATGACACGTACGGTACGCGGTTGGAGGGGCTCGCCTCGGATTTGATCTCGATGATCAACGGCCAGCCCGACATCGACATCCGCGGTGTCGGCCTGATCGACCCCGATGTGCTGGTGAACAGACTGGCGAGCATGACGCCAGACCAACGCGCAGAGTTGCTCGCCGGTTTGACGCCGGAACAGTTACGTCGGCTCGCCCAGGCCGACCCACAGGCCATCGGCAATATGGACGGTGTTCCGCTTGCGGTGCGGATAGACGCGAACGAGGTCAACATTCGCAACGCGTTGATCGACGAACGTCAGACTCACCCGCCTGACGAGAACCGGATCAAACAGCTCGTCTCGATGCTCGAGCAGTTCGACGACCCCTTCGCGAATTCTGCCGACGGCAACGGCGCCGACGACAGTGCGGTCGAGCGAACCTTCTTGGCGTTCGAGAACACCACGAACGGAAACATGATCGAACTGGTCGGAGCGATCACTCCGACGACTCGGAACGTAGCGGTGTACGTCCCGGGGACCGGAACCAACCTCAACGGCAGCCAGAGCAACCATGACTCGGCGTGGAACCTTGCACACGCGACGGGCGGCCCGGTCATCCTCTACATGAATGGCGAGCTGCCCCAGAACATGTTCTCGATGTCGGACGATTCGGCAGTCGACACCACGTACGCGAACAATATGGCACCGAAGCTCGTGGCTTTTGGTCATGAGCTCGATCGCACGCTCGCTGATGTGGCCCCTGATGCGGCGACCACATATATCGGTCACTCCTACGGCGGCTCCGTGGTCGGGACTGCGGAACAGCTTGGGCTCAATGCCGACCGGGTGATCTATGCGTCGTCGGCCGGTACCGGTGTGCTCGACGGCCCGTGGCAGAATCCGAATCCGCATGTCGAGCGGTATTCGCTGACAGCGCCGGGTGACCCTATCCACTACGCGCAGAGTCAGGGATCGATACAGCACGGCGGTGATCCGGATACCGCTCCCGGCGTGACCCGGCTCGACACCGGGTATTACGGGATCTGGAACGAGGAACACCCGGACGAGTTGGTGCAGGGCCCAGATGGCCATGGCGACTATTGGAACGATCCATCATCGGATGCGTTCCAGAACATGGTCAAGGTCATCACCGGCAAGGATCCCGTCCCATACCTGTGGCGTGGACCAGACTCGGAACTCAGTAGCCCTCGATCCCCGAGCGGGTTGGAGAGCATCCCGGGGTCACGACCGAATGCAATCGAACAACGAGGATGGTGAACGGGCACTTGATTCTTCGCCTGGCAGCGGCTATCGCGGCGGTGCTCGGGCTTGCCGGCTGCGGCCTGACCGAGGATCAGGACGACGTTCCCGCCGTGTCGATGTCGCGTGCGGAGGTCGTCGCGATTCTCAATGCCAACATGCGGGCGCTGGATCCCGAGTGGCGCGACTCCGACCCCGCCAAGTTGTCACCTGGGCGGCTTGCCCGCCATGGGTGCTGGACCAACCCGAACACGATGATGCCGGACGGCCCGCCGTGGAGCTACCGGATCGGCCCCCTGACGTACGGAGGCTCGCCGGAAAAGATCACCCGCATCCTGCGAGGAGTCGACACCTTGGGGCAGCGAGGCTTCAGTCCTATAGATCCTATAGGGATGCCGTCGCGCGGTCGGGGTGACCGTTACGTGCGCGACGCGCGGAAATTCACTGTGGGAGTCTCCTTCGAGGGCAGCGACCGGGTCTCAGTGTCGGCGTCCTCGCCATGTGTCCGGCATCCCAATCCCGCAGACGACGAGCGGTGAGCTGCCTTCGCGCGGCTCGAACTTGCTCGCGCGGGCCGTCGACAGCCCGCGCGAACCAGCTCGGACCGCGCGAACGGGGAAAATGGGATAGGACTGGGGAACACGTGGATGGTGAACGGCCACAATGAATCTTCGCCTGGCAGCGGCCGCCGCGATGATCCTCGGGCTTGCCGGCTGCGGCCTGACCGAGGACCAGGACGACGTTCCCGCCGTGTCGATGTCGCGTGCGGAGGTCGTCGCGATTCTCAATGCCAACATGCGGGCGCTGGATCCCGAGTGGCGCGACTTAGACCCCGCCGAGTTGTCAGCTGGGCGGCTCACCCGGTCTGGATGCTGGACCAACCCGAACACGATGATGCCGGACGGCCCGCCGTGGAGCTACCAAATCGAAACCGGGAAGTACGGAGGCTCGGAAAAGATCACGCGCATCCTGCAAGGAGTGGACGCCCTGGGGCAGCGAGGCTTCAGCCCGATAGATCCGATAGCGATGCCGTCGCGCGGTTGGCGTGACCGTCACGTGCGCGACGCGCGGAGATTCACTGTCGACGTCTCCTTCGAGGGCAGCGACCGGGTGTCGGTGTCGGCGTCCTCACCATGTGTCCGGCACCCCGATCCCGCAGACGACGAGCGGTGAGCTGCCTTCGCGCGGCTCGAATTTGCTCGCGCGGGCCGTCGACAGCCCGCGCGAACCAGCTCGGACCGCGCGAGCAAGTTCGGACCGCGCGAACGAAAACAGTCGTGCTGTTGCGAGCTGAGTGTGCGCGGCAGGATCGTCGCCCTTCTCAGCGCAGCGCCGCGGCGAGCTCGTCGACACGGTCGACGAGCTCGGCGCCGTCTCGGGCACAGACGACGGCGTCGCAATACTCGCGGTAGGCACCCAGGGAGCAGCCGGACTGGTTCCAGTACCGGCGCGGTTCAGGGGTCACCCAGGCGACCCGGTGCACTCGCCGCGCCAACTCGGCGAACAAGTCGACTCGCGGATCGAAGCCGTTGCTGCGGGCGTCGCCGGCCACGATCACCGTGGTGCGCGGACCGAGGAGGCCGCCGAAAGTGCCGAGAAGGCCGGTGAGCATGGCGCCGTAGTCGCTGGTCGCGGCCAGATCGAGGCCGTCGGCGCCCAATACCGCGGCCAGCGCCGAGTCCCCGTCGTCGTGTCTGAGCGATTCGGTCACGTGGACCGGCGTGTCGACGAAGGCGAGGACCTCGCATCGATCTCCATGCCGGTGCAGGGTCTGGGCGAGGCGGAGCAGGAAGCCGGCGACCGGTCGCACCGACAGCGAGACGTCGACGAGAAGCACCGGACGGACCGGCCCAGGACGAGTGGAGCGCCGCCAGAGTTGTAGCGGCACACCGTCTGTGGCCACCGCCGAGCGCATGGTGCGGCGCATGTCCAGTCCGCCGTGGTCGGTGCGGGCCACGATGCGCTGTGGCGCCCCGCGCATCCGCTGGACCAGCCGATGGCAGGCGCGGTCGATGTCGGCCTGATCGAGGGTGGGCGAACGGTCGACCGCCCCTGCGGGTTCGGTGATGTCGTCGGCCTCGGCAAGACGCCGAGCCAGCGCATCCACGAAAGCCTCGAGGGCCCTTTCCCATTCGGCGCGCTGCCGGTCGTCGATCCACTCGGTGCCGTCGGCGCCGTAGGCCCGCCGGGCATCATGGGCGTCGAGTGCGGCGAGGACGGCGGCTGCACCGTCGACGCCCAGTGGGTTTCCGCGCACCCGTGCCGCAGGCCCGGTCAGCTCCCCGATGCTCGCCGAATCGGCCTCGTCCACGTCGATCGTGTAGGTGATCCCGCCGGCCGCCGAGTCGGAATCCTGGTCGACCGCAAGTGATTCGGTGCCCGCGGAGACCGTGAAGTCGTTCTCCTCGCGGTGCGCGCTCTCGGCGTGGCGGGCGCGGGCGTCCGGGTCGTCGGCCAGCAGGTCGCCGATGTCGTCTGTGTGCTCGTCGGCACCGATCCGCCGGGACGCACCGTCGAATTCCTCGTCCCATGTGATGTCGTCGGGGAGATCTGCCGCGGCACCGCGCGGGCGCGGGCCCGGCCCATCACCCACGACGAGTCCGCCGAAGAAGGTGTCGTAGGCGCGGTCGAATCCCGTTGTCTCGTGGACGTATTTGACGCTGACCGCGCGCAGTGCGGCCCGCAGGCCGGGCGCGTGGCCGCCGAGGAGGTCGAGCACGCGTCGGATCTCGATCACCTCGGCCGGCGAGACGCCGACCCCGAATCGGCGCAGCACCCGACCGAACAGGACCGCGAGCCGGTCGAGGGTCATCTCGCGTGCGGCGGTCGGGTCCGGAGAATGCGGGTGCCGGGTTGCCATCGTCGTCGACCGTGCTCAGCGCCGTAGGGAACTGCGTGCGCGGCCCGCGCCGAACGCGGTGGCGGTCACCGAACCGGCGGGACCGGAACCGTCGGTTCCGACGACGGCGGACACACCGGCGCTCGCGTGCGGGGCCTCGATCTCGCGGCGGGCGATGTCGAGGTCACTGCCGAATTTCACGAGCAGCGACAACAGTGCCCGGTGGGTGGCTTCGCGATGCTCGCCGCCCGTGTCGCCGAGGAAGGCCGCGGCCCGCGCGGCATCGATGACCTCGGCGATCGAGGGACTCTTGCGGAGCGGTAGTTCGCGTAACCGGCGGGCGAGGTCGACGACCTCCGCGACGACGGAATCCTCGACGTCGGGCGCACGCACCCCGACGATGCGGCATTCCCGGCCGGCATCGGGATAGTCGGCCTGGAAGTGCAGGCAGCGGCGTTTGAGTGCGGGGGACAGCTCGCGGGTGTCGTTGGAGGTCAGGATGACCCAGGGGGCCGACCGCGCCGTGAAGGTGCCGAGTTCGGGGACGGTCACCTGTCGTTCCGCGAGGACTTCGAGCATGACGGCTTCCATCGCCTCGTCGGTGCGGTCGACCTCGTCGACGAGCAACACCGCCGGGGTGCTCGAGCGGATTGCGGCGAGCAGTGGCCGGGCGATCAGGAACTCCTCGGTGTAGACCCCGATCTCGGCACGTGCGAGCGCCGCCGAGGCCGCCGGAAGACTCGGCTCGGATGCGAGTTCGGCTCCGATACGGTCGCGCAGCATCTGCACGTGCAGCAATTGGCGGGCATAGTCCCACTCGTAGAGTGCCCGTGCCTCGTCGAGACCCTCATAGCATTGCAATCGGATCAGCTCCCGGCCGGACGCAGCAGCAAGGGCCTTGGCGAGTTCGGTCTTGCCGACCCCTGCCGGGCCCTCGAGGAGCAGCGGACGATCGAGGAGGGTCGCGAGGTGGACGACCACCGCGAGGTCGGGGTCGGCGATGTAACCCTGCTCGTCGAGGCCGGCGACGAGGTCGTCGACGGTCGCGAAGGTGTGCGGTTCGGTCGGCGGGACCGCGGGTTCGGGCATGGTTCCCCTTTGTGTATCGGGCATCGTTGTGGTTGGTGTACAACACTTTTGCCGAGGACAGGAGGTGGATCGGTCCGGGTCGAAGGGTCAGTTCAGGTTGCTTCGCCCGGGCCGACCCACCGTGCGGGAGTTGCTCAGGCTCCCGGTTCTCTGGGCGGCGGCCCTCGGGTCAGTACGTGCCGGTCATCGCATGCGAGACCATCGGGATGAGCGACTCGACGGTGCATTCGCGCGGGTTGCCCGGCGTGCACCAGTCGTCCATCATGTGTTCGGAGATGGCACGGATCTGCTTGTCGGAGGTGTCCATGGTCTCGCCGCGACCTTCGTACTTGCCGGTGTTCATCCGGTTCTTCTCGTAACTGCCCACGCTCAATTGGCCGAAATTATCCGGGATTCCAAGGTCTTTCGACAGCCGGATGGCCTCCTCGACGGCGGCGTCGGCGGCCTGCACGGTGGTCATGCCGCTGGTGTCGATACCCAGGAGGGCGGCGATGTCGGCGTATCGCTCATAGCGGCTGGGCAGGTTGTACTCCCAGACGCGGGGCAGGGCAATGGCGTTGTTGAGGCCATGGTGGCTGTCGTAGAAGGCGCTCACCGCATGCGAGAGCGAGTGGATCAGTCCGAGACCGCCGGAGTTGAACGCCTGAGCCGCAATGTATTGCGCGTGCATCATGCCGGTCCTCGCGGCGAGATTGCGGGGCTCGTACACGGCCGTGCGCAGGTGGTCCCGGATGAGTTCGACGGCGTACTTGGCGTTTCCGAGCGATGGGGCGAAATCCAGCCGCGATACGTAGGGCTCGCTGGCGTGGGCGAGAACGTCGAATCCGCAGAAGGCGGTGAAGTGTTCAGGGCAGCTGTAGTAGAGAAGCGGATCGTCCATTGCGAGATCGACCAGGCAGGTGTCGTCGAAGGCCACCCACTTGTGGGGCTTGTTCATGTCGGAGGTATCGGTGATGACGTAGGCCCACGACGTCTCCGATCCGGTGCCCGCCGTCGTCGAGACCGCGATGTGCTTGGGATTCTCTTTGTTGGTGGCCTTGGAGAAGCCCTCGAACTCGTTGATGTTGCGGCCGTCGTGGGCGATCACCATCCGGGCGCCCTTGGCGGCGTCGTGGCTCGAGCCGCCGCCGACGGAGATGATGCCGTCACACTTCTCGGACTGATAGAGCGCTGCGGCGTCCATGCAGTTGTAGTCCTTCGGGTTGGACTCGACCTTGTCGTAGAGCACGACGTCGACACCCTGATATTCGATCTTGCCCTTCAATTCCTCGATGATCCCGGAGCCGCGCAGTCCGGTCGTCATCAACAGGACCCGGGTCATGCCGAGGTCCTTGGCCTCGACGCCGAGCATGTCGTGGGCGCCGACTCCGAGTTTTGCGTTGGGGAAGGGGTGAAAGTCCTTGATCGGGAAGTCCCAGATCTGATTCAGCTCGATGGCCATGAACGTCGATCTCCTTGTGTCGCGGTGGATGACATGTCCGAGCATGTCGGCGGTCTCCCGGCCAACACAAGAACACATGAACAAATGATCAGATGTTCAACCAAGCAGATGGGGTGGACGCTGTCCGACCGGACAGGGCGACGATGTCGGGCGACGGGCGTGCCGGTCGCAACGTCGCGCGGGTCGAACTTGCTCGCGCGGGCCGTCGACGGACCGCGTGAACCAGCTCGGACCGCGCGAACGGAGAAAATGGGATAGGACTGAGAGCAATCGGCACCCGAGGACTCGCGGAGGTAGTGGGATGGACGCACGAGGGACCAAGCTGGCCGTCATCGGTGCCGGGGCGGTGGGGACGGCGGTGGCCTATGCCTCCCTGATCCGCGGGGTGGCGCGCACGATCGCGCTGATGGACATCAACGCCGCCAAGGTCACCGCCGAGGTGCTCGACATGTCGCACGGGCTGGAGTTCGTCCCGCGCACCGACATCGTCGGCGGTGACACGATGGACGTCGTCGCCGATTCCGACGTCGTCGTCTTCACCGCCGGCGCCAAGCAGAAACCCGGACAGTCGCGTCTGGAGTTGGCGGAGGCGACGATCGGGCTGACGCAGGCGATCCTGCCGCAGGCCGTCGAGGCGGCACCGAATGCGGTGTTCATCATGGTCACCAACCCGGTCGACATCGTCACCAGCGCCGCGCTGAAGATCAGTGGGCTGCCGCCCCATCAGCTGTTCGGGTCGGGGACCGTGCTCGACTCGTCGCGCCTGCGTTTCCTCATCGCGCAGCACGCGGGCGTGGCGGTGCAGAACGTGCACGCCTACATCGTCGGCGAGCACGGCGACTCGGAGATCCCGCTGTGGAGTTCGGCCGCCATCGGCGGTGTGCCACTGCGGGATTGGAAAGCGCTGCCCGGCTATGAGCCGATCGACGAGAACGTGCGTCGGCGCATCCACCACGAGGTCGTGCATGCCGCGTACAAGATCATCGACGGCAAGGGCGCGACCAACTATGCGATCGGCCTGGCGGCCACCCGGATCGTGGAGGCGGTGCTCAACAACGAGCACCGGGTGCTGCCGGTGTCGACGCTGGCGACCGGATTCGAGGGCCTCGATGACGTCTGTCTCTCGTTGCCGTCGCTGGTGGACCGCAGCGGGTGCGCCCGTCGGCTCGAGGTCGCGATGTCCGACGGCGAGCGTGCGGGGCTGCTGGCATCGGCGGACACGCTACGAAACATGCAGCAGCAGTTCGGGTTGTGACGGCGCCCGGGATTCAGGACAGCGCCGTCTGGATGGCGTTCTGGTAGCGGGTCCGCTGGTCGGCGGGCGTGCCCGCGGGGAAGTCGACGACCACGTTGAGAACCTGGAACGCCTGAAGGTGTTCACCGAGGTAGATCTCCGCGCGCCCGGTGGTGGTGAACTGCATGAGGGTGAACTGGTCGGTGGCCAGCGCTGTTGCGCACCCGGCCTTCGGGCACACCTGTGAGGTCACGTCATGCTGATCGGTGACGGGTAGCCCCGATCGGCTGACCTCGTCGGCGGTCCGGCTGAGGGTGTGCGGGTTCAGGTTGTTGGCGGTCGCCGACGTCGATCCGGTGTCGGCCGGGTCGGCGGAGTTCACGCACGCCGCCGGCAGCAGGGCCACCCCACAGATCGCCAATGCGGTGATCCCGCGCCGTATCGTCGTCGATCCCATGTCGCGCTCCCGTCATCGCCCTGTCGTGCCCGTCCGGGCTCGACGTTACTGCGGTGCGCCGGGCGCCCGATTGGCGCCCGGCGCACCGGGGATGATGAGCGTCTGCGACTGGCGTCAGGTCTCCTGCAGGACGGGTGCGGGTGCGGTCTGCGTGATCGGACCGGTGAACCACTTCTTCACCGACAGGTGCCAGTACGCGTAGAGCAGGATGAGGGCACCGCCGACGAGCAGGGGTGTGTAATTGACGTACTTCCAGGCGAAACTCTGATCCCAGGGCATGCCGCCCAGCGAGGTCGGGAACATGGCGATGACCGAGGTCACGACGATCTCCGCGAGCGCCAACGGGGCGATCCACTTGTACTTGGAGCCCAGTGTCCAGGAGCCGGATTCGAAGGAATCGCCGGCCCGCCAGCGGTAGTAGATCGGGACGGCGAAGCACAGGTACAAACCGACGACGCCGATCGAGACGACTGCGAAGAACGCGACCGGCACCGGTGCGCCGTTGATGTCGACGGCGACGAGGGCGGGCAGGGTGATGATCGCGGCGACCGCGGCCGTGGCGATCACCGCGTAGGCCGGTACGCCCCGCGCGTTCACCTGCTTCCACAGGTGGTGGCCGGGAACGGCCCCGTCGCGGCTGAACGCGAACATCATCCGGGAGGCGCTGGTCTGACAGGCGGCAGCGCAGAACAGCTGCCCCGCAGTGGAAATGAGCAAGACGACCCCGGCCCACCGTGAGGAGAGGGCCTGGGTGAAGATGGTGGCCACCGCACCGCCGCCCTTGGTCACGCCGTCGGCGTCCTGCACGGCGAACAGGAAGCTGAGCAGCAGTACCCAGCCGCCGATCGCGGAGTAGGCGATCGAACGCCAGATGCCCTTGGCCGCAGCGCCGGCGGCGCCCTTGGTCTCCTCGGAGATGTGTGCGGATGCGTCGTAGCCGGTGATCGTGTACTGGGTCAGGATCGCCGAGATGGGCAGGATGTAGAGGATGAACCCGGCGTGCGATGTGGAGCCACTGAAGATCCCGGAGTTGTTGACGGTGCGGGCGAACACGTCGGAGACCGACGCGTGCTGGTCGGGTACGAGGAAGAGGATGAGAATGACTGCGGCGGCACCGAATACGTGCCACCAGACCGAGATGTTGTTCAGCATCGACAACAGGTGCCCGGAGAAGATGTTGATCAGGACGGCGATCGCCAGGATGATCAGGAAGATGATGAACACCCGGGTCAGGCTGTAACCGGCCAACCACGACTCGCTGAACGTGCCGATGGTCAGGTCGAGGAACGTGGCCGCGCCGTAGGCGACCGATGCGAGGATCGCGACGAGCCCGATCAGATTGAGCCACCCGGTGTAGAAGCCGGCCTTGGCGCCGCCGAGTTTGGCTGCCCACCAATAGATTCCGCCGGAAGTCGGATAGGCGGAGACGAGTTCGGCCAGGCAGAAACCGATCAGCAGGATGAAGATCGACACGATCGGCCAGCCCCAGGCGATCGCCGCCGGGCCGCCGTTGTTCCAGCCGAGTCCGAAGGAGGTGAAGCATCCCGAGAGGATCGAGATGATCGAGAAGGAGATCGCGAAGTTGGAGAATCCCGACCACGAGCGGTGCAGTTCCTGGGTGTAGCCCAGACGCGCCAGGTGGGCCTCGTCGTCGGTCAGGTTTTCGTGCCCTTCGGGCATGTGCGCCTCCATCATTTCGATCGAATGGTGAAGCGCCATTGCTGCACTGGTGATGCAGACGATAAGCCCGTCGAGGCGCAGGCGCGCGACGGTGCCCGATTTATCCGGTTTCTCCTCCGGTCGTGATCGGTCCGGCCGGGGTGGTCTCGTCGGGCAGGTCGACGATCTGCCGGTTGACGATCTGCCGCAGTGCGGCGACATGCCCGTCGAAGGCGGCGCGGCCGGTCGGGGTCAGGCGGGCGCGCACCGTGCGCCGACGGCCGGTGACCGGGCGTTCGGTGCTGACGTACCCGGCCGCTTCGAGGGTGGCGAGTTGTTTGGACAACGCCGAATCCGACAGGGCCAGACGGTCTTTGAGGTAGGCGAACTCGGCCCAGTCGCTGGCGGCGAGGGTGGCGACCAACGAGAGCCGCGTGCTGGGGTGGATGAGTTCGTCGAAGCGAGGAGTCCTCACCGCTGCACCCGCCGGAGAATGGCGGCAAAGATGGTGTTGCCGCCGAATCCGATGGCGGCGGCCACGATGACCGCGGCCCAGGTGGCCGAGTGCTCGACGCCGTCGGCGTCGAGGGCGAAACCGAATCCGATGGTCACCGCGACGGCGACGAGCAGGATGCCGATCACGATCAGCGGCACCCGGCGACCGGCGACGGCGCGGCTGACCTGAACGCCCCGGTGGGCGTGGCGTCCGTCGAGCAGGCGGCCGGCGACGGCGGCATGCCCGGCGCCGAAGGCGGCGGTTGCCACGGTGGCCACCCACGCCGGGGTGAAGTCGGTGAGGATGCCGAGGACGATCCAGCCGATGGCCATGACGGTCCAGTAGAGCTGCGGCAATCCGACCGCATCGGCGACGCGACGACGGGCGCCTGCGACCTCGTCGAGAGCCGCGCGGGCCTGGTGGGGGGTGATGTCGGCCATGCGGATCGGCCTCCTCGTCATTGGTTTCCTCGTTCAAGGGTTTCCTCGTTCAAGGGTTTCCTACTTGGAAAGTAGTCTCTACTTTCCGGATGGGAAAGTCAAGGGCTCGGCCGCGGTGTGAAAGAGATTGGGCGCGGTGTGAAAGAAATCGGGCGCAGAGTGGAACCGATCGGTGGGCGAAATAGTCTGATCTGTATGCGCGATGACAAGCTGCTCACCCGAATCGCCGGACTGTTGCGTCAGGCGGAGAACACCGACAATCCGCACGAGGCGGAGACATTCATGGCCGCGGCGCAGCGCCTGGCCACCAAATCGGCGATCGACCTGGCGCTGGCCCGCGCCCACGACCCGGCCGCGCGGACCACGACCACCCCGATCTCGCGGCAGATCGCCATCGGCGAGGCGGGCAAGCGTGGGCTGAAGACGTATGTGCAGTTGTTCGTGGCGATCGCCCGCGCCAACGACGTCACCGTCGACGTCGCCGGGAACTCGACGTTCGTGCTGGCGTACGGCTTCGAATCCGACATCGACACCTGTGAGGCGCTCTACACGTCGCTGGTGGTGCAGATGGTGGCCGCGAGCGACGCGTATCTGCGGTCGGGGGAGTACAAGAACGAGATGTCGGCGCGCGTGGTGCGCCGCGACGAGGGCTGGCGGTCGCGAAAGGTCGTGGAGCGAAAACCGTTGGCGCCCATCACCGCCCGTCTCAACTTTCAGTCCGCCTTCGCCGAGCGGATCGGTGCCCGGCTGACGCAGGCACGTGACGAGCAACGGCGCGAGGCGATCGCGGCCGACGGTGAGTCGAGCCCCGATGGAGCCGGTCTCGAGGGGTCACGCGGTTCCGGGTCGTCGACCGCGCTCGCGTTGCGCAACAAGGAGATCGAGGTCGTCGACTTCTATCGCACCGAGTCGCGGGCGCGGGGTACGTGGCGGCCGACGAGCGCGTCGGCGGGCTACTCGGAGGGCGCGCGGCGGGCCGGTGACCGCGCCGGGCGGCGCGCGAAGATCGGCGCGGACCCGCAATTCGGGGCCCCGCGGGGCGCTCTCGAGGCCTGAGGCTCCCGCGCCGGCGCGCTCACCGATGCGCTGCGCTCACCGATCCGCGGCGGTCACGGATGCCGGTCGTCGGCCTCGATGCGTGCGTCGGCGAGTGCCAGCGAACTGCGCGCGATGGGGGCGGGTGCCGGAATCCCGGTGAACCCGCCGACGAGGTGCCCGAGCGGGCCGTCGTCGGTGGCGATCGCATGGGTGACCGTGGCGCACACGACCAGAACCATGGCGTAGAAGTACAGCCAGCTGATCGCGAGGAACACCATGCCGAGGGTGCCGAAGTGGTTGATGGTCCCCGACACCGTCTTCGGCAGGATTATGCGACTGCCCACCAGATACACCGTGACGAGTGCGCCGGTGAGTGCGCCGTTGACCGCCAGCAACCGCATCGGCACCTGCTTGGACACCATCAGCCGGGGCACGACCGTCCACAGCGCCCACCAGATCAGGAAGGTCACCACGATGACGACCGTCAGGCCGAGGGCACCCGTTCCGTTGAACCGCACCCCGAAAACGCTGGCGCTGTGCACCGGCGTGATCAGGCCTTGCGCCACCACCGCAACCGGGAAGAGGAAGATCACCGGCACCCATCGCCACCAACTGCGCCACGACAGCTTGTTCACCCGGAACGTCTGCATGTACATGCGGCCCAGTGCACGGGCGAGTGAGGTGGCGCCGGCGATCGTCATGAGCGCACCGATCACACCGAACGCCGTGGTCGTCGATGTGGACAGCGACGCGTCGATGCGTTCGGGGTGTACGCCCAGATTCGACAACGCCTCATCGAGGTACGTGCGGCCGACGGGAAGTGTGGTGAGCAGGATGACGATGGGCAACACCGAGGTGAAGGCCTGTGCCGACAGCGTCATCGACCGGTCGGAGAGACTCGCGGTGGCCAACTCGCGCGCGATGCGCACCACCAGCGGGGCGCCCGGCAACGAGAACGCCCGGTCGGCGATGCCTGCGCCGCGGGCGCGCCATCGCTGGATCCGGTCGGACGCCAGTGCCTTCATCGACCCTCCCTCATCGAGTGGCTCCCTCATTCGCGGCTGTGGGAGATGGTAGCGGGGCATCTGCCGGCGGCCGGGCACAAGGCGCCGCCGACACGGTTGACGGGCATGCGCCGGTTAGCATCGGGGCGATGACTGCGCGCGATTCGGCACGATCCCGGCTCTATGAGGCCGAGCGGCTGCTACTGCGGATGTTCGAGCGGCCCGGGTCGGCGCGCACGGTGCAGATCGCCGGTACCGAGCTGACCCTGCCCGTCGAGGCGTTGTTCTCGTCGGTGGATTCGGTGCGCGACTACGTCGAGCGGGTGCTCGCGATGCCCGCGGTACGGCAACGCTTCGTCCGCGCCGAGGTGCCGGTGTCGGTGCGTGCCCGGCGCGGCTTCCGGGCTGCCGAATATCGGCGGGAGACGGGCGAGATCGCCATCCCGCAATCGCGGGACGGGCGTTGGGCCCTACGGGAATTGGTGATCCTGCACGAGTTGGCCCACCACCTCGACGATGGCGCGGGCCCAGCGCACGGACGCGGATTCGTGCTCACCCTCACCGAACTCGTCGGCACGGTCCTCGGGCCCGAGGCGGGGTTCGTCTACCGCGTCGTGCTCTCGGATTCGGGCTTGCGGTGATCGGCGCGGGCGAGTCCGTCGTCGGCCAGGAAGGTCAGGTAGCTCGGGTGCGCGGGATCGAGGACGAGACGCTGGCGCCGGCCACGGGCCTTGAGCAGGTCGGGCACGACCGTCAGGTACCGCGGGAAGCTGGCGGCGTAGACATCGACGCGCAATCGGTGCCCGGGTTCGAGGACCGCGTCGGTGGGGACGAGGCCGATGTCGATGCGCACCGGCTCGTCGGCGGGCACCGGCAGCTTACGTTTGCGGGACAGATGGTGATAGGCGTCCACGAGGGTTCCGTCGTCGGTGAAGCTCGACCGTGACCGGTCGAGCGCGCGATTGGTGGCCGACAATGCCCCGTTGGTGAGGACGGCCGAAGAGCCATCGGGCGCAACATCATTGACCGTCACCGCCCAGATGGCCTCGTGGGCGGTGGTGGCGACGTTGAGGCGCAGGTTGAGTGCCCCGCTGAGGTGGGTGGCCGCAGTGACCGGGGCGCTGGTGAACGAGAGGGCCCCGCGTTCCTGGAATCGGGCATCGGTGGTGAACGAGTTGCCGAACACCATCGACGCCCCGGCCGTCACCTGGGTCATGTCGCGCGAGGCCAGGCCGCGCAGGTCGGGCCGGACGTGTAGCGATGACAGCCCTTGCCCGGGAACAGGACTCAACGATCCATCGTGGACGGAGTGTTCGGCGGTGTCCGACGCGTCGTCGGTGAGGTAGAGCCGTTGCGGCCGGACGCCGGGGCGGGGAAAGGACGGCCCGGAGGTCCATGAGCCACCCTGCTGCATCATCGTGACCGGCCCATAGAAGTCGATCCCGTTGCGCTGACCCTTGAGCCAGCGGTCGAACCAGGCGCGCTCGAGGACGTCGAGACGTGGTGGGGCCGAGCTGGATCCGTGACCGGTGCCGACGTCGAAGTGGTAGCCGTCGCCGATGAGCATCTGCTTGCGGCCCGGTTCGAGCTCGAGGCGCTCATAGATGCCGGTCGCGCTGCCGCCGAACAGATCGTGCCAGCCGCCGACGGTGAAGGTGGGGACCTCGATCCGGTCGACCTGCGGATCTCGTTCGTCGAAGTAGGGATCGTCGAAGATGCGGTCGTCGCGCGCGGTGAGGAAGCCCCAGAGCAGCGACGGGATCTCGGTCGCCGGCGACGCCACGCGGTCGCGCAGCCAAGCCAGGGTGTCGCCGCGCAGCGCGTCGCGCATCCAGGTCGACGGATTGGGCACCCATTTGAGGACGTTGACCACCGAGAGCCACATCGGGATGAACGCCGAGGGCATGCCGCCGGTGATGTAGATGTCGCGGACGATGTCGTCGCAGCCCTCGACGGCGAAGACCGCACCGAGCTCGGGTGGCCGCTTGTCGGCGGCCTGCAGGGAGTTGATCGCCGAATAGGACCAGCCGGCCAGTCCCACCCGGCCGTCGCACCAATCCTGTTCGGCGGCCCAGGAGATGACCTCCACCGAGTCCTGTTGTTCGCGGGCGCCGAGGATCTGCCATTTGCCGCCGCTGGCGCCGGTGCCGCGGACGTCGACGATCACCTGCACGTATCCGCTGCGGACGAGGGTGCGGTTGATCCCGAAGACGTCGAGGATGCCGCCCGCGAGGGTGCCCGTCAGTCGCGTCAGTCCGCCGAGCGCGGTATCGGTGGCGTCGAGCGACGTCGACGCGACGCGCAGCGCGCGTCCCAGGACAGGGGCGTGGGTGAGGTTGTCGACGAGGTCGACCGTCGCCCGGTTGTACGGGTTGATGTTCACGATGGCCGGATAGGGCGTGAGGACGGTCTGACCGAAGCGGTTGGCGGGTCGGATCACGGTTGCCCGCAAGGTGGCGCCGTCACTCATGGTGAGTTTGACGTCGCGGTCGATGACCACACGCGGGTAGATCTGAGCGCCGTCGACGGACTCACGCCAGCGGATACCGTCGGCGCCGCCGGTCGGATCGCCGAGCGGCAGGGTGCCGAAGCGCGGGGCCGAGCGCGGCGTGGCACGCCCGCGGTCTGGTTGCGCGGCAGCGGACCGGCCTGATGTGGCCGGGCCGGTGCGTGGCACCACCGGGGACTTCGGGTCCAACTGATAGGTCATGGCGCTTCACCCTGCCTGGGGCGTGACCCTGGCGCCGGACCCACCGGCGCCGCTCACACCCCGTCGTGTGCTCGGCAGCAGAAGTGGAACCGGACTTACAGTCTGTGGCCCACGTCACTACCGACCGCCGACTGTAGTCCATGGCGGATATAGGAACCGCATCGAGGTGGGCGCCAATTGGGTCACGACAGCGAAATGCGCAGGCCGGCAAGGGTGCCGACTCATTCGTTCGATGGTCGCGGCCGGCCCGGGCAAGCGATTTGGCCGCCGGGCGTCGTGTCCGGTAATCTCGAACCTCGGTGTGACGTGCATTGCCACGTCGTATCGGTTCAACCAGAGACCGTTGGTCATCGGGAGCGATCCCGATCGAAGGACGACATCCGTGTCGGCGACCCACGCAGGGAGAACGTGGAACAACGAGTGGGCGACCGGATTCCGGTGTGCTCACATGTGACGCCCCGTGCCTTCTGCGTGCCGGGGCGTTTTGTCGTTCCGGGAGCTTTCGTTCATCGAGCGGATGTGCTCGCCGGGGGTGCTGTCCGCCTCCTGCGGTCACCGGTTGAATCTGACCAACTCAACTCGAGTGATGAGGAAGGAGGCGAAGTATGGCCAAGTCCGAAAAGGTCGCCGCGGTTGCGGAGATCGCTGAGCAGTTCGAGGGCGCTACGGCAACGGTCGTCACGGAGTACCGTGGCCTGTCCGTCAGCCAGATCACCGATCTGCGTCGTTCCCTCGGCGAGGGTGCAACCTACTCCGTCGCCAAGAACACCCTGGTGAAGCGTGCCGCCGAGAAGGCGGGCGTGGAAGGGCTCGACGAGCTGTTCACCGGTCCGACCGCGATCGCCTTCATCGAAGGCGAGCCGGTGGTGGCCGCGAAGGCGATCAAGAATTTCGCCAAGGACAACAAGGCTCTGGTCATCAAGGGCGGGTACATGGACGGCCGGGCGCTGTCCATTGCCGAGATCGAACAGATCGCCGACCTTGAGACCCGTGAGGTCCTGTTGGCCAAGCTCGCCGGTGCCATGAAGGGCAATCTGGCAAAGGCTGCCGGCCTGTTCAATCAGCCGGCATCGCAGGTGGCGCGGCTCGCCGCGGCCCTGCAGGAGAAGCAGCAAGCAGCATCCGGCGAGTAAAGCCCGCCGGCACAACAGTTTTCCCGCGCCGCGGGAACCCGTACCCCATCCCGGACGGGATGAACCACCCCCGTACCGGGGACAGACAGGAAGGACGCCACCATGGCGAAACTCACCGCTGACGAGCTCATCGATCAGTTCAAGGAACTGACCCTGCTGGAGCTCAGCGATTTCGTGAAGAAGTTCGAAGAGGTCTTCGAGGTCACCGCGGCCGCTCCGGTCGCCGTCGCCGCTGCCGGTGCGCCGGCCGCTGCCGCCGAGGCCGCTGCCGAGCAGGACGAGTTCGACGTCATCCTCGAGGGTGCCGGCGACAAGAAGATCCAGGTCATCAAGGTCGTCCGCGAGGTCGTCTCGGGTCTGGGCCTCAAGGAGGCCAAGGACCTCGTCGAGGGCTCGCCGAAGGCGATCCTGGAGAAGGTCGACAAGGAAGCCGCCGAGGCTGCCAAGACCAAGCTCGAAGAGGCCGGCGCCAAGGTGTCGGTCAAGTAAGACGGTCGTCGCGATCTCCGCGTGACGCGGAATCTCCGGCACGAGAGGGCCGGTGTGGGTGAGAGCCCGCACCGGCCCTCTTTTGTGTCCGTCGGCGTGGCGCTGGGCGGCCGGAGACTGCGATGCCGGTCGGGGGCCGCGCACAGACTAGTATCAGCCCGCGTGACTGCTGCTGTGTCCCGTCGTGCGTTCACGACGATCAACGTCGTCGGGGCGGTAGCTCTCGTACTCGGGGTGTGCCGGGTGTTCGGGCAACCGTGGCTGGTGCATCTCGGGCCGACCAAATACTGGGGTCCGCCGGTGGATCTGCAGATCTACCGCTACGGCGGCCAGTTCCTGCTCCACGGGCAGCATCTCTACGACTCGATGATGCCGCAGGCCAACGACAGCATTCTGCCGTTCACCTACCCGCCGTTCGCCGCGGTGTCCTTCGTGCCGATGAGCTGGCTGCCCGTGCGGGTGCTGTCGGTGATCTTCCTGATCCTGGGGGTCGCGCTGACGTGGTGGCTCATCCGCATCCTGCTGCGCCGGGTCGGCTGCGGCGATCTGCCGATCGGCTGGTCGATGCTGTTGACCGGCGTGGCTTTCGAACTCGAACCGATCCGCGTCACCCTGGACCTGGGGCAGATCAACCTGATCCTGGCCGGGCTGGTCATCGCCGACACCCTCTGGGATCGCCGCCCGGCGTGGGCCGAACCGTACCGGGGCCTTTTGGTGGGGATAGCCGCGGCCATCAAGATGACACCGGCGGTGATCCTCATCTATTTCATCGTGCGCAGGCAGTGGCGGGCCGCGATCAACGTCGCCATCGGTTTCCTCGCAGTGACCGGCCTCGCGTGGGCGATCGCCCCGTCGGACTCGTGGAAGTACTGGACGGCGACGGTCTTCGATCCCGAGCGGATCGGGGGACTGGCCTACGTCTACAACCAGGGCATCGCCGGCGTCCTCGCGCGCATGGGGCTGAGTGACAGCGTCCGCTCGCACTGGTGGCTGGCGCTGTGTGCCGTCGCGGGCCTCTACTGTCTCGCATTGGCCTGGTTCCTCGCCCGGCGCGGCGAGTATGAGCTCTGCTTCCTGTCGGCGTGGGCGGTCGCGCTGCTGGCCACCCCGGCCGCCTGGATTCACCATTGGGTGCTGACGTCGGTGTTCATTCTCGTGTTCGTCACGATCGGGGTGCGTGCGCTACGGGCACGCCCCGGCGACCGGCGCGGCGCGGTGTTCTTGGGGCTGGGCGTGCTGGGCCTGCTGGCGCAGTTACCCGGACCGTCGATATTCCTGCCCAGCGCCAACCTGAACGAGCTGCGGTGGGGCTGGTGGGAGGTCATCTGGGGCAACTCCTCGCTGATCTGGCTCGTCCTCGTGTTGCTCATCTCGTGGTGGCTACCGCTGACGCGGGTACGGGAGGCGTGGGCCACTCGCGTGCCCGGTGCGCCTGCGGCCGTAGCCGAGCAGGGTGACGACCACGCGAGTGCGCCGAGCGCCACGAGCGGCATCGTGGTCGGCGACGAGTCCCCGGACGCGCCCGGCGATCGAGGATTCGCGCACTCCTGAGAGCGTGAGGCACGTCACGATCGGCCACCATCCGACGGGAAGACCACCCGTGGCGGCCAGTGAAACGGGGCCCACTTTCCTTCGGCCCCATTCATCGGCTAGTGTCATCGCCCGAAGGCAAGTTACCGGTTGGTAGGTTGCCTTCCACGTCCACGCTGTGTGTTCGGTGCGGTGGGGCAGGAACTGTGACGGTCGTCCGATACAGTGATCCCAGCCACAATGTCGCCGAAGGTGGGCTCCCACGTGCGGGAGTTCACCGGGGGCAGCGATCGTCTGGAGGAACTGTGGGTGTAGAGGTCAGCGTCGAGGGGCTCACCAAGTCGTTCGGTTCACAGAATATTTGGCGTGATGTGAGCCTCACGTTGCCGATGGGTGAGGTATCGGCGTTGCTGGGGCCCTCGGGTACCGGTAAATCGGTGTTCTTGAAGACCCTCATCGGGTTGCTGCATCCCGAGCAGGGGTCGGTGATCATCGACGGAACCGACATCACCCAGTGCTCGGCCAAAGAGCTCTACGAGATCCGCAAACTGTTCGGTGTCCTCTTCCAGGACGGCGCGCTCTTCGGTTCGATGAGCCTGTACGACAACATCGCGTTCCCGCTTCGTGAGCACACGAAGAAGAAGGAAGACGAAATCCGCCGGATCGTGATGGAGAAGATCGAGCTCGTCGGTCTGACCGGTGCCGAGGACAAGCTGCCGGGCGAGATCTCCGGCGGTATGCGCAAGCGCGCCGGACTGGCGCGGGCGCTCGTCCTCGATCCGCAGATCATCCTCTGCGACGAGCCGGACTCCGGACTCGACCCGGTGCGTACCGCCTACATCTCGCAGTTGCTGATCGACATCAACGCCCAGATCGACGCGACGATCCTGATCGTGACGCACAACATCAACATCGCCCGCACCATCCCCGACAACATCGGCATGCTCTTCCGCAAGGAGCTGGTGATGTTCGGACCGCGCGAGCAACTGCTGACCTCCGAACAGCCCGTCGTCAAACAGTTCCTCTCCGGCGATCGCTTCGGTCCGATCGGGATGTCCGAGGAGAAGGACGAGGCGGTCCAGAAGCAAGAAGAGGCGATGCAGGCCGCCGGTATCGGCGGTGGTGGTACCAGCGACGACTTCTCCGAGATGATCCCGCAGGTCCAGCCGAACCCGGGGATGCCCGAGCGCAAGGCCGTCGCCCGGCACCGCCGGCGGGTGCTCGAGTTGCTGCCGACGCTGCCGCCGAACGCTCAGCGCGCGATTCGCGAGTCGATGGAAAAGGAAGACGAGCTGCTCGCCACCACCCGGGCCCACGAACAGCACACCGAAGGCCATGCCGGGGCAGGCCAGGGCGAGTGGAGCACCGCGGCCGGTGGCGTCGCCACCGCCGAGGCCCCGACCGACGTCTACGAGTTCGGCGGCAACGACGCCCCCACCCAGCAGTGGGAGGTGCCGCCGGTCGGACGGGCCGATCAGCCGACCGAGCAGATCGACACCACCAAGAAACCTCGACACGGCGACGGGCGGAGCTAGTTCAGCATGGTCAATGCCACCACCCGTGGCGCCGACAAGATCGCACAAGCCGGAACGAGTGCCCTCGCCCAGGCGGGGAATATCGTTCAGCTGTTCGTCGACGTTGCGCGCCAGACCTTCGTACGCCCCTTTCAGTGGCGTGAATTCGTCCAGCAGGCCTGGTTCATCGCCAGCGTCACGATCCTGCCGACGGCCCTCATCGCGATCCCGTTCGGCGCGATCGTCTCGCTGCAGACGGGCTCGCTGATCAAGCAACTCGGCGCGGAGTCCTATACCGGTGCCGCGAGTGTGCTCGTGGTGATCCAGCAGGGTTCACCACTGGTGACCTCGCTGCTGGTGGCCGGTGCGGCCGGATCGGCGGTGGCCGCCGACCTGGGGTCGCGCACCATCCGCGAAGAGATCGACGCGATGGAGGTACTCGGCATCAACCCGATCCAGCGCCTCGTCGTGCCACGCGTGCTGGCGATGATCCTGGTGGCCGTGCTGCTCAACGGCCTCGTCGCGGTCGTCGGCATCGGTGGTGGTTACTTCTTCAACGTCGTTGTCCAGGGCGGCACCCCGGGCGCATATCTCGCATCGTTCAGTGCGCTCGCACAGCTTCCGGATCTATGGGTCTCGATGGTCAAGGCGGCGATCTTCGGTGTGATCGCCGGTGTCATCGCCGCCTACAAGGGACTCAATCCGAAGGGCGGCCCCAAGGGGGTCGGTGATGCGGTCAACCAGAGCGTCGTCATCGCCTTCCTGCTGCTGTTCCTTGCCAACCTGATCATCACGGCGGTCTATTTGCAGATCGTCCCACCGAAGGGGAGTTAGCCGTGACCGGTGGTGTGACGATCGCGAAGAGCCGCCCGGAGTACTACCTCTACGAGGCGCGCAAACTGGCCGGCAAGCCGTTGAAGGTTCTCGACGGTGCCGGCGAGCAGATGTCCTTCTACGGCCGCGCCCTGGCGTGGATTCCGAAGACGCTGGTGCATTACACCCGCGAGGTGCTGCGCCTGCTGGCCGAGGTGGCATTCGGTACCGGCGGTCTCGCGGTGATCGCGGGCACGGTCGGCGTCATGGTGCTGATGTCGGGGTTCACCGGCGTCGTCGTCGGTCTGCAGGGCTACTCGGCTCTCGACCAGATCGGGTCGCAGGCGCTGACCGGCTTCCTCTCGGCCTACGTCAACACCCGTGAGGTCGCGCCACTGGTGGCCGGGCTGGCGCTGTCGGCGACGGTCGGCTGCGGTTTCACCGCCCAGCTCGGTGCCATGCGGATCTCGGAGGAGATCGACGCGCTCGAGTCGATGGCCGTGCCGTCGATCCCGTTCCTGGTGTCGACGCGTGTGATCGCCGGATTCATCGCGGTCATCCCGCTCTACGTGCTCGGGCTGCTCGCGTCGTATCTCGCCTCACGTGAGATCACGGTCATCTTCAACGGCCAGTCCGCGGGCAACTATGACCACTACTTCAATCTCTTCTTGCCACCTGCCGATGTGTTGTGGTCGTTCGGCAAGGTGCTGATATTCGCCTTCGTGATCATCCTCGTGCACTGCTACTACGGCTACTACGCCAGCGGCGGCCCCGCCGGTGTGGGCGTGGCAGTCGGTCACGCCGTACGTGCCGCGCTGGTGCTGATCGCAGTGCTCGACTTCTTTCTCGGGCTGGCGATCTGGGGAACCACCACGACCGTCAGAGTGGGAGGCTGATCGATGGGCACCGTTGTGCGCCGCAGACTGCTCGGCGTCGCCTTCCTGGTTGTCGTCGCGCTGTTCTTCACGGTGACGATCATGAAGTTCAACAAGACGTTCACCGACTTCACGACCGTCACCCTCACCACCGACGCCGTCGGAAACGCGTTGCCGGCGAACGCCGACGTCAAGGCGCGCGGCGTCGTCGTCGGCGAGGTCCGCGGTGTCGAACCGGCATCGGACGGCACCGTCAACGTCGAATTGGGACTCAACCCCGACATGGCCTCCCAGATCCCGCAGTCGACCACCGCGCGCATCCTGCCGAAGACCCTCTTCGGTGAGCGCTACGTCGATCTGCAGGTGCCGACCACGGGTGGGCAGGGACTGGAGAACGGTGACGTCATCAAGACCGACAACAGCGGCAATGCCAAAGAGCTGCAACAGCTCTTCGACAAGCTGCTGCCGGTGCTCGACGCCATCCCGCCGCAGGATCTCAACGTGACGCTCACCTCGCTGTCGAATGCGCTGCAGGGACGCGGTGAAGAACTCGGCGACACCCTCGACAACCTCAACAAGGTCTTCGTCGGCGTCAACGGTGTGCTGCCCGATCTGCAGGGCACGCTGCGCGGCCTCGCGAGCTTCTCGCAGACCTACTCCCAGGCGTTGCCCGACGTCATCGACGCGCTCGACAACTTCCGGACCACCTCGAACACGATCGTGCAGCGACAAGGCGATCTGCGGACCCTGATCTCGACCCTCGGGGTGGCCGCGACCGACACCACCGGATGGTTGCAGCGCAACGGCAACAACCTCGTCGACCTGGTCGTCGACTCGGAGCAACTGGTGACCGGTCTGGCCAAGCAGTCACCGACCTTCAGGTGCACCTTCCACAACTTCGCGACGATCCTCCCGGAATCCCGCAAGATCGTCGGTGCGGGCACCCAGAATCCTGGTGTGCGAGTCAACCTGCAGTTCGTGAACCCGCGTGGGCGCTACCTGCCCAACCAGGACGAGCCGCGGTTCTTCGACACAGATCCGCCTGCGGTCTGCTACGAACCCGCGACCAACGGGCGCCCGTTCCCGCAGTACCCCGGTGGCGGTCTCGCCGACGGCTCCTACCAGCCGCCCTCGCGTAACCCCGGTCCCCGGAATGTGCAGACGCTGCCGCAGCCGCAGTTCACCACCACCCCGGTCGGTGTCATCAAGTCCTCGCCGTTCGACGATCCGGCGTTCCGGACGCAGTTGAAGATGATCTACGGCTCGGCGGATGGGACCCGGCCGGCCGACGTGCCGACCTGGGTCACGATGATCGGTGGGCCGGCCCTGGCCGGCGCGGAGGTGCACATCAAGTGAAATCCATGGTGGGACCACTGATCAAACTGATCGTGTTCGCAGTGGTGACGGTGGTTGCGACGAGCTTGCTGGCGTTGACGATCGCCAACTCCGGCGGCGACGGCAACAGCAAGTACGGGGCCGTGTTCGACGATGCCGCTTTGCTCAACAAGGGCGACGACGTCCGGATCGCCGGCGTGCGTGTCGGGCAGGTCACCGACGTGGCCGTGTACGACCAGAACAAGGCGATGGTGAAGTTCAACATCGACCGGTCGTCGTTGCCGCAGGGCGCGCAGCTCTACATCCGGTACCGCAACCTCACCGGTCTTCGGTATCTGGCCGTCGAGCGCGGAGCCGGTGACCAGGACACGTCGGTGTCGCCGGGGTTCACCTTCGGCACCGACCCGAACGTCCGGGACACCCATCCGGCGGTGAATCTGACCGAGTTGTTCAACGGCTTCAAACCGCTGTTCCGGCAACTCTCGGCCGCCGACGTCAACACGCTCTCCGACCAGATCATCAAGATCTTCCAAGGGGAGAGCGGCGACATGTCGTCGCTGATCTCCAGCACCTCGTCGCTGACGAACTCGCTGGCCGACCGGGACAAGGTCATCGGTGAACTGATCACCAACCTGACCTCGGTGCTCGACACCGTCAACAAGAACGACGAGCACTTCAAGTCGCTGCTCGACAACACCGAGCAACTGGTGACCGGGCTTGCCGCACAACGTGGTTCGGTGGGATCGGCGATCACGTCGGTATCGCACCTGACCACGGTGACCGGGTCGATCCTGTCGCAGACGCGACCGTCGATCCAGGGTGACATCGCCGGGCTGAAGTCGCTGGCCGATCAGGTCAACGCCCGCAGCTCCGACGTCAACGACATCCTGAACAACCTGCCGGTGAAACTGCAGAAGATCGGCCGGGCGGCGACGTTCGGCTCGTGGTTCCAGTTCTACATGTGCGGCATCGACGTCGTCGCGGGCAACGGCAAGTCCACGCTGCTGACCCAGCCGATCGTGCCGCTGCCCGATATCAATCACGTGCTCTACACCAGCGCGGCGACCCGCTGCTGGAAGAACAACAGGCCCGGGGGGTGATGACAAGATGACCGACAGCGAGAACACACAACGCGGCGACGCCGCACAGACCACGTCCTCGACGGGCGCGGCCGGTGATTCGACGCCGAAACCGTCGCATCCGCATCGCCGCTTCGGTGGCCGGCGCAGTCCGGTGTCGATCGGGGGGATCGGCATCCTGATCGTGTTGATGGTCGCGATATCCGCGTTCTATCTCACGTCTCTGCCGCTGGTCGGCCAGCAGGCGACCTACCATGCGAAGTTCACCGAGGCCGCCGGACTCAAGTCCGGTAACGAGGTGCGCGTGGCCGGTGTCAAGGTGGGCGAGGTGAACGACGTGACACTCGACGGCGACCGCGTCGACGTCAAGTTCCGCGTGTCGAACACGTGGATCGGTAACCAGACGCAGGCCTCGATCCAGATCAAGACGGTGCTGGGGCAGAAGTATCTGAGCCTCAACCCCCGGGGCAGTGAAGCCGCCGATCCCGACGTGCCGCTGACCGACACGGTCTCGCCGTACGACGTCATCGAGGCGTTCTCGGACGCGTCCAATCAGATCCAGGACCTCGACACCACGCAGCTGGCCACGTCGATGCAGTCGCTGTCGGAGGCCTTCTCCGGTACGGCGGGCGACATGGGGCCGGCGCTCGACGGCATCGCGCGGCTGTCGAACACCATCGCCAGCCGTGACCAGCAGGTGCAGAAGCTGCTGCAGGCCACCAAGGACACCTCCAAGATCCTCGCCGACCGGAATCAGACGTTCGTGAAGCTGATCGCGGGGGCCGGGCAGCTGCTCGACGAGCTCAACAACCGGCAGAAGGACATCTCGGCACTGCTGGCGACGACGACGACCCTGTCGAACGCGCTGACGGGCATCGTCCACGACAACGAGGCGCAGATCGGCCCCGCGCTCGATTCCCTCAAGGGTGTCAATGACCTGCTCAAGAAGCAGAATGCCAACCTGCGGGCGACGATCACCAACATGGCGCCGTTCTACCGGCTCTACGCCAACGTGCTCGGCAACGGCCGCTGGTTCGAGTCGGTGGTGACCAACCTGCTGCCGCCTGCGCTGCCGCAGCAGAACACCACCCGCCCGCCGAACAAGCAGGCAAATCAGAACAACGGCGGAACGGGGGCCACCGGATGATGTCCACCGCACCGGATCTGTCGAGGACCTCCGGTCCCGGACGCTGGTTCACCCCGCGTCACATCGTCTACATCGTGTTCGGCGTGATCATCGCCCTCATCGTGGCGGGCGTCCTGTGGTGGGCGTTCTCCTCGGTGGGCACCACCAAGGTGACCGCGACGTTCCACCGCACCGTCGGCATCTATGAGGGCTCGGAGGTGCGAGTCCTCGGTGTCCCCGTCGGCAAGGTGGATACGGTCGAGGCGTCCGGTGATTCGGTCAAGGTGACCATGACCGTCGATCGTGGCGTCAAGTTGCCTGCCGATGTGAAGGCCGTCCAGGTGATCCCGTCGGTCGTCGCCGACCGCTTCGTGCAGCTGACGCCGGCGTACTCCGGTGGCCCGCAGGCAGGCAAAGACGTCACCTTGGGGTTGAACCAGACGATGGTCCCGGTCGAGATCGACCAGGTCTACCAGAGTGTGCAGAAGCTGTCGGAGGCGCTCGGGCCCAACGGTGCCAACAAGAACGGCGCGGTCAGCAACCTCATCACCACCGGTGCGAACAACCTCGGTGGCAACGGTGAGAAGCTCGGCGCGGCGATCGAGAACCTCTCGAAGGCCAGCACGACGCTGAGCGACTCGCATGGCAACTTGTTCGACACCGTCAAGAACCTGAACACGTTCGTCGGGGCGCTGCGCGAGAACGACACGCAGGTGCGCCAGTTCAACACCCAGATGGCCGATTTCAACAGCTTCCTTGCCGGCGAACGCCAGCAGCTCGGGACAGCACTGAACCGGCTGTCGATCGCGCTCGGCGACGTCGCCGGATTCGTCCAGGACAACCGCGAGCAGATCGGACAGACGCTCAAGGATCTGGAGCCGACCACGCAGGCCCTGCTCGATACCAAGACGTCGCTGAAGGAGGTGCTGACGGTGCTGCCGCTGACGATCAACAACCTGATCAACGCCTACGACGCCGAGTCCGGCACACTCGCGATGCGGCTGGACATCCCCGACCTGCAGAACCTGCTCGCCCCGGCGTGCAAGTTCCTCGACCTGGGCCAGTTGGTACCCGGCAACCCGGCCGCCAAGCAGTTCAGCGACACCCTCGCACCGATCATCAACCAGTGCGTGAACATCGCGACCCAGGTCAACGACAAGGTGCTGACGCCGATCCTGCCGGTGCTGCCGTTCGGCATCATGAGCAACAACAAGCTGCAGCAGTACCCGGTCCCGGGCACCGTTCCCGGCACCCCGGATCCGAATCTGAGTCCGGGACCGGCGAGCACCGGCCGCGCACCGGCGGCGGCAACTCCGCGTCCGTCGGCGAGCCGCCCGGCCTCGACAACGGCCCGACCAGGAACGGGAGGCCACTGACATGGCGCTCTTGCGAATCCGTGGGCGGCTGGTGGCCGCACTGCTGAGTCTGGCGACCGTGGTCCTCGTCGCCGGCTGTGGGAGCAACGGCATCCAGTCGATCCCACTGCCCGGCGGGGTGGACGTCGGGGACAACCCGCGGACCTACACGATCCAGTTCAGCAACATCCTGGATCTGGTGACCCAGTCGGCGGTGAAGCAGAACGGCGTCGCCGTCGGCCGCGTCACCAAGGTCGAGGTACCCGACAACGAGTGGTATGCGCTCGTCACCATCAAGGTGAAGAACGAGATCGATCTCTCCGATCAGGCCCGTGCCGCCGTACAGCAGACCAGCCTGCTCGGTGAGAAGTTCGTCGCGCTCGACGACCCGGCGCCGGCCAACGCGGCGCGTCAGGCTCAGGGCCAGCCGATCCCCATGGATCGGACCCGGACAGCGACCGATATCGAGCAGGTGCTCGGTGCATTGTCGATGCTGCTCAACGGCGGCGGCATCAACCAGCTGCAGCCGATCGTGACCGAGCTCAACAAGGCATTCGATGGTCGTGCCGACAATGTGAAGAGCCTGTTGCACAATGCGTCGTCGCTGATTGCCGGGTTGAACCGGCAGCGTGACGACATCATCTCCGCAATCGACGGACTCAACACGCTGTCGTCGCGTGCCAATGCGCAGACCGATCAGATCAATCGCATCCTGCAGGAGTTGCCCGCGGGTGTGGCGGTGCTCGAGGAGCAGCGTCCGCAGTTCGTGGACCTGCTGACCAAGCTCGACAAGCTCGGGCAGGTCGGTACCAACGTGCTGGGCCGGGCTCGCGACTCGATGATCACCGACCTCAAGGCGTTGCGCCCGGTGCTGACCGAATTGTCCAAGGCCGCACCGGATCTCATCACCGCGGCACCGTTGATGCTGACGCATCCGTTCCCGGATTCGCTGCTCCCCGCGGTGCAGGGTGACTCGACCAACCTGTTCATGACGCTGGACCTGCGCACGCTGAACCAGCTCGAGGCGCTCGGTGTGGGCCAGGGCAATCCGGTGTACTCGCCGCCGAAGCGGCACAACGTGGCGGTCAATTCGGCCAACCCGTATTACAAGGGCAACGGTCCGCGGTACGGGTGGCCGACGATCACGCTGCTGCCGCCGAACCGCAATTCGCGGCCCGGTCCGAACACCCCACCGTCGGGTGGGACCTATCCGGCCAGCTTTGCGCCGGTTCCGGGGCACGGGCAGGGTGTGCTCGACGGCACGCTCGCACAGATGGGGATGGGCGCATGATCAGCAAGATCGCCAAGATCCAGTTGGTGGTGTTCGTCGTCGTCGGCATCGTCGCGATCGTCTACGTCGGCGCGAAGTATGCACGGCTGGACAAACTCGTCGGCATCGGCAACTACACGGTGACCGCTCAGATGAAGCAGTCCGGTGGCATCTTCACCAACGCCGAGGTCACCTACATGGGCGTACCGGTGGGCCGCGTCGGAGCGATGACGCTGACCCACGACGGGGTGAACGTGAAGCTCGATCTCAACTCGGGCGGTCCCCAGATTCCGGCATCGTCGAAGGCGGTGGTGGCCGAGCGGTCGGCGATCGGTGAGCAGTACTTGGATCTCCAGCCGTCCGGGTCGACGTCGGGACCGTTTCTGGCGGACGGGTCGACGATCGAGCCGGAGAACGTGTCGGTGCCCGCGCCGCTCGAGGACGTGGTCGCCTCGGCGATCGACTTGACGAACTCGATCCCCGTCAACGATCTGCACACGGTGATCACCGAACTCGGTAAGGCGTTCAACGGACAGGGCGACAACCTCACCAGGCTCGTCGATTCGCTGAACACCTTGTCGAAGGCCGGGGCCGACAATCTGCCGGAGACGATCTCGCTGATCCAGAACTCCAACGTGGTGTTGTCGACGCAGGCCGACCAGTCCGACGCGATCCTGACGTGGTCGCACAACCTCAACCTGATCACCGCGACGCTCGCGTCGGCGGACCCGGATGTGCGCCGCCTGCTCACCACGGGCACGGCGTCGGCGACGCAGTTGTCGGCGCTGATCCAGAAGAACGGCAACGATCTCGGGAAGGTCGTCGGTGATCTCGCCGAGGTGTCGCGGACCATCCAGCCGGCGACGTTCATGACGTCCGGGACGTTCGCGATGCTCTCGGCGTTGTCGGCGGGCAGTCACACCCCGGCGCCCGGGGACGGTCAGATCCACTTCGGCATCGTGCTCGAGATGAACAACCCCGCCACATGTACCAAGGGGTATGAGAGCACCTACAAGATGATCGACGACATCAAGAAGAAGGACCCCACGTTCGACATCCGCTACGACGACTTCCCGTTCAACAAGAGCGCCTCGTGTGATGTCCCGTTCGGCAATCCGACGGGCGTGCGCAGTGCCGATCGGACCGAATACGCCAACCCCGACACCCCGCAACCCTGGGACAACACGCCCAAGAAAGACCCCGACAAGCTGAACCTCAATCCGCTTGCCACCCAGCTGGGCTACCTGCTCGGTGTGCGGCCGGTGAACCCGGGCGGATTCGGTTACGGCGTCGGCCAGTGACGAAAGCCACTGCATGACGGGCGCCCTGCGACCCGTCCGACACGCAAGTTCGAGAAGAAGGAGCGATTGGCAACCTCTCAGGTCCAATCGTTACAGTGACGCGCGATGACCACAAAGAGTGACCCGAAGCGGTCCAGTACGCCCCAGAAGGCCGACAAGACAGCCAAGGGGGCGAAGGTGCAGCAGGGCGAGAACGCCCGGACGGGCAAGACCCGGACGGGCAAGACGCCGACCGGCAAGGCGGACTCCGGTGGTGATCGCCCATCGCCCACGGGCTCGGCTGTGGTCCGCAACATCGCCGGGGTGGTGGCGATCGTCGCCCTGGTCGCTGCGATCGCCTGCGTGGGCTGGTTCGGATACCGGGCCTACGAGGTCTATGCCGTGACGCAGCCCACCCAGCAGTCACGTGATGACGCCACGGGTGCCGCCGAGCAGGCGATGCTCAACGTCACCACGATCGATCCGAAGAAGATGGACACCTTCAACCAGCGGCTGCAGAGCAGCTTCGCCGGCGACGCGCTCGATCAGGTGCGCCAGCAGGTGGTGGCCACGCTGAATCCGCAGCTGCAGAAGGCCGGTGCGGAGGTCGGGTCGACGACCTCACGGGTGGTGCGGTCCGCGCCGACCGAGGTGAATCGCGACGAGGGCACCGCACAGGTGCTCGTCTACCTCGCAGTGAGCGGCCAGACGCCCGGACAGGCGACCGAGACACCCCACACGATGGGATTCCTGGTGGGCATGCAGAAGTTCGGCGACACCTGGAAGGCGGTGAAGGTGAGCCCGCTCGACGGCATCTCCTACGCCGACGACGGGTCCGCAGGAAACGGCCAGCAGCCTGCCCCGACCGACGCCCCGGCAGGTGGTAACTGATGGCACGCACCCCACGCGATCCCCGGCCCGGATACCGGCCCAAGGTCGCCGGATCGCGCCGATCTGCTGACGACACGGCCGAATCGGTGACGCCGGAGCCGGCTCCGAACGAGGAGCCCACGGTCGGCGAGACGGCCGCACCAGAGACGGCCGCACCAGAGACGGACACCGTGGAGACGACTGCAGCGGAGGCCGCGGTTGCCGAGCCGGGCGCTGCCGAGCCCGTCGAGAACACCTCTTGGTCGTCGGAAGAAGCTGCGACGGAAGAGGTTTCGCCCGAGTCCGGCACCGGTGAGTCCGGCACCGGCAAGTCCGGCGCCGATGCGGACGAGGCCGACGCCGTCGAATCCGATGCCGTCGAATCCGATGTCGAGGGTGCGACGATCTCGCTGACCAAGCAGACCTCCGATGCCGCGGAGCCCGAACGCCCCGCGGGTAAGACCCGGCCGGTGTCGCGGGTGTCGACGATCAAGCCGCAGCCCGCCGCTGCCAAGCGGGGAAAGACCCAGCGCGGCAAGGGAACCGGATTCTCGGGGCCGGGTCGTGACAAGGCGGCGGCCAAGGACAGGGCAGCGCGCAATCGGGCCCGGCGTGGCTGGTTTCCCGGTCTTGTGATCGCGATCGTCGCCGGGGCGGCGGTGGTGCTCGGCGTCGTCGCGCTGGTCCTCGGTCTGCATCCGGGGGCGAGTGTCAGTGCGAACAAGGCATTTGTCGACCAGAAGGCGACCACCGATCTCACCTCGCAGGCGCAGTCCAAGTTCTGCACGGTCCAGGCGGCCCGCAGCAAGGACTTCGACAAGTGGGTCGCGTCGGCGCGCGCGGCACTGACAGGGGAGGCACTCACCCAGTTCAACCAGGGTGTGCCGACCATCAAGGAGCAGTTCGGCCAGCAAGACGTCACCAACGACTGCAAGGTCGACGCGGTGGGCGTCCGGGATCTCTCCGGCAGCTCCGATGGGTCCACCGCACAGGTGGTGTTGAACTTCGTCGCGTCGGGAACCGCGAACGGGACCCCGACCCAGAGCGTCATCGGGCGCTACCAGCTCGGCCTGGTCAAGCACGGCGATCAGTGGGTCATCGAGAGCTACGGCGACATCTGACGCCTCGAACCCCGGAAAGTTGTCGGATGGTCCGCTGAGCGGATCATCCGACAACTTTTGTGGCCTACGGAACCTCGTCTACCGGGCGTCGGGTCATCCGAAGACGCTGCGCACGCGGATGCGGGTGGCCGTGGCCGCGGTCGGACCGCGCGCAGTGCTGTCCGGTGTCGCCGCGGCGTGGTGGCACGGCTTGACCGCGGAGCACCCAGACAGATCACCGTGGTCTCGCGGACCGAGGGACGCCACCCTCGGCGCTCGGCCGGGCACGTGCGTGAACCACCGCGACCTGCACGACGCCGACCTGCACGACGCCGACCTGCACGACGCCGACCTGCACGACGCCGACCTGCACGACGCCGACGTGCTCGACGTCGGCGGGCTGCCCGTGACCTCGGTGGCGCTGACGGTGCTCGACGCTGCCGACGGCGCCCGAGTCGTCGACAACGCGCTGCCGAGGTCACGGGCAGCCCTCGTGGCGGAACAGGTTGCCCGATGAGTCGCCTCGCGGACCATCGGGCAACCTCTACGCGCGATGTCGGCAAATCGGCCAGGACTGGTCGGCGGGGCAAAAGCGACGAGTTCTTCGGCAAATCAGCGCGTAGCGCTTGACGTGACGGCGTCGGGGGGCCAATCTGTCACCAGCGAATTGCGCGCACGGCAGCCACGCGGCGTGTTCTCGCTTCCCGGCGTTGGTGTCGGCGGTGTGTCCCCTCGAGCGGCAGGCTCGGGCATCGGTGATCGCCGCTTGACACAGCGTGTTGTTTTCCTGCTATAGTTGGACGTTGCGCTGGCTGCCTCCTGTCCATCTATCGATCCTCCTTCCGCCCACCTTGTGTGAGCTGCGGTGATCGCCGATCCAGGTTTGTCACCAGCGAACGGCCCAATCAGCCACGCCACACAACGCACGGCATTGAACACATCGTGTTGGAAGGACGCACCTTGGCAGTCGACCGCCAGTCCACCTCAACAACCATCCCCGGCGCACCACATCGCGCCTCGTTCGCCAAGATCGGCGAACCCTTGGAGGTACCGGGCCTCCTCGACATCCAACTCGACTCCTTCGAATGGCTCGTCGGGTCGCCCGAATGGCGCGCGAAGGCCATCTCCCGCGGAGACGAGAACCCGTCCGGAGGCCTCGGCGACATCCTGCACGAGCTCTCGCCGATCGAGGATTTCTCGGGTTCGATGTCGCTGTCCTTCTCCGACCCGCACTTCGACGAGGTCAAGGCCTCTGTCGAGGAGTGCAAGGACAAGGACATGACGTATGCGGCCCCGCTGTTCGTCACCGCCGAGTTCATCAACAACAACACCGGCGAGATCAAGTCGCAGACCGTGTTCATGGGCGACTTCCCGATCATGACCGACAAGGGCAGCTTCATCATCAACGGCACCGAGCGTGTCGTGGTGTCGCAGCTGGTCCGTAGTCCGGGCGTGTACTTCGACTCGTCCATCGACAAGACCACCGAGAAGACCCTGCACACCGTCAAGGTCATCCCGAGCCGTGGCGCGTGGCTGGAATTCGACGTCGACAAGCGTGACACCGTCGGCGTGCGTATCGACCGCAAGCGCCGTCAGCCGGTCACCGTGCTGCTCAAGGCGCTCGGGTGGACGACCGAGGAGATCGCCGAGCGTTTCGGGTTCTCCGAGATCATGATGTCCACCCTGGAGAAGGACAACGCCGCCAACCAGGACGAGGCGCTGCTCGAGGTCTACCGCAAGCTGCGTCCGGGCGAGCCGCCGACCAAGGAGTCCGCGGAGAACCTCCTGGAGAACCTGTTCTTCAAGGACAAGCGCTACGACCTCGCCCGCGTCGGCCGGTACAAGATCAACAAGAAGCTCGGTCTGACGGAGAACCCGATGACCGGCGAGTCGGTGCTGACCCGCGAGGACATCGCCGCAACCGTCGAGTACCTGGTGCGTCTGCACGAGTCCGACCCGCACACCGTGACCTTCGCCAAGGTCGCCGGCCCGGCCGGGCTCGACGTGCCGATCGAGGTCGACGACATCGATCACTTCGGCAACCGTCGTCTGCGTACCGTGGGCGAGTTGATCCAGAACCAGATCCGCGTGGGCCTCTCGCGTATGGAGCGCGTCGTGCGTGAGCGCATGACGACCCAGGACGTCGAGGCGATCACCCCGCAGACCCTGATCAACATCCGTCCGGTCGTGGCGGCGATCAAGGAGTTCTTCGGAACCAGCCAGCTCTCGCAGTTCATGGATCAGAACAACCCGCTGTCGGGTCTGACCCACAAGCGTCGCCTGTCGGCGCTGGGCCCGGGCGGTCTGTCCCGTGAGCGTGCGGGCCTCGAGGTGCGCGACGTGCACCCGAGCCATTACGGCCGCATGTGTCCGATCGAGACCCCGGAAGGCCCGAACATCGGCCTCATCGGATCGCTGTCGGTGTACGCGCGGGTCAATCCGTTCGGCTTCATCGAGACCCCGTACCGCAAGGTCGTCGAGGGCGTCGTCAGCGACACCATCGAGTACATGACCGCTGATGAGGAGGATCGTTACCTCATCGGGCAGGCCAACACCACCTACGACGCGAACGGCAACATCACCGACGAGCGCGTCCTGGTCCGCAAGAAGGGCTCCGAGGTGGAGTTCGTCGACGCGGCACAGGTCGAGTACCTCGACGTCTCGCCGCGCCAGATGGTGTCGGTCGCGACCGCGATGATCCCGTTCCTCGAGCACGACGACGCCAACCGCGCCCTGATGGGTGCGAACATGCAGCGTCAGGCCGTGCCGCTGGTGCGTAACGAGTCGCCGCTGGTCGGCACCGGTATGGAGCTGCGTGCTGCCGTCGACGCCGGCGACGTCATCATCTCCGCGAAGACCGGCGTCGTCGAGGAGGTCTCGGCCGACTACATCACCGTGATGGCCGACGACGGCACCCGCGACACCTACCGGATGCGCAAGTTCGCGCGCTCGAACCACGGCACGTGCGCCAACCAGCGCCCCATCGTGGACGAGAGCCAGCGGGTCGAGGCCGGTCAGGTCCTCGCCGACGGGCCCTGCACCGAGAACGGTGAGATGGCCCTGGGCAAGAACCTGCTCGTGGCGATCATGCCGTGGGAGGGTCACAACTACGAGGACGCGATCATCCTGAGCCAGCGGCTCGTGGAGGAGGACGTGCTCACCTCGATCCACATCGAGGAGCACGAGATCGATGCCCGCGACACCAAACTCGGTGCCGAGGAGATCACTCGTGACATCCCCAACGTGTCCGATGAGGTGCTCGCCGATCTCGACGAGCGCGGCATCGTGCGCATCGGTGCCGAGGTTCGGGACGGCGACGTCCTGGTCGGCAAGGTCACCCCGAAGGGCGAGACCGAACTGACCCCGGAGGAGCGCCTGCTGCGCGCGATCTTCGGCGAGAAGGCGCGCGAGGTGCGCGACACCTCGCTGAAGGTGCCGCACGGTGAGACCGGCAAGGTCATCGGTGTGCGCGTGTTCAGCCGTGACGACGACGACGATCTGCCGCCCGGCGTCAACGAGCTGGTCCGCGTGTACGTGGCGCAGAAGCGCAAGATCCAGGACGGCGACAAGCTCGCCGGCCGCCACGGAAACAAGGGCGTCATCGGCAAGATCCTGCCCGCCGAGGACATGCCCTTCCTGCCCGACGGCACCCCCGTCGACATCATCCTGAACACGCACGGTGTGCCGCGTCGTATGAACATCGGCCAGATCCTGGAGACCCACCTCGGGTGGATCGCCAAGGCCGGCTGGAACATCGACGTCGCCACCGGGGTTCCGGATTGGGCGTCGAAGCTGCCCGAGGACATGTACTCGTCGGCCCCCGACACCAACACCGCCACCCCGGTGTTCGACGGTGCCCGCGAGGAGGAGCTGACAGGGCTGTTGTCCTCGACGCTGCCCAACCGTGATGGCGAGGTGATGGTCAACGGCGACGGCAAGGCGATGCTGTTCGACGGTCGCTCCGGCGAGCCGTTCCCGTATCCCGTCGCGGTCGGCTACATGTACATCATCAAGCTGCACCACCTCGTCGACGACAAGATCCACGCACGCTCGACCGGTCCGTACTCGATGATCACCCAGCAGCCGCTCGGCGGTAAGGCCCAGTTCGGTGGCCAGCGCTTCGGTGAGATGGAGTGCTGGGCGATGCAGGCCTACGGCGCCGCCTACACCCTGCAGGAGCTGCTGACGATCAAGTCCGACGACGTGGTCGGCCGCGTGAAGGTGTACGAGGCGATCGTCAAGGGCGAGAACATCCCCGAGCCCGGCATCCCCGAGTCGTTCAAGGTGCTCCTCAAGGAGCTCCAGTCGTTGTGCCTCAACGTCGAGGTGCTCTCGAGTGACGGCGCCGCGATCGAGATGGCCGACTCCGACGACGAGGATCTCGAGCGCGCCGCGGCGAACCTGGGTATCAACCTGTCGCGCAACGAATCCGCCACCGTCGACGATCTCGCCAACTGATTCTCACCGACGAACAAGAGCTCGAAAGGTAACAAGTGCTCGACGTCAACTACTTCGACGAACTGAAGATCGGCCTGGCCACGGCCGATGACATCCACAACTGGTCGTACGGTGAGGTCAAGAAGCCGGAGACCATCAACTACCGCACGCTCAAGCCCGAGAAGGACGGCCTGTTCTGCGAGAAGATCTTCGGACCGACTCGCGACTGGGAGTGCTACTGCGGCAAGTACAAGCGCGTGCGTTTCAAGGGCATCATCTGTGAGCGTTGCGGGGTCGAGGTCACCAAGGCCAAGGTCCGCCGCGAGCGGATGGGCCACATCGAGCTGGCCGCACCGGTCACCCACATCTGGTACTTCAAGGGTGTGCCGAGCCGGCTGGGCTACCTGCTCGACCTGGCGCCGAAGGATCTCGAGAAGATCATCTACTTCGCCGCCTACGTGATCACCGCCGTCGACGACGAACTGCGCCACAACGAGCTGTCCACGCTCGAGGCGGAGATCGAGGTCGAGAAGAAGGGTGTCGCCGATCAGCGCGACGCCGATCTCAACGAGCGTCAGCAGAAGCTCGAGGCCGATCTCGCCGAGTTGGAGGCCGAGGGCGCCAAGTCCGACGTGCGCCGCAAGGTACGCGACGGTGCCGAGCGCGAGATGCGTCGCATGCGTGACGCGGTTCAGCGTGAGCTCGATGGCCTCGAGGAGCTGTGGGACAAGTTCGTCAAACTTGCTCCCGGCGATCTGATCATCGACGAGAAGCTCTACCACCAGCTGCAGGATCGCTACGGTGAGTACTTCACCGGCGCCATGGGTGCCGAGGCGATCAAGAAGCTGCTCGAGACCTTCGACATCGATGCCGAGGCCGAGTCGCTGCGCGAGACCATCCGCAGCGGCAAGGGCCAGAAGAAGCTGCGTGCGCTCAAGCGACTCAAGGTCGTCGCCGCGTTCCAGCAGTCGGGTAACTCGCCGCTGGGCATGGTGCTCGATGCCGTGCCGGTGATCCCGCCGGAGCTGCGTCCGATGGTGCAGCTCGACGGTGGCCGCTTCGCGACCTCCGACCTCAACGATCTGTACCGCCGCGTCATCAACCGCAACAATCGCCTCAAGCGACTGATCGACCTCGGTGCCCCCGAGATCATCGTCAACAACGAGAAGCGGATGCTGCAGGAGTCGGTCGACGCACTGTTCGACAACGGTCGCCGCGGCCGTCCGGTCACCGGACCGGGTAACCGCCCGCTGAAGTCGCTGAGCGATCTGCTCAAGGGCAAGCAGGGCCGGTTCCGTCAGAACCTGCTCGGCAAGCGTGTCGACTACTCGGGCCGTTCGGTCATCGTGGTCGGTCCGCAGCTGAAGCTGCACCAGTGCGGTCTGCCCAAGCTGATGGCACTCGAGCTGTTCAAGCCGTTCGTGATGAAGCGTCTGGTCGATCTCAATCAGGCCCAGAACATCAAGAGCGCCAAGCGCATGGTCGAGCGTCAGCGTCCGGCCGTGTGGGACGTCCTCGAAGAGGTCATCGCCGAGCATCCGGTTCTGCTGAACCGTGCGCCGACGCTGCACCGCCTCGGTATCCAGGCCTTCGAGCCGCAGCTGGTGGAAGGCAAGGCCATCCAGCTGCACCCGTTGGTGTGTGAGGCGTTCAACGCCGACTTCGACGGTGACCAGATGGCCGTGCACCTGCCGCTGAGTGCGGAGGCGCAGTCCGAGGCACGCATTCTCATGCTGTCGTCGAACAACATCCTGTCGCCGGCCTCGGGTCGTCCGCTGGCCATGCCCCGTCTGGACATGGTGACCGGCCTGTACTACCTGACCACCCTCAAGGAGGGTGTGGCAGGGGAGTACCGGGCCGCCACCGACGACAGCCCCGAGGAAGGGGTGTACTCCACCCCGGCCGAGGCCATCATGGCTGTCGACCGCGGTGCGCTCACCGTGCAGTCGCGGATCAAGGTGCGGCTGACCGATCAGCGTCCGCCCGCCGACGTCGAGGCTGCCGAGTTCCCCGACGGCTGGCGCTTCGGGCAGCCGTGGACCACGGTGACCACCCTGGGCCGCGTGCTGTTCAACGAGCTGTTGCCGGTCGAGTACGCCTTCGTCGACGAGCAGATGCCGAAGAAGCGTCAGGCCGCGATCATCAACGATCTCGCCGAGCGTTATCCGATGATCGTCGTCGCGCAGACCGTCGACAAGCTCAAGGATGTGGGCTTCTACTGGGCCACCCGTTCGGGTGTCACCGTGTCGATGGCCGACGTGCTGGTGCCGCCGCAGAAGGCCGAGATCCTCGAGCGTTACGAGGAGCGTGCCGACGGGCTGGAGCGCAAGTTCCAGCGCGGTGCCCTGACCCCGGACGAGCGGCGTGAAGCGCTGGTCGAGATCTGGAAGCAGGCCACCGAAGAGGTCGGTAAGGCCATGGAGGACTACTACCCCGACGACAACCCGATCGCGATGATCCCGAAGTCGGGTGCGACCGGAAACATGACCCAGGTCCGTAACCTCTCGGGCATGAAGGGTCTGGTGACCAACCCGAAGGGTGAGTTCATCCCGCGCCCGATCAAGTCCTCGTTCCGTGAGGGCCTGACCGTCGCGGAGTACTTCATCAACACCCACGGTGCCCGAAAGGGTCTGGCCGACACCGCACTTCGCACCGCCGACTCGGGTTACCTGACCCGTCGTCTGGTGGACGTCAGCCAGGATGTCATCGTCCGCGAGACCGACTGTGCCACCGAGCGTGGCATCGTCGTGCAGCTCGGTGAGCTGCAGGCCGACAACTCCTTGATCAGTGCAGGCGGCTCGATCATCCGGGACGCGCATGTCGAGACCTCGGCGTACGCGCGCACCCTGGCCGCCGACGCCCTCGACACCGACGGCAACGTCGTCGTCGAGCGCGGACACGACCTGGGCGACCCGGCGATCGAGGCCCTGCTGGCGGCCGGCATCACACAGGTCAAGGTCCGTTCGGTCCTGACCTGCGGGACCGGCACCGGGGTCTGCGCGATGTGCTACGGACGGTCGATGGCCACCGGCAAGCTCGTCGACATCGGCGAGGCGGTCGGCATCATCGCCGCCCAGTCGATCGGTGAGCCCGGTACCCAGCTGACCATGCGTACCTTCCACCAGGGTGGCGTCGGTGACGACATCACCGGTGGTCTGCCGCGTGTGCAGGAGCTCTTCGAGGCGCGCGTGCCCAAGGGTGTCGCGCCGATCGCGGAGGTCTCCGGCCGGACCCGTCTCGAGGACGACGACCGCTTCTACAAGATCACGATCATCCCCGATGACGGATCGGAAGAGGTTGTCTACGACAAGATCTCGAAGCGTCAGCGTCTGCGTGTGTTCAAGCACGAGGACGGCTCCGAGCGTCTGCTCGCCGACGGCGACCACGTCGAGGTCGGCCAGCAGCTCATGGAGGGTTCGGCGAACCCGCACGAGGTGCTGCGTGTGATGGGCCCGCGTCAGGTGCAGGTGCACCTGGTCAACGAGGTCCAAGAGGTCTACCGCAGTCAGGGTGTGTCGATCCACGACAAGCACATCGAGACCATCGTGCGTCAGATGCTGCGTCGCGTGACGATCATCGACTCGGGTTCGACGGAGTTCCTGCCCGGTTCGCTCACCGAGCGCGCCGAGTTCGAGGCCGCCAATCGTCGCGTCGTGACCGAGGGCGGCGAGCCCGCGGCCGGTCGTCCGGTGCTCATGGGTATCACCAAGGCATCGCTGGCCACCGACTCGTGGCTGTCGGCGGCGTCGTTCCAGGAGACCACGCGTGTCCTGACCGATGCGGCCATCAACAGCCGCAGCGACAAGCTGATCGGTCTCAAGGAGAACGTGATCATCGGTAAGCTGATCCCGGCCGGTACCGGCATCAACCGGTACCGCAACATCCAGGTTCAGCCGACCGAGGAGGCGCGCGCCGCGGCCTACGCGATGCCCGCCTACGACGACACCTACTACAGCCCGGACGGCACCTTCGGTGCACCGGCCGGCGCTGCGGTGCCGCTCGACGATTACGGCTTCTCCAGCGGCGACTACCGGTAGTCACCACAGCCGAAAGACCAACGGCCCCCGCACCTCTCGGTGCGGGAGCCGTTGTCGTAGGAGCCTGGTGCTACTGTTCGTGGCGGTACGGCAGGTACTGGACATTCCAGTGGTTGCCGTCGGGATCGTCGAAGTAGACGAAGTGACCCCACGGCTGGATGTCGATGTCGGAGACGTCGATGCCGGCGTCCTGCAGCTGCCGGTGGGCGGCCTCGATGTCGGAGACGCACAGCATCAGCGTGCCTGCGCTGGGTGGGGTGCCCTCGATGAGGCCTTTGCCGAATGCGATCGAGCATCTCGATCCCGGTGGCGTCATCTGCACGAAGCGGACGTCGTCCGACGGGGACTGATCGTGGTCGGGGTGGAAGCCGACGCGCGTGTAGAACTCCTTGGCGCGGTCGACGTCGGTGACGGGCAGAAATGCGACTTCCAGTGTCCAGTCCATGGTGTCCAGCCTCTCGGTTCGGTGTCCGCATCCGGGCTCGTATCGCTCGAATGGGCCCAGACTCCCAGGTATTGCGGACAACTCCGGTCCGGTTCAGTTCACCATGACGCCGAACATGATGGCCATACCGGCGGCCATGAAGACCTGGCACAGGTCGCCGGCGAAGGTCATCAGGTCCGCCGACGACGCGCCGGCGGCGCGACGCCGAACGAAGTACAGATAGAGCCAGACGAAGGCGGCGATCGCGAAGCCGATGGCGAGGACCCAGTTGATCGGTGCCACGTAGGCGGGCTGTGCGGTGTGGTGATGCATGTCCATGCCGGGCATGTCCATCCCCGGCATCCCCGGCATGTCGCCCATATCCGAGTGGTCGTGGGCCAGCACCGTCGTCGACGTCGGCCCGATGGCGAGCGAGAGTGCTTGCGGGGCATCGCTTCCCGGCAGCAGGCTGCCGTTCATCAACGCATACATCCAGGCCATCGCGCCCATCATCGCGGCGTGATAGACCGCGGCGAGCCGACCCCACCCCGTCGTCGTCGGCGGCACACAACCGCAGTCGTCGGCCGGGCGCAGGGACTGGCGCAATGCCAGGGTGAGCAGGAACCACACCGCCGCCGCGATGAAGAACACCATCGGTCCGACGGTCGGCCAGTCCGCACTGAACGGCCACGCCATCACCGCCATCGCCACCGACATCACCAGATGCAGGACGTGCCCGACGATGGCCTGCCAAGGCATCGGGCGGACGACGATCAGATAGACGCACTGTGCGGCGGCCAGCGCGAAGAGCACGGTGACCACCCACCGCAGGACGATGTCGTCGATCATCGACCAACCTCGGTGCCCGCGGCTTCGGGGGCGGCCGGCTGCCTGCGTACCGCGATCATGCCGCGGGCGGTGTCGACGAGCACGAACAGCGCCAACGGGATTCCGAACCAGGGCAGGAACCAGCCGAGAATCGCGGCGACGACCACCACGCCCACCGCCTCGGCCGGGCGCAGGCTGCCCAATGCGCCTCGCCGCGGGGCGCGCGGCAGGTGGCGGTCGTCCCTGGTGGGCCGACGGCGCCACCACATCAGGTAGCCGCGCACGATGACGCTGACGAGTCCGATACCCAACAGCACCAGCGCGATCTGGTTGATGATGCCGAACAGACCCATGTGCGCGCTGATGGCCCACTTGGTCAGCTTCGCCATGAGCGGCCACTGCGCGAAGTCGACGCGGTCGGTGACGGCGAAGGTCGTCGGGTCGACGGCGATGGAGTCGTAGTGGCTCGGGTAGCCGCGCGCATTCTCCGCGACCGTCCACGCCGATCCCCGCTCGGTCGGCGGCGTGATGTTCATCGGAGCGACCAGTCCGGCCCGTCGGGCGGTCTCGTACACGCGAGTGAAGTCGTCGTTGCCGATCGTGGGCGCCGTCGGCGATGAGGAGGGCGGCACGGAGGGCGCTGTCGGCAGTGTGCTGGGCGCTGTCGTCGACACCGACCGCTCCGTCCACGACATGTCGCTGCGCAGATCACCGATGTGGCCACCGGCATACCGCGACCAGCTCAGACCCGACGCCGACAACCCGATCAGGCCGATGATGATCCAGACCCCGACGGCTCCGTGCCAGCTCAGGGTGCGGCCCCGGCGCGGCGCGTTGCGGTCGGGGGTCAGCAGGCGGCGCAGTTTGTGGGTGCGTCGGCGGTGCCCGATCCACAGCGCCAGGCCGCCGAGGGCCACCACCCAGAGCCAGCTCGCGCCGATCTCGCTGTAGTTCCGGCCGACGTCGCCGAGGTGCAGATTGCGATGCAGGTCGTCGAACCATGCGCGTACCGGCAGCCATTCACCCGAGGTGTTGAGCGCGCCGCGGACGTCGCCGGTGTACGGGTCGACGAATACGGTCCGGCTGCGGCCGGCGGGCACGTCGGCCGCGGAGAGGAGCACCCGCGTCGTCTCCCCGGCACGTGGGGCCGGCGTGACCGACGTGATCGTGCCCTCCGGGTGGGCCCGGCGGGCCGCGGCGACCTGCTCGGACATCGGGAGTTCGGCGGTGCCGACGTGGTCGACGGTCAGTTCGTGGGCATACACGGCACGGTCGAGCTGCGGGATCAGCGCGTAGAGCGTGCCGGTGATCGCCGCGACCAGCAGAAACGGGCCGATCAGGATGCCGGCGTAAAAGTGCCACCGCAGCAGGAACGGTCGCCAGCGGTCCGCCGCGCCGCCCGTGCTGGTGGGCGCAGACGACGGGTCTGTGCGGGCCGTCGGCCGAGGAGGGACGCCGGCGGGCTGTGTGGTCACCACGTGTGAAGTCCTGCTTTCGGCTGGCGGGCAATCAGAGGGTCGAGACCCCGGTGCGTGTCAACGGTTCCGGTGCATTCGGGAACAGAGGTCGCGTCCGACCGGTGATTGGTTCCCGGCAATATCTGTGTCGTGCGTCACCAGAGATCGGGCGGGGCCCTCGGTGACGGCGCGCGTCGTCATGCACTCTCGCCCAGTCGAACTTCGTCAGCCTGAATATCGTTCGCCCAGTGCGGCTTTCATCGACGAGGATTTCGGAGAACGTGGGTGACTTCGCCTGGACAGCTCGCGCGATGTGGTCTAAGTTACTCCTCAGTACCGAAAATACTCTTGGGTAACCCGACGATGGGGGATCTCGTCGGATCACAACCCGAAACGGTGGGGGGGCACGAGCATGTTCGATTATGCGGAATGCGAAACACGTACTAGTCGAAGGTTTCTCGGTGGAACGGCGATCCTGGAAGCGTTCGACGTCGAGGAAGTGATCGTCTTGCCCGCGCTGCGAATGCTGTTGCGCGCTGCTCACCCACACTCGGATCCGTCCGACGCGGCGCCCGGGGACCAGTTCGGCCTCGCGCCACTGGATGAGTCGGCCACGGCTGCGGTGCATTCGTCGATCGCACGTCATCTGCGTACCAGTGATGTTCTCGCGGACATGCTGCGCGAGTGCGCCGGGGACGGCGAGGCCGGCGCCTCGCTGCGCGGTGTGGCCGGCGCACTCCCGGTGCGGGCACAGGGGTTTCTGCTCTCGGATGCGAGCAGGTCCGGCCATCCTGTCCGCAGTGACCTGGTGCGACTTGCCTTTCTGCTGGTTGCCGCGCACACGTTGAGTGATCCCACGGACGTCGCCACCGCCTCGCGTTCGTTGAATCTGGTACCGCCACCCCTGCATCGTGACCGAGCAATGATGAAACAGGTTCTCGCCCAACTGGTCCCGGCATTCTCGAGCTCGCAGCGGTCCTGGTTGGAGATCACCGTCAGCAAGGCGGCGTCGTTCTTCTCGGTACCCGACGAGAAACGCCTGCCCGCCACCGGCGATTTGCGGCTGGCCGAGGGCACCTCGGATCTGACGCTGCTGCGCTACAACCGCCATTCCCTTGCGCTGGCCTGCGATCAGGCCGGGCTGAGTCTGGCGGGTTCGGTCTGAGCGAGAGCTGACCGCGGGCGCTGCGCCGGCGGTATCGTGACCGATGTGAGCGCGCCGAGGACGCAACGCTATCGGTGGCTTCTCCATATCGATCTCGATCAATTTCAGGTCGCGGTGGAGCGACTGCGCAGCCCGGAGCTCACCGGGGTGCCGGTGATCGTCGGCGGCAACGGCGATCCCGCCGAGGCGCGCAAGGTGGTCACGTGTGCGTCCTATGAGGCCCGGGCAGTGGGCGTGCGAGCCGGGATGCCGCTGCGCGCGGCGTATCGCAAGATGCCCGACGCGGTGTACCTGCCACTCGACATGGCGGCCTACGATGTGGCCTCTGCGCAGGTCATGGAAACCTTGCGGGAGTCGGGCCATCCGATCGAGGTATGGGGATGGGACGAGGCCTACGCGGGGGTGGCGACCGGGTCCGACAGCCTGATCACCGACGTCGCGAAGGGCCTGCGGGCGCAGGTGTTCGAGCGCAGCGTGCTGTCGTGCCGGGTCGGCATCAGCGACAACAAGCAACGCGCGAAGATGGCCACCGGATTTGCCAAACGCGACGAGTCGGCGGGCGGGGTGTTCCTGCTCGACGACCGTAACTGGCTCGCGCTCATGGGCGATGCTCCGACGCGCGACCTGTGGAGCGTCGGACCGCGGACCGCAGACAAACTCGCCGAGATGGGGATCGCCACCGTCAACGATCTCATCGCCACGCCCCGCGACGACCTCATCGCGAGATTCGGTCCGCATCAAGGTAATTGGCTATACGTCCTGTGTCGTGGCGGGGGCGATGCCACCATCACCGCCGAACCATTCGTGGCCAAATCCCACTCGAAGTCGCGGACCTTCGCCGCCGACCTCACCGCGATGGACGACATCAGTGCGGCGGCCGCGGCACTCACCGACGAACTCCTCACCCAGGTGGTCGCGGAAGGACGCGTGGCGTTTCGGGTGGCGGTCACCGTGCGGACCACCACCTTCTACACCCGCACCAAGTCGCGCAAGCTGCCGGCGCCGACCACCGACGCCGCGATCATCACGCCCGTCGTCGACGAATTGCTGCAGAAGTTCGAGCAGGGCCGGCCGATCCGACTGCTCGGCGTGCGCCTCGACCTCGTCTGACCCTGTTCACCCGTGCCGCTCACGCGTTACCGTGAGATGTGCCGCTCGAACGTCATCACCGCCGCCGGACTCACTTTGCGCGCTCTGGGTTACGCACCGCGACCATGGTGTTCGCCATGGTGCTCACGGTCGCGGGCGCGTTGTGGTGCAACGCCGGGACGGCACCCGCGGCACCGGCGGCATCATCCAGCCCGCCGCTGCCGGTACGCTACGACTTCCTGGCCGGAATCTCTGCCGAACTCGCCCACCCCGGCGGATCGTTGCCCGGCACCAACGACTATTCGTGCCGAGGATCGGCGGCGCATCCGCGGCCGGTGATCCTCGTCCACGGCAGTGGTGGTGGCAGACAGACGAATTGGGCCACCCTGGCGCCGGTCCTGGCCAATGCGGGCTACTGCGTATTCGCCCCGACCTACGGAGCGCTGGGCACGGTCTGGCCGGTGTCGGCGCTCGGTGGTCTCGGGCCCAAACCCGACAGTGCTTGGCAGCTCAAGGAATTCATCGACCGGGTGCGGCAGGCGACCGGCAGCGAGCAGGTCGACATCGTCGGGCATTCCCTGGGCACCGAGATCCCGACGTACTGGATGAAATACCTCGGCGGTCGCGGTCACGTCGCCCACTACGTGTCGCTGGCACCGTACTGGCGCCAAGGGCCCGACGACGACGATGTGCGCGGTGAGACCATTGCGGCATTCCGTGCGCGCCTGGGCATACCGGCGCCCGAGCGCCCGGCCTGCCCCGAATGCCGGCCGGCGCCAACGGATCGCGACTTCAACCAGGCAGTGCGCCAACCCACGCCGTATCTGCCCGGCGTCCGCTACACGAACATCGTCACCCGCGACGACGAGATCGTGACCCCGTACGACGTCGGCATCCTGGCCGGCCCGGCAGGCACGAGTACAAGCGCCACCAACATCGTTGTGCAGGACGGCTGCCCGGCCGACCACTCCGACCATCTGTCGATCGTGGCGAACCCGCGGTCCGCGGCGCTGGTGCTCAATGCCCTCGACCCCGCACACCCGCGGCCGGTCCCGTGCGTGCCGGTCTCGCCGGTGTCGCCGCTGCTCGGTCAGTTGACGTCAGTCGGGTGAGGTCGGTCAATTGACGACATAGGTGAGCAACATGCGCACGAACGCATCGGTCGTGCGCTCCACCGACACGGTGTCGCCCGTCATCACATAACCGAGGGTGAGCCCGTCGGACACTGCGACGACGGCCGGCGCCAGCTCCTCTTCGGGCACCGTCCAACGGAACCCGCCCAGCCGGGCACCCTCGCGCAGCATGCGGACGACCAGTTCGGTGTAGCGCGAATACAGATACCGGGCCAGCGATTCCAGGCCCGGCGTCCGGCGGGCGAACAGCCCCAGCGAGATGAGTGCGTGCTCGCGCGTGGCATTGCCGACGACGTCTCCGGCAAATGTCTCGAAACCGGCGCGGAGTACCTCGGCCGGATCGAGCGACGAGGTACTCGACAGTTCCTCGAGTGAACGCACCCGCTCGGTGAGTGCGTCGAGCTCCTCGTTGATGCCGTATTCGGCGGCCGCCGCGAGCAGCGCGTCGCGACTGTCGAACGCGTAGAACAAACCCGATTGCGGGACGCCTGCCTCCTCGGCGATACGCCGCGTGGTGGCGCTCTCGACCCCTTCGGTCGCGATGACCCGCAGAGTGGCCTCGATCGTAAGCCGGCGCCGCTCGGCGACACTGCGCCGCATCTACTCTCCTGCGAACCCTAGACGAAATGGACTCTTGGGATCTTACCCATCGGTGTCCCGACCACCGGAGTCAGTGGTCGGGACGGTCACCCGATGACGGCGGCCGCGGGACCCGGAGACCGACGATGTGCGCGTCGGGGTCGTACTCGAGGCCGATGTCCCGCCACGGCGCGCCGACCCGCACGATCGCGTACGCCGATGTCGGGAAGCGCTCGATCTCGCCGTCCGGGTCAAGGGTCAGTGCGGTGGCCGGCATCCCCGGTTCGTGGCCGACGATCAACAGGCATCGCGCGTCGGCGGGGGCGTGGATGCGGATCGATTCGAGGACGTCGAAGGCGCTGCCGCCGTAGATGTCGTCGAGGTAGACGGCCGGCGCGGAGAACCCGGTGCGTTCGAGGGTTTCGCGGGTACGGGTGGCCGTCGAGCACAGCACGGCGTCGATGCGCAGCCCCTCGTCGGCCATCCAGCGGCCGGCGAGTGCGGCCTCGCGGCGCCCGCGTTCGGCGAGCGGGCGTTCGTGATCTCCGACACCGGGCGGGTATCCGGACTTGCCGTGCCGCATCAGGATCAGCGTGCGGGCCGGTGAACCGTCGCTCATGCCACGCCGGCGCGGGCCGAGGTCCGGGGCCGCTGTGCCGCGGCCAGGACCTGGGCCGTCGCCCGCCAGGCCGCGGCCTCCTGCCGGTAGAAACAGGCGAGTTCGGAGTGCTCGTCCCCATCGTCCCCGTCGCCGCCGCCGTCGCCGTCGGCGTGCTCTGCGAGGTCGTCGAGTTCGGCTGCCTCATCGAGGCACTCGGAGATCACATGTGTGATGAGGGAGGCGTCGGTACACACGGCTTCGATCGTGGTCACATCGAGCGTCGCGAGGATTTCGAGGTCTGGTCGCAACCGCATGGTTCCAACCTACGACGTGTATACCTCGCCGGGCGGGTAGCCACACCGTAGCCTGGGCACGTGCATTCCTGGGTTCCCGCGCTCCTCGCGGTTCTCGCGGCGCTGTTGATCGCCGGCGGGACCGTGCAGCGGCAGCGCGCGTCCCGGGCCTCGGGTGCGATCACTCGTGGCTGGTGGGTCGGGGCGTCGATCGCCGTGGTGGGTTTCGCGCTGCAGGCCGCGGCGCTCGGACTCGGATCGATCCTGCTGGTGCAACCCCTCGTCGTCCTCGCGGTGCTGTTCGCCTTACCGCTCGAGGCGTGGGCCGACCGGCGGCACCCGGCGCGTCGGGAGTGGGCGTGGGGCGCGGTGCTCGTGGTCTGCGTGGCGACGTTCCTGCTCATCGCGCGTCCCGAGCCCTCGGTGCGGCGGCCCCACGACCTGGTCGTCTGGGCGACCGTCGCGGCGGTCATCGGCGTGATCGTGGCGTGCGTGATCTGCGCCGAGCGGTCGACACCGCACTATCGGGCGTTGTTCTACGGGCTCGCCGCCGGCACATTGTTCGGGGTATCGGCGCTGCTCATCAAGACCATCGTCTATCAGCTGATCAACCATCCGGCGCATCTGTTCGTCCACCCAGAGCTCTACCTGTTCGTGGTGGTGGCGACGGGGGCGGTGGTGGTCCAGCAGAGGGGCTTCGGCGCAGGCGATCTGCAGACGTCGTTTCCGGCGATGAACGTGATGGAGCCCGCCGTCGCGATGGCGTTGGGCGTGGTGCTGCTCGGCGAGAACCTCAAGGTGTCGACGACGACGGCGCTGTTCCTCGGTGTCGTCCTCGCCGTCATGATCCGTTCGGTCGTGGAGCTCGCGAAGGAGGCGGCCGTGCGCTGCGGCACGTTGCCCGCCCAGGCGCCCGGACCCGGCAGTGACTTCGACGGTGATCAGGTCAGACGTTTGCCGGATCGATCACCGGGATCAGATTCCGGGCCCACTGCGCGGCCATCACGCTCGGCCTGATCCCCGACGAGTTGTCGTGGCGGGCGTGCTCGCCCACCTGGGTCGCGCCGCGCGCGACGAGCTTCTCGGCCATCAGCTCGCCACCGAGATTGAACGTCTCGCCGTAGACCATGTCGCCGAGGCCGAACACCGCGAAACGCAGGCCGGACAGATCGGGGGCGAGCGCCTCGAGTTCGTCGGCGAATGGCTCGGCGCCCATCGGCAGATCGCCCGAACCCGACGTCGAGCAGACGACCACCAAGAAGTCCGCGGGGTCGAGGTCTGCCACCGCGAACTCGCTCATGTCGTAGATCGCCGGATCGTGGGCGGTGACCAGAACGTCGGTGGCCCGAACGTCGGCTGCCAAGACATCGGCTGCCAGGACGTCGGCTATGGCGTCGGCGACCAGCTCACTCGTGCCGGTTTCGGTGCCGTAGAGGATGACGACGGACATGGAAGCCTCCTTCGCAAGGGATGCAAGGCTAGCCTAACTCGCGCTGGTCATCGAGGGCTATGACGCGGGGCACTGCCTGTCGGAATCCGGGCCTTGCGCAATTACTAGGATATCCTAGTATTGGAAATGTTCCGCACCCCCGAGCCGAAGTCCAGGTGATCGCGTGGCCAGCCCGACCTCTACCCCGTCCATCCCGCACTACCTCGACGGCGCAAAGGTGACCGCCGAGGGCGGCCGCTTCGCCGACGTCTTCAACCCGAGTACCGGTGCCGTCGTCGCGCAGGTTCCGTTGGCGAGCGCCGACGACGTCGCCACGGCGGTCGCCACGGCCACGGCGGCGCAGAAGGAATGGGCCGCGTGGAATCCGCAGCGACGCGCCCGGGTGCTCATGCGCTTTGTCGACCTGGTCAACCAGCACGCCGACGAGATCGCGACCACGCTGTCGCTCGAGCACGGCAAGACCCACGCCGACGCGCTCGGCGACATCCAGCGCGGTATCGAAGTCATCGAATTCGCCATCGGCATCCCGCATCTGATCAAGGGCGGATTCACCGAAGGTGCGGGGTCGGGGATCGATGTGCACTCGATCCGGCAGCCGCTCGGTGTGGTCGCGGGCATCACGCCGTTCAACTTCCCCGCGATGATCCCGCTGTGGAAGGCCGGTCCGGCATTGGCCTGCGGCAACGCGTTCATCCTCAAACCCAGCGAGCGGGACCCGTCGGTGCCGGTGCGGCTGGCCGAATTGTTCAGTGAGGCAGGACTTCCCGACGGAGTCTTTCAGGTGGTCCACGGCGACAAGGAGGCGGTCGACGCGCTGCTGACCCATCCCGACGTCAAGGCCCTGGGTTTTGTCGGCAGCTCCGACATCGCCGAGTACATCTACTCGACCGCCGCCGCCAACGGCAAACGCTCGCAGTGCTTCGGTGGAGCGAAGAACCACATGATCATCATGCCCGACGCCGATCTCGACCAGGCCGTCGACGCGTTGATCGGCGCCGGATACGGCAGCGCCGGTGAACGTTGTATGGCGATCAGTGTGGCGGTGCCGGTCGGGGAGCAGACCGCAGAACGGTTGCGCGCCAAGCTCGTCGACAAGGTGAACGCCCTGCGGGTCGGGCATTCCCTGGACCCGAAGGCCGATTACGGGCCGCTGGTGAGCGCGGCCGCACTCGAGCGGGTCCGCCACTACATCGGCAAGGGCATCGAGGAGGGTGCCGAACTCGTCGTCGACGGTCGCGAACGCACCAGCGACGAACAGACCTTCGGCGACGATGACCTGTCGAACGGCTTCTTCCTCGGACCGACCCTGTTCGACCACGTCACCAAGGACATGTCGATCTACACCGACGAGATCTTCGGTCCGGTGCTCGCCGTCGTGCGTGCCGGCGACTACGAGGAGGCACTGGCGCTGGCCTCGGAGCACCAGTACGGTAACGGGGTCGCGATCTTCACCCGCGACGGCGACGCGGCCCGCGATTTCACCGCGCGCGTCGAGGTCGGCATGGTCGGCGTCAACGTACCGATCCCGGTTCCGGTGGCCTACTACACTTTTGGCGGCTGGAAGCGCTCGGGATTCGGCGACCTCAACCAGCACGGCCCGGCGTCGATCGAGTTCTACACCAAGACCAAGACCGTCACCACACGCTGGCCGTCGGGAATCAAGGATTCGGCGGGCGCCGAGTATGACGGCCGCGCCGAATTCGTCATCCCGACGATGGACTGAGCGTCGATGACGACCTTCGTGGATTCCGGTCTTGACGCCGACGAACGGGTGATCGTCGAGACCGCGGCCGACTTCGCTGCGAAACGACTTGCGCCACACGCGCTCGAATGGGATGCGGCGCATCACTTTCCGGTGACGGAGCTGCGTGAGGCGGCGCGGCTGGGCATGGGGGCGATCTACTGTGCCGAGGACGTCGGCGGCAGCGGGTTGCGCCGGCTGGACGGGGTGCGCATCTTTCAGCAACTCGCCTACGCGGACCCGGCGGTCGCGGCGTTCCTGTCGATCCACAACATGTGTACGTGGATGGTCGACGAGTACGGCACCACCGAGCAACGCGCGCACTGGGTGCCGCGGCTGGCGAGTATGGACACGGTGGCCAGTTACTGCCTCACCGAGCCCGGTGCGGGATCGGACGCCGCGGCGCTGACCACACGTGCCGAGCGCGTCGGTGACGATTATGTACTCACCGGCGTCAAGCAGTTCATCTCCGGCGCCGGGACCTCGGATCTGTACGTCGTGATGGCGCGCACCGGCGCCCCCGGGCCCAAGGGTATCTCGACGTTCCTCGTCGAGAAGGGCACGCCGGGACTGGGTTTCGGTGCCCAGGAACACAAGATGGGCTGGCATGCGCAGCCGACGGCGCAGGTCGTCCTCGACGGGGTACGGGTACCCGCGGGCAACCTCCTCAGCGGGCAGGAGGGGATCGGTTTCGGCATCGCGATGAACGGACTCAACGGCGGCCGGCTGAACATCGCGGCGTCGTCACTGGGCGGCGCACAGGCCGCCTTCGACAAGGCGGCGAGCTACGTGGCGTCGCGAAAGGCATTCGGATCGGTACTGCTCGACGAGCCGACCATCCGGTTCACCCTCGCCGACATGGCGACCTCGCTGCAGAGTTCACGGCTGATGTTGTGGCATGCGGCCGCCGCTCTCGACGCCGGGAGCCCGGACAAGGTCGAGCAGTGCGCGATGGCGAAACGCCATGTCACCGATGCCTGTTTCACCGTCGCCGATCAGGCATTGCAGTTGCACGGCGGCTACGGCTATCTGGCCGAGTACGGAATCGAGAAAATCGTCCGGGATCTCCGCGTGCACCGCATCCTGGAAGGGACCAACGAGATCATGCGCGTCGTGGTGGGTCGTTCCATCGCCGGCCGGTACCGACAGAATTGACACGCAGCGAGTCTGCACCTGAGGAGATGTGACAATGACGACGATCGCCTTTCTGGGACTGGGCAACATGGGCGGCCCGATGGCCGTGAACCTGGTAGGGGCCGGGCACACGGTGCATGGTTTCGACCCGGTGCCGGAAGCGGCGGAACTAGCCCGGCGCAACGGGATCGAGACCTTCCCGACAGCGGTCGAGGCCGTCTCGGTGGCGCAGGTGGTGATCACGATGCTGCCGAGCGGGGCCATCGTCAAGAAGGTCTACGAGGAGATCCTGCCGGCCACGGCGACCGGTGCGCTGTTGATCGACTCGTCGACGATCTCGGTGGCCGACGCGCGTGAGGTCCACGAGCAGGCCGCCGCCGAGGGTTTCGCGCAGGTCGATGCCCCGGTGTCGGGAGGGGTCAAGGGCGCGACCGCAGGCACCCTGGCCTTCATGGTCGGCGGCAGCGAGGACGCGTTCAGTGCGGCTCGGACCACGCTGGACCCGATGGCGGGCAAGATCATCCACTGCGGCGAGCCCGGCGCCGGGCAGGCGGCCAAGGTGTGCAACAACATGTTGCTGGCCGTGCAGCAGATCGCGGTGGGTGAGGCGTTCGTCCTGGCCCAGAGACTCGGACTGTCCGATCAGGCGCTCTACGACGTGGTGACCGGCGCGACCGGCAACTGCTGGGCCATCGAGAGCAACTGTCCGGTACCGGGACCCGCGCCGACGTCGCCGGCCAACAACGATTTCCGGCCCGGTTTCGCGACGGCGCTGATGAACAAGGACCTCGGCCTGGCGATGGACGCCGTCGCCGACACGGGTGCCCGCGCCCCGCTGGGAACCCATGCCGCGCAACTGTATCGGGCGTTCGCCGAGCAGCATTCGGACCTCGACTTCTCGGCGATCATCGACACCCTGCGCTGAGCCGTCCGATCAGTATGACGTTTCCCCCGGAATCCGGGGGAAACGTCATACTGATCACGCTGCCGACGATGGAACCGGACACGCTCGGCTCGCGTCCAATCGCCATGGACATACACGAGTTGTCGGTGCGTCGTGACGGCGTGTTCACCACCAGGGAAGCGCTCGACTGCGGCGTCAGCGAGTCGGCCATCGCGCGACGCATGGCGTCGGGCGCATGGACCGAGGTGGCACACGGCGTCCACCTCGTCGCCGGCCACCCCAGGGGCGCTCGGGCACAGGCGCGGATCGCGGTGCTCTCGGTGCACAAGAATGCGGTTCTGGGTGGCGCGGCGGCAGCGTGGTGGCTCGGCCTGTGCTCCGAGGAACCGCGAAAACACCTGGTATTCACTCAGACCCGGGGCCGTGCCCGCCGATCGTCGGCGACTGCGGTGAGCCGCTATCGCGAACTCGATGACGAGGACGTCGTCGTGCGTGACGGACTTCGGACGACGGCGGCGGATCTCACCGTGCTCGAAGCGTCACTCGTTCTGGGGCTGTCCTTCATGGACTCGGCATTGCTGTCGGGGCGCGTGACGCCGGAGACCCTCGCCGACGTTCACGCCCGCTACCCGAAGCGACATGGCGCAGGCAAGGCATCGGCCTACCTGAGGCTCATCGGCGACGGTGCCCGTTCGGAAGCCGAGCGGCTCACCGTGCGAATCTTGCGTGCGGCAGGGATTTCCGGCTGGGTGGCGAACCTGCCGGCCTGCGGGTACGTGATCGACTTCGCATTTCCCGACCGGAAGGTCGCGGTGGAGATCGACGGCTTCGCCTATCATCGCGACGCCGCCGCCTTTCAGCGGGATCGCACCAAACGCAACGCGCTGATGCGCAATGGCTGGCATGTCCTCAATTACACGTGGGCCGACCTCGTCGACCGACCCGACCAGGTCGCCGCGGAGATCGCGGCCGCCCTGCGCTCGTCGTCCGCGAGATCAGCGTGATCAGTATGACGTTTCCCCCGGATTCCGGGGGAAACGTCATACTGATCGGTTGGAAGGCGACCAGACCAGGCTCAGAAGTCCCCGGCGTGGTGGCGCAGTGACTGGATTGCGCCGACGAGACCGCCGATCTCGTCGCCGTCCATCCCGACGTCGGCGAACACCTCGCGATTGAGAGTGGCGGTCGCGTCCTCGACGGTGGTGCGGCCGAGTTCGGTGATCTCCACCAAGGTGGTGCGGCCATCGGTGGGGTGGGGGAGCCGCCGCACGAGCCCCGCTTCGTCGAGTCGCCGGATCGCGTGCGTGACGCTGGTGACGTGGACCTGTAGGCGATCGCTGGCCTTGGTGATGGGGAGCGCGCCCTGTCGCGAGAAGGCCAGCAGCCGAAGCAATTCGAACCGCGAGAACGTCAGATCGTAGGGCCGCAAGGCGCTCTCGACACGCGCCAGCAGGATCTGGTGGGCGCGCATCACGGATGTGACCGCGACCATCCCATCGGAGACGTCGCCCCATCCGGCGGCGGTCCAGTTCGCCTTGGCCTCGGCGATCGGGTCAAAACGCATGCGGTGACCTGCCATGCGTCTGACCCTATCCCGGCTGGTGATACGAGGTGTCCGGACACCAACGAACCTGTTGCCGTGGTTCGCCATCGAATTCCGGGGCACTGCTGTGTCCGTATCGATCTCAGCGGGGCGCGGCGCGCCACCCGTCGACGATGGCGCCGATCGCGAGCGCGGGGTCGGCGCTTTCGGGGAAGAGGCCGGCGAGCAGCAGCAAGGCCGCGCCGTGGACCTGTGACCACAACGATGCCGCGACCGTCATCGGGTCGGCGCGGCGAAAGGTGCCCGACTCGATGGCCTGGCACACCGCGTCATGTAGTGGGGTGAAGGCCTCGACGCCGGCGGCGCTGGTCTCTGGACTCGGTTCGATGCCGACGGCGGTCAGGCCGAACATGAGCTCGTACAGACGCGGGTTCGCCAGCGCCCAGCCGACATAGGCGACGCCGAGATCCACGAGGGGCTCGCCGGTGCGCGCGTCGAGGGCGGCACGCTGGGCGGTGCTGAACCTCCGGAAGGCGCGGACGAGAACCGCGCGGGTCAACTCGTCCTTGCTTCCGAAGAGCGAGTACACCGCCGTGGTCGACGTCGAGGCGCCCTGCGCGGCGGTGCGGACCGACAGTGCGCCGAGGCCTTTGGACCCCACGATCTCGATGGCGACGTCGATGAGGCGTTCGCGGAGATCGGCATCGTGGATCCGAGGTCTTGCCATGTCTCCCATCGTTCCATAACATCGTTTCATAACAGTGTTACAAAACCATGATGTTGCACAACAAGGGAGCTGATGATGGTCGAGTCCGAAGCGCGTCGTTTCACCAACCAAGCCCCGCCCGACGGGACGGCACTATTCCTCATCGGGATGACCCTGCCGCGACTCCGGCATCCGCGCGCGTGGCTGTCGGTCTTCCTCGCCATGCCGCGAATGCTCTGGTATCTCAAGGCGAATGCGGAGACCGGGCTGCTGTCGGCCAGGTTGTACCTCGGTTCGTCGATCATGGTGGTGTCCTACTGGCGTTCGGCCGAGGATGTCCGACGCTTCGCCGCCGACGGCGCGGCTCCGCATCTCCCGGCGTGGCGGCGCTTCACCAAGCGTTTCGCCGATACGAACGCGGTTGGCATCTGGCATGAGACCTATGTCATCGGCGAACACGAGACGATCGCCAGCGGCATGTCGCCGCGGGGGTTGTCCGAGGCGGTCGGTGCGGTGCCCGTCGGGGTCGGCACGGCCACTGCGGCACAACGGATTCACCAATCCGTGGAGTCGATGGGATCGTCGGCGTGACGTGACCGCGCATTCCGTGCACGCCGACGGTTATTCGTGGTTGACTCCTCTCAGTTTTTGTTCAGGTGAGAGAGGTCGGCAGATGGCCATTGCGTCGATGCGTCACGAACACCCACGGCGGCGCATGCGTTTCGGGACGGCCGCCGTCGCGCTGCTGTCGGTCCTCGCGATCGGTCTCGGCATGACGATGGGGGAGGGGCAGGCGCAGGCGGTGGCGGTGCCGAGCCCCACCGGCAGCCTCGGCGACGTGATCGCCGCGCTGGCGAACAACAAGCTCTCGCAAGACCTCGCCAAGCAGTGGCGGCTGGATCTCTGTGCCGCCGACTCCGACGGCGGACCGCACGACGGCGGTGCCGACTGCACCGGATCGATGGGAGTCGGTGTGGCCGTGGTGCTTCCGACCGCTATCGAACTCGTTCCGGCGCTACCGAACGCCCCGCTCCCCGTAGGTGCGGCGAAGGTCATCGGCGACGGCTTCCAGTTCGCCCTCGCCTCGGGTGGTGGGCAGGCGACCGCGATCTCTTATCTCCCGCTGAGCCTCGCCACGGCCGGCGCGAGCGACGGCCGGACGGCGTATGCGTTCGCGGTCATCGGGATGGCCGATGCGTGGACGACGAGTGAGATCCCGGTCAAGCTGTTCACCAGCCGCGTTGGGGCGATACCGGCGATCACTCAGGTGAACTGTTATGGCGCGCTTGCCGCGGCGTATGCCGAGAACGTCGGCGCGTGTGCGAACGTCCTGGGTACCTTCGACGTCAAACTCGATCAGCTGCAGCGCATTCCGCAGCTGCAACTCGCGCTGACCGACCCCACTGCCGTCGTGTTCGACCCGGCGACAGTGCTGACGACCGCACTGGGGAAGCTTCTCCACGGGCAGGGTTTCACCCTCAGCAAGGACGTCGCCCGGCTTTCGCTCGGCGGCGATTCGATCCTCGCGCTGACGAGCGACTACGGTCTGTCGGCGCCGATCACGATCGACTGGCTCGGGTCGACGATCACGATCTTCCCGACGGCCCATATCGACGGCGCCGACCGCCCCAACGGCCTGGCGCTGCCGCACATCTCCGGCGGCGCGCTCGACACGTCGAAGCTCGCCCCGGCCGTCACGGTTCCCAAGAGCGCACTGCCGTTCGGACTCGCGCCGATCACGCCGGGCAGTGCCACCGCCCCGGCCACCGCGGTGATGCGGTCGTCGCGCGTCGCGGACACGGTCCTGCAGTCCTCGACACCGCAGTCCTCGACACCGCAGGCCTCGACACCGCAGTCCTCGACACCGCCGGCCTCGACACCGCACCCAGCGCAACCGACGTCGACGGCATCCGCTCCGTCATCTCCGGCGCCCACGCCGGGCGACGGTTCTGCCGGTGGCTCGGACGAGGTCACGACAGGTAATACCCGGACGGTCGCCACGGCCGGCTGACGGGCAGGGTTCTTCGCCTTGGTGGTGGCGTCGCAGCAGTTCGATACAGTGGGTGAGGCAACTCGCCGACAAGGAGCCCGCCGTCATGGCCATTGATCCGAACAAGAGCAAAGCCGTCAGTCAGGTGGTGCGGCAGCATCCGGTGATGAGCCTTGTCGCCGTCTCGCCGGGTATCGCGATCTTCGTTCTGCTCTGGGTGTTCGGGATCGAATGGCTGGCCATCATTTTCGCGATCGCCGCGATCGGCGGTGGCTACTACGCGCTGACGCGGCAGAAGTAGGTATGCCGATGTCGCCCCGCCCCCGGCAGGATCACTACCCCCGGCAGGATCAGTACCCCCGGCAGGATCACTGCAGTCCCCGAGAGGTTCGCTGACCGTGGCGTCCACTCGCGTCGACAGCTGGATCTGGGCGGTCCGCCTCACCAAGACCCGATCGGCGGCCGGTGCCGCCTGCCGCGGCGGCCACGTGCGCGTCAACGACACCAGTGCCAAGCCCGCCCAACAGGTGGCGGTCGGCGATCGGGTGCAGGTCCGGCTCGCGGGCCACGAACGCGTCGTCGAGGTCACCAAGGTGATCAGCAAACGCGTGTCCGCGCCGGCCGCGGCAGAGTGCTACATCGACCACAGCCCGCCCCCACCCCCGCGGGAACTCGTCGCCGGTGTGCCCCGGCGCGATCGCGGCGCCGGCCGACCCACCAAGCGTGAGCGCCGCGACCTCGAGAAATTCCGCGGCGGCACAGCCCTTCTCGCGCTGGCCGCGATTCTGTCGGTCGTCATCGTGGGGGCGACGGCGTGCTCATCGAATTCCGATGACCAGACCCCGGCCGCCCGTCATACCCCGGAGGCTCCGGGACCGGCGGGCGCCGGTCCCTTCTTCGGGGAGTGCGGCGGCGTGAGCACCGACGAGGTCTCGCGGATCACCAACTTCGGCGCCCTGAAGCTCGCTGTCGACAATCCGTCGGTGTGCGAGTGGAGTACGGGCCCCAGCCGCACCGGGGCGGTCGCATCGTTCAACTGGTATCGGGGCTCGCCGATCGGACGGGAACGCGGCACCGAACAACTCTCGCGCGCATCGATCGAAGACATCGATCTCAACGGGCACAAGGGATTCATCGCCTCCGATGAGGGTATCTGCGAGATCGGGATCGAGTTCGGTGCCGACTTCTTCGAATGGTCGGTGAGCGCCGGTACGCCATCAGCAGGCTCCCCGCCCCCCGGTAGCCCGCCCGCAGGTACCCCGCCGAGCGATCCCGGCGCCATCTGCAATGCCGCGCGCCAGCTCTCGACTCTGTCGATCGAGCGGGCGAAATGACCGCCGGCGCGCGCCATACGCGCTCATCGGCACGGCGGCGGACGCTGATAGTGGTGATGGTGATGCTCGTCGTCACCCTTGCCGCCGCGTGTTCGCGGTCGGTCGACGGCCAGCCATTGTCGGTGCAGCAGGCCGACTCCCAGGGCAGCGGGTCCGGCAATGTCGACACCGATCAATACGATGAGCTCACGCTGGAATGCCAGATCCTGCGGACCGACCAGGTGGCCAAGGCGGTCGGCGGGACAAGTGCGGAGGCCATCTTCTTCGGCGCGAACTGCCGCTGGTACGTCGACGGGCCGGTCGCCGCGTACGTCACCTTCAACTGGTTCGAGTGGGGCAGTGTCAACGTCGAGAAGGACACCGCCAAACGGCTCGGCTACGATACCGAGAACATCAAGATCGCAAGTCAGGCTGCATTCACCCAGACCCAGGCCCGTCGGCCCGGAGTCTGCGGGGTGACGACGCGCGCACCCAGTCGCGGCATCTACACGTTCTGGGTGGAGCCGGTGGGCGGCGGGGCCGCGCAGGACCCGTGTGTTGCGCCGACCAAATTGATGCAATTGGTGCTCAACGGCGGACAGTGAGTTCGCCTCGGCGAGGGGTGAATCGGTGTTCGGAGTTGCACGGACGGGGATTACGATCGGGGCCGTGCTCGCGGCGGCGCTCGGCGGATGGACCGCATCGGCGCGCGCGGAAGCCGCGTCGTGTCCGGTGGTACACGCCGAGACCCTCGTTCCGGGTTCCGGCGTCGACGGCTGGGCCGAGAACGTCCTCGTCACCGACGGATCGATCTGGGTGTCGCGCACGTTCGGTGACGTCGTCGAACGCTACGACGCGTCCGGTCGACGAACCGAATCGATCGCGGTGCGCGCGCCCGGCTCGATCCGGCAGGGCCCCGACGGTCTGCTGTATGTCACCTCGGGCGATACGACGGCCAATATGATTCCCGGCGCGCCGCGAACCGGATCCGTGGTGCGCTTCGATCCGCAGTCGCGCGCACCGATCGCCCGGACCTTCGCCGCCGGGCTCGGGATGCCCAACGGGTTGGCCATCGACGCGCACGGCGCCGTGTATGTGGCCGACGGGGCGCTCGGCGTCCTACGACTGCGGCCTGACGGGCACATCGACGAACCATGGTCGTCGCGCGCACCCAAGAATCTCGCCCCGACGGCGACCGTGAACGGAACGTCCGCCAATGGTCTGGTCGCGGTGGGCGACGATCTGTACCTGACGATGACGACCAGCCTCACCGGGCGGGTGCTGCGGGTACCGATCGCGAATCCCGCGGCCGTGACGCCCGCCGCCGACCTCACCGCGCCACTGCCGGGCATTCTCGACGATCTCGTCGCCCTCGATGACACCACCCTTGCCGTCGCATCGACGACCGGTCAGCTCCATTTCGTGAATCTGCGCTCCCGCCAAGTGTGTTCGTCGACGGTCGGGGTGCCGCTGAGCGCGCTCGCGGCCGTCCCCGGTCAGCGTGACACGGTGGTCGCGACGTCCGAGAACGGTCAGATCATGAGGTTGCGCTGGTCCTGAGGTCACCGCGAGTCACCGACACCGTTGCCGCGACGCGCAACTCGCCGGGAGCGTCTTCGCCTGCGGGCACCATCATCCACACCAGGAGCCGATCGGGTTCGCGAACGCGGCGCAGCGTGAGGGGCGTGCCCGGCACGATCGGGCGCAGATACTCGATCACCGTGCGATGCGGACCGTCGATCAGATCCGGATGGTCGATGAGCTCGTCTTCGATCGCCTCGAGGTACGCGGCGTTGTTCAGATGTTTGAACGGGTCGAAATCGGTACTGCGCAGGACATGTTCGCGATCGGGGAGGTCGAGCAGTTCGGGGGCCGGTGCGGTCTCGGGGTTCATCGGCTTCCACCGCAGCCGGTGCACGTCGGTCATCGACGAGAGCATCTCGAAGGCCTCATCGGACAGGCGTGACGGCATCCCGAGATCGTTGACGTTGATCCAGAAGGCCTCGGTCTCGATCAGTCCCGCGGGCCGCGGTTGCGGATTGAATCGGTTGGTCTCGTGCTCGGCGGTCAGCCGCACCCGCATATTGGTCCAGCGTGTCGAGAGCGCACCGCACCACCGCTGTGCGGTGATCGCGGCCGGCCACGAGAACGGCCGGATGACGTCGATGACGGTGCGCCGCACGATCCAGAAGGGGTCGGTGTCGCCGAAGTCGGTGGCGTCGATGTTGTCGTTGGCGACGTCCTGCAGATAGCGGGCGACGGCGTCGAGACGGACCCGCATCTGCTGGTCCACGTCACCGGTGCGGATCCGGTAGCCGGCCTCGAAGTGGCGTGCGCCATCCTTGCGAGCGGGCAACGGATCGAAGGCCGCGGGGGAAGTCGTTTCCGGCCGGGGTGCGTCGGGTTGGGCAGAAGTGCTCACTCGGGTCCTCGCATGTCGCCTGGTGTGTCAGGGTTAAGATACAGTGAGGCCCAAAACTAGAACACGTTCCAGGTGGATTGAGGCAAGGAAACCGCAGATGGCGCATGTGATCACCCGACCGTGTTGTAACGACGCATCGTGCGTCGCCGTGTGCCCGGTGAACTGTATTCACCCCACGCCCGACGAGCCGGAGTTCTTCACCGCCGAGATGCTGTTCATCGATCCGGAGACGTGCATCGATTGCGGTGCCTGCATCGACGAATGCCCGGTGGACGCGATCATCCCCGACGATCAGCTCGAGCCGCGCGACGAGCCGTACCTGCAGATCAACGCCGACTACTACAACGATCACGAGGTGGACGGCGGACTGGTGCCGCCGAAGAAGGCGCCGCAACTGCCCGATGCGCCGCTGCACATCGCCATCGTCGGCGCCGGCCCGGCCGCGTTCTACGCCGCCGAGGAACTCGTCCGCCGCCGGCAGGTCGCCGTCGACATGTTCGACCGTCTGCCCACGCCCTACGGCCTCGTGCGGGCAGGCGTGGCTCCCGACCACGCGGCGACCAAGGGCGTCGAATCCGGGTTCTCGGCCACCGCGACCAAAACGAACTTCACCTACCACCTCGACGTCGAGGTGGGTAAACACATCAGTCACGACGAGCTGGCGCAGCGCTACCACGCGGTGATCTACGCCGTCGGCGCCCCCACCGATCGGCGGCTCGGCATCGACGGGGAGGACCTGCCGAACTCGTTGCCCGCCACCGAATTCGTGGCGTGGTACAACGGCCACCCCGACTACGCCGAGCTGGCCGTGGATCTCTCGGCACCGCGCGCGGTGGTCATCGGCAACGGCAACGTGGCCCTCGACGTCGCCCGCATCCTCGTCACCGATCCCGACGAGCTGGCCCGCACCGACATCGCCGACCATGCACTGGCGGCGCTGCGCGACTCAAAGATCACCGAGGTGGTGTTGCTCGGACGGCGCGGGGTCGCGCAGGCGGCCTACACCAACAGCGAGTTCCTGGCACTCGGGGAGGTCGAGGGCGTCGACGTCATCGTCGAACCGGATGAGTTGACCCTCGATCCGGCGACCGAGGCGGCGCTGGCCGACGGCACGCTCGATTCGACCATCGCCACCAAGATCCGGCTCGCCCGCGAGTTCTCGCAGCGACCGGCCACCCCGGGCAATCGGCGCATCGAGTTCCGGTTCCTGGGCTCACCGCTGTCCATCGAGGCGGGCGAGACCAAGGGCACGGGAAAGGTGGCGACGGTGACCGCGGTGCGCAACGTCTACGCCGACGCGCCGGGCACCGAACAGGTCGCCATCACCCCGACCGAGGAGCGCTTCGACATCGACGCGGGACTGGTGTTGCGGGCGATCGGATATCGTGGCGTACCGATCACCGATCTGCCCTTCGACCAAGGACACGCGGTGGTCCCCAACACCGCAGGCCGGGTGCAGACCGCTGCCGGCGGTGACGTCATCCCCGGCCTTTACGTCGCCGGCTGGATCAAGCGCGGTGCGACCGGGGGAATCGGGAGGAATCGTTTGTGCGGTCAGGAGACGGCGGAATCGGTGCTCACCGACTTCGTCGCGGGCGCACTTCCCGAGCCGACCCTCTCGCGTGAGGACGTCGCCGAACTGGTCGCCGACCGCGGCGCGCGGCGCATCGACCTGGCCGGGTGGAAGCGCATCGACCAGGTCGAACGAGCGGCCGGCAAGACCGCAGGCCGCCGACGTGTGAAGCTTGTGGACATCGGTGATCTGGAAAGCGCCGCCGAAGCGGAACCCGGCTGAGGTCCCCTCGCCGACCGCCAGCGGACCAACCACACGAGAAGAACGGGGTACACGACGTGCGCGTCGCACTGCTCTCCTACCGCAGCAAGCCACATTGCGGGGGCCAAGGGGTCTACATCCGGCATCTGAGCCGCGAACTCGCGCTCCTCGGTCACGAGGTCGAGATCTTCTCCGGCCAGCCGTATCCGGACCTCGACCAGGCCGCGCTCGATGCCGGTGTAAGTCTCACCAAGGTGCCCAGCCTCGGTCTCTACGACGAACCCGATCCGTTCCGCACGCCGCGGCCCGGGGAGTACCGCGACTGGATCGACGCCCTCGAGGTGTCCTCGATGTGGACGGCGAGCTTCGGTGAGCCGCTGACCTTCAGTCTGCGAGTGGCCCGGCTGCTCGCCGACCGGCGCGACGACTTCGACATCGTCCACGACAACCAGTGCCTCGGCTACGGACTGCTGCAGATCCAGAAGGCCGGCTTCCCCCTGATCGCGACGATCCATCACCCGATCACCCGCGACCGCACCCTGGCGGTGAAAGCGGCCAAGGGCTGGCGAAAGATCACCGCCTGGCGCTGGCACTCGTTCCTGCGCATGCAGGGCCGGGTGTCGCGGCGCATCCCCGAATTGCTGACTGTCTCGCGCAGCAGCGAGGTCGACATCCGCAAGGCCTTCGACATCCCCTCCGGCCGCATCACCACCATCCCGCTCGGCGTCGACACGGAAATCTTCAGGCCCGCCGAGAGTTCCCGCATCCCCGGCCGCATCGTCTGCGTCGCCAGCGCCGACGCCCCACTCAAGGGCGTGTCGTATCTCCTCGAGGCGGTCGCCAAGCTGGCATCGGAGCGTGACGTCACCCTGACGCTGGTGTCCAAACTCGATCCGGCCGGACCGTCGGCCACGCTCATCGACGACCTGGCGATCGCCGATCGCGTCGAGGTCGTGTCGGGACTGTCCGACGAGGAGATGGCGCAGCTGCTCGCGTCGGCCGAAGTGGCTTGCGTGCCATCGTTGTACGAGGGTTTCTCGTTGCCGGCCGTGGAGGCGATGAGCTGTGGCACCCCGCTGGTGGCCACCCGCGCCGGGGCCATCCCCGAAGTCGTCGGCACCGACGGCGCCGCGGCCCGGTTGGTGCCTCCCAGCGACTCCGGCAAACTTGCGCAAGAGATCGGCCGGCTACTCGACGACGCCGACCTGCGTGCCGAGATGGGGGCGGCCGGGCGACGGCGCGTCGAGGAACGCTACAGCTGGGCGGCCGTGGCCGCGAAGACCGCCGAGCACTATCAGACGGTGCTGAATCGGGTGACGACAGAGGAGACGAGTGCGTGCTGACAGTTGATTTCGACCGGCTGGGTGTGGGACCGCAGACCACTGTGATCGACATCGGGGCCGGGCAGGGCAGACACTCGTTCGAGATGTTCCGACGTGGCGCGGATGTGATCGCGTTCGACCAATCCGAGTCCGACATGGGCGACGTGGCCGAGATGTTCGACGCGATGATGGCCGAAAACCAGGTGCCCGCCGCGGCCAAGGCTCGTGCCGAGGTCGGCGACGCGTTGCGGCTTCCCTACGCCGACAACAGCTTCGACGTCGTGCTGATGTCGGAGATCCTCGAACACATTCCGTCGGACGAGGCGGCGATCGCCGAGATGGTGCGTGTGCTGCGTCCCGGCGGGCTGGCCGCGGTGACGGTGCCACGCTACTGGCCGGAGAAGGTGTGCTGGGCGCTCTCGGACGAGTACCACGAGGTCGAGGGCGGCCACGTGCGGATCTACAAGGCCTCCGAGCTGGCAGGCAAGCTCTCGGCGGCGGGCCTCGAGGTCACCGGCACCGATCACGCGCATGCGTTGCATGCCCCGTACTGGTGGCTCAAATGCGCTGTGGGCGTGGAGAACAACGACAATCCGTTGGTCAAGGGCTATCACCAGTTGCTCGTATGGGACATGATGAGCAAGCCGTGGCTGACCCGGGTCGGTGAGCAGGTCCTCAATCCGGTCATCGGCAAATCGGTCGCCCTGTATCTGCGCAAGCCGGAATGAGTCGGCTCACACCGGAGATCGCCGGTGTGCTGAGTGCCGAGCAGGTGATAGCGACGGGCGCGGCCATCGTCGGCATGCAAGAGGAATCCGGTGCGCTGCCATGGTTTCCGGGTGGCCAGACCGATCCGTGGGATCACGTCGAATCGGCGATGGCCTTGAGCGTCACCGGGTTTCACGCCGAGGCCCGGGCGGCCTACGACTGGTCGCGGCGCGGGCAACGCGCCGACGGTTCATGGCCGATCCGGATCGTGTGCGGCACCGTCGTCGACGACGGGATCGACGCCAACTTCTGCGCCTACATCGCGGTCGGCGTGTGGCATCACTACCTGATCACGGGCGACGCGGCATTCCTCGAGCGGATGTGGCCGACGGTGTGGTCGGCGATCGATCTGGTGTGCCGATTCCAGCGGCCCGACGGCGCCTTCCGCTGGGGCGGCGCCCACCACACGCATGCGATGTTCGACGAGGCGCTCATCACCGGTAACGCGAGCATCTACCAATCGCTCGACTGCGCCATCCGCATCGCCGCGGAACTCGATCAGCCCGACGAGGACTGGGTGCGCGCGTTCAAGGCACTCGGCGAGGCGTTCCGCACCCGGGTCGACGTCTTCGAGGCGCCGTCGGAACATTCGATGGACTGGTATTACCCGGTTCTCGGTGGCGCATTGCGCGGCGCGGAGGGGCAGGAACTGATCGCCCGCCGGTGGGACGAATTCGTCGTCGCAGGCACGGGGGTGCGCTGCGTCGATCACCGGCCGTGGGTGACCGGGGCGGAGACCTCCGAGCTGGCGCTGGCCCTCGACGCGCTCGGCGACACCGCCGACGCCGTCGACCTGATCGCCTCCATCCAGCATCTGCGTGATCCGGACGGCTCCTACTGGACGGGTCTCGTCTTCGCCGACGGTAAGCGCTGGCCGGTCGAGAAGAGCTGCTGGACATCGGCGGCGGTGATACTTGCGGCCGATGCGGTGAGCGGCGCGTCGGCGGCCAACGGAATCTTCCGGGACGTGGGCAGCTGGAGCCGACAAAACGAGAACGTGTTCTAGACAGCTGTCCAGTCCTGTGTCTATCATTCGATCATGGATTTCGGGATCGTTCAGTTCACCAGTGACCGGGGACTGAAGCCCCACGTGCTCGCGCCGCTCATCGAGGAGGCGGGCTTCGCGTCGTACTTCGTGCCCGAGCACGGGCACATCCCCACCCGGCGCGACGCCGCGCATCCGCAGACCGGCGACGCCTCGCTGCCCGACGACCGCTACATGCGCACGCTGGATCCGTGGACGTCGCTGGCCGCGGCCGCCGCGGTCACGGAGCGGATTCGGCTGTCCACGGCGGTTGCGCTGCCGGTGCAGTCCGATCCGATCACGCTCGCCAAGACCCTGGCCACCCTCGATCACCTCTCCGATGGGCGGCTGTCTCTCGGTGTCGGATTCGGTTGGAACCTGGACGAATTGGCCGACCACCACGTCCCGCCGAAGCTGCGGCGCACGATGCTGCGCGAATACCTCGAGGCCATGCGGGCGCTGTGGACCGATGAGGAGGCCGAATATCACGGCGACTTCGTCGATTTCGGTCCGAGCTGGGCCTGGCCTAAACCTCAGGCGCATATCCCGACCTTCGTCGGGGCCGCGGGCAACGAGAAGAACTTCCGCTGGATCGCGCGCAGTGCGGACGGCTGGATCACCACACCCGGCGAGGATGATATCGAGGGTTCGGTGGCACTGCTCCAGGAGATCTGGCGTACCGCCGGACGTGACGGCAGCCCGCAGATCGTCGTCCTCGACTTCAAGCCCGTCGAGGAGAAACTCGCAAAGTGGCGCGAGATCGGTGTCACCACAGTGCTTTACGGCCTGCCGGACGACTCGGTGGAGCGTGCCCGCGGCTATCTCGCCAAGCTCGCCGGCAAGCTGGGCCTCGCCCCTGCCGTCGTCTAGGCGGAAGCTGGGCCGAAGCCCTATGAAGTTCTCAACGAACGGTCGCGGTCCCGGCAGGCCGGGTGCGGGGTCAGAAAGGCGTTGTGGGTAGGGCGGTTTCAAGCAGCTGAGTTCAGGCGGTCAGTGTCAGGCGGCCGGTTTCAGGCAGCGCTGTCGAGGTGGAGGGTGCGCCGGTTGTAGGCCGGTAACGGTCGTCGTCGGGGATCGACCGCGGCGGGTGGGATCAGCCACGGATGCCGGTCGAAGCCCATCACAACATCCCACCCACTATCGTGGACGTCGTGGTGGCAGCTGGTGCAGAGCAAGCAGCCGTTGTCGAGGTCGGTGGCCCCACCGTTGATCCAATGCTCGAGGTGGTGCGCTTGGGTGCGCGAGGCGGGCGCACCACACTTGATGCAGCATTTGTCGCGCAGCAGCAACGCTTTTCGTTGTGCCGGGGTGAACAGCCGCTTCTCGCGACCCACGTTCAGCGGCACTTGGTTGTCGTCGACGATGACGACGGTGATCCCCGCATCACAGCCGAGAGTTTTCGCGGTGGCGGGGGTGACCGATCCCATGAACTCGAGTGCGGATAGCTTCGGGGTGTCGGCGGGGATCGTCAACAGCACCCCACCGGTCGGCTTGCAGGACACGGTCTCGTCGGCAAGACCCTTCTGGGCAAGTTCGAGGATGGTTTCGAGAGCATCAGCACGTTTCCGTTCGACCGGCCGCGGATCGTGCGAGCCGTCGGGTTGAGGCTTTGGCGCGGACAGTGCTTCGACGAGGCTGTGGAGTTTCTCCCCGGCGACCGCATCGAGGTTGGCGCGCACGTCGAGGCGTCCGTCGCTGGTTTTGTGGTAGCCGAGTTCGTTGACGGTCTTGTCTTCGGCGGCAGGCGTACCGTCGGTGTCATCGGCAAGAATGTTGCCGAGTTGGTGTGCGCGCTTGCCGATTTCGGCGGGACTCATCCCGGACAGCGCCTGGGCCACGAGGGCGCGGGTGTGGTCGCGGCGTTGCTCGGGGGTGACGGGTTCGCCGGCGCGGGAGGCGATGTGGGTGAGTCCGCGGACGATGGCGTCGGCGTGGTCGAGGGACACCGACCCGTAGGCGCTGTGCTTATGGAGTCCGTCGATGTTGTCGGTGGTGCCGACGCGAACGAGTCGGCCGGCAACAGCGGGCGCGAATCCCATGGAGATCAACAGTTCTCGCACCGATCGGACTTGGGGTGCGGTTATCTTGAGGCGGTCGAATTCGCCGGTCAGGTTCGCCGCGTAGTGATCGAGCATGTTGCGCAACGTGTTCAGTTGCTGCATCGCGGCGAAGGCTTCACGTGAGGTGAGGTCTGGACTGTAAGTACGGTCATCGAGAAGCCCGATAAGGTGCCCGTACAGTTCGGCGGAAAGAGTGGTGGTGTCGTCGATCATGGATTCCCCCCTGGATGATCTTGCGATAAGTCCAGTGTAGCAGAATATTTGTTCGACGCCCAAGTGTTCGACGATTGATTAACAAGTGCGGCAACCAGTTTCGTCCCACCAGTGAACAATTGTCACCGCCGTCGCCGACGGTGACCACGATTGCGTCGACGGCGTTCAGTGTTGCCGAATCTCCGAAACGGTGATGCCTGTTTCGCTACCGAGTGGGTGCGGCCCGTAGGCCGGGCATCACGAATGTCTCGATCTGCCGGCGCACCGACGGCGCATCGTCGGCGTCGACGGTGTCGCCGGGTACGGTTCCAAGGCTGATCAGGATGCGCGCCACCCACTCCGACACCTCCTCGGCGTCGTGGCCGGGATGGACGACGCCGGCGTCGATGGCCGCTTGTACGAAGGGTTTCCAGAACAGGGCGAGGTCGGGGACCAGGCCGCTGACGCCGGCGCCGGCACACGCGGCGAACTCCTCCGGCTCGTCGGTGCGCAGCCGTAGCAGCAGCGTCCCGGGATCGTCATAGGCGCCGCGCCCGATGCGCACGCCGGCCACGAGCTGTTCGGCGAAGTCACCGAGCGCGTCGAGTTCGAGTCGGGCATCGGTCCAGAACGAGTCGGTGAGCCGCACGATCGCCGCGCCGACCATGGCGTGCTTGTCGGGAAAGTGCCGGTACAGCCAGGCGCGTGACACGCCGGCGTCATCGGCGACCTGTGCCATGGTGGTGCCCCGGATGCCGTGCTGCGCCAGCAGTTTCTCGGTGGCGTCGAGCAGCCGGTCGGCAACGTGCGTGGTCGGGGAGTTCATGGCTTCTCACCTTAGCCGCGGATTCGCAGCGGTGGCCGTTGTCACTCGACACGGCTTGGACGTTGTCCGAGGACACTGCTCATCGATACAGTCGAACACCCACGACATCGTCCTTCCACTCGGCCGTGGCCGTGACCACCAGTTGCACGAGGAACATGGAGCGAGCCGGCCCGATGAGACCTATGTTCTGAATGTTGGAGACGAGCGGTCCATATGGAGAATCGAGCGTTCCGAACATGTATGAGGAAGCGGCGTCCGGACCCAGGCCGGCCGATTCGGTCGACACTTGAGACCATCCCGGAGTGCTCTCGGTCATGTCGGCTGCCATTCTGACGAGTTCGGTGGGTGTCGTCTGAATATTGTGCATTACCCAGCCGACAACCGTGGCCTGCGAAGAGAACGGCGGAATGCTGTCACCGGGTGTTTCGTCCCTGGACGATTCTGCAGCGCGAATATCGCACCATACCGGTCCCGGGTTTGTTGTCACAGACTCCATGACCGTCGCACGCCACTTCGGCGGTATGCCGCAGACGCCGAGTCCCGAGACAAGTGGATCGCCAAGAATCTCTGACTGGACCGCGGAGTTGGTCGCCAGGAATTGCGCAAGATTCACTTCAAAGGCTTCCCGGAATCGGATGCGATGAGCTCACGGGACATGAACCATCACATCTACGTACTCGCCAATCGCAGGTAGCGGGTCGGGAACGGGCGTCAACAGCATTGCCCGGATCTCTTCAGCAGTGAGAGGATCGCCCGCCACCGACCGTTCTTTGGTCTGGACCAGCGTCGACAGCAGGGTATTGAAGTTCAGCCCCAAGGGAACTGCGGCAAACTTCGCGACCACACGTTGGTGTTCGCCAAGGGTTCGCAACAAGACTGTCGCCGCATACTCTCCCGCCAGGGTGTATCTGACTTCGACGTCGGACCACAGATAAACTCGCGCGCCGGCGAGTGCTATGAGATCGCCGTTGAGCTTTATCGGACCTCGTCCCAGGAATGCCATGTATCCGTACCACAGGGTGAACCCAAGCGAACCGATAGCGGAAAGTATGATCCGAAAATCAAGATCATCGCCGAATAGGAGATGTCCGACGCACCCGCATAGCATCATTCCGAAAGAAATGGTCATCCATAGGTTAACATTCGCAAAGAATTGCTGCTGGCGCAGCACAACGTCATCGCCCGAAACCTTCATGCGGGTTCGCGGTGGGAAGAAAAGCGGCAGAGGAAGGAGCAGGAGGCCGACTGCCGTAATTGACAATATGTATGCGTGTATGAACACGGCCGCTTGAATGGAAAATATCCCTACTATTATTATTCCGATGGTTGCCTTTTTTATTTTAGGATTTGAGTCGTCTGAGTAACGTCTCCATCTTACATGTATCATAACACTACCGTGTTTCGGGAATATTCTTTGTATTCGTTAGTGGTCCCAAATCTTCGCAATTTCTTTTGAGCTGACATAGGCCACAATGCCGCCGGCCAGAGCGCCTCCGACCGCCCCAATTGCGGTACCCACACCAGGACAGATCGCCGATCCGGCGGTTGCGCCATCCAACGCCCCTTCACCGGTTTCGGCGGCAACCGCTGCACCCGTACCAGCCTCGACCGCAGTCTCTCCTACCGACGCCCCTCCCTCCGCGACGGCTTCGCCCACACCCGATTCACCGGCCCCTTCTGCAGCGTCACCTGCGGTCTCCGCACTTAGACTTTCGTTCGTGTGAAGAAACTTCGAGACACCTGCTTTCGCCGCCGTGGCCGAGCTCGCTATAACCGCTGGAGTGGCCGTTCCCGTTGCGAAGCCGACCGACTCGCGTATGACGGCTTCGTCCCACGGATCACCGTCATGCACATCGGCGAAGATTACCGGACGGTCATCAAAGCACCCATCCCGGCGCCGATGGGAGTGGTGCGGAGATTCGCGATATCTTTCAGCCACGGCAGTACCCTTGCCTCATATCCTGTCGGCGCCTCACCCAACGATGCGCGCCAGATGTCGGTGATGATGTCCGTGTTGGCGCCGACAAAAGTAGACACCGAACCGAGCACGACGTCGTTGGATGTCGGCCGAAGAGACACTCCCTCGTCCCTGACACCCGCTGCCGCGGCGATTGCCTTCGCAAGATCTTTGTCTGCCTGATCAGCCTCTGTCAGCAGCGTCGCGAGCGACTTGACCAGATTTGCCTGCTGCTCCCGCTTCAGCGCCACGCCGGCTTCCTCGTCAGGCGTGAACGGACCCATGATCGGGACGAGTGGGGTGATCGTGTCATCGTCGGGGTCGAGGACGAACCCCTCGGCGTCACATGCCGCGATGAGCTTTTTGAGATTCGCCTTGACCTGGATGACCTCGAGCTCGGCCGCCCGTGCGGCGTCAGCGACACCGGCCGCAATGTCTCCGTGTAGCTCAAGGGCCTTTCGGGTCTTCTCCGTGGCCTTCTTCGCGTCGTCGGCAGCGATGCCCTGCCAGGATTCGAACGCAGGAAGGTTGTTCACCCTGAGTGCCGTCATTCTCGAATGGTCCGAAACGTCCCTCGACACCCCGAATACGGCCGCAATCTCGTCCGGGTTCCACTTCTGGATGTCCGCAACGGAAATCTTCCCCACGAGCCCCCCATTCCTCTCAGGCCCTGATAGCGTACCTGCGTTGCGTGCGGGAACCAACCATACCCGGGCGCTTCTTGATCCGACCGGCTCGACAAATCGATCAAATCCGACATCGAACTCGTGTTGGCGGGCAGTGAACCCGATCGGAAGTGAGATGCGATGTCCTACTTGTCCGTTGATCCCGGCGAACTGCACTAGTCCGGGCACCTTTGCAACACCTACCGGCTCGACACCGAGGATATTTACCGGTCGGCGCATATGACGATCGAAAGTGCCGTGGCAAGCGGGTGGATCGGATCATCGGCCGTGTCCATGCAAGCGGCATTGGACAATATGCGCGATTCGCGCAGCCGAATCGTTGGCCGCCTCGATGAACACTCGCAAGGCCTGATGATCTCGGCGACCAGTTATCAAGAGGCCGATGCCCGGGGGTGACATGTCCTCGATTCCGTCGGAATCTCTTACCGTCTCTCTATACGATCTCCATATCTGACCACGGCTTTCCGCGTCGATATCGGGTCGGGAATGGCGAAGGCCCACGGTCACCACCGAGGACGTGCGCAAGTGGACGTCCGAGCGGGCTCTTGGCCGGGCCATGCGTCGAGTGTCGGCGGCTCAATGTCACCGCCGTAGTAGACAGTTTTGCCGAAGTGTTCACAACCGGGTACCCGGTGGAGTAGACAGAAGTGTGAATCTGTCAACCACCCTAGGGGGTCCCATGCGCCACGACCTACCGCTCACTGCCGTCATCGGCGCAGGCATCAGCGGCCTGACGTCGGGCAAGATGCTCGCCGACTACGGCGTCCCGTACACCTGTTTCGAGAGCTCCGACCGTGTCGGCGGCAACTGGGCGTTCGGAAATCCCAACGGCCACTCGAGTGCCTACCGATCACTGCACATCGACACCTCGAAGCACCAGTTGTCGTTCCGCGACTTCCCGATGCCGGCGGAGTACCCCGACTTCCCGCATCACACCCAGATCAAGAAGTATCTCGACGACTACACCGACGCCTTCGGGCTGCGCGGGAACATCGAATTCGGCAACGGGGTGACGCATGCCCGCCGACTCGACTCCGGCGGTTGGGAACTGGCGACCGAGCGCGGCGAGACCCGGCGTTTCGACCTGCTGGTGGTGGCCAACGGGCACCACTGGGATCCGCGCCTGCCGGAGTTCCCGGGCGAGTTCAGCGGTGTGCAGATGCACTCGCACCACTACATCGATCCGCGCACGCCGATGGACTTCGCGGGCAAGCGAATCCTGGTGGTGGGCCTGGGCAACAGTGCCGCCGACATCGCCGTCGAACTCTCGTCGAAGGCACTCGAGACGACGGTGACCATCTCGACCCGGTCGAGCGCGTGGATCGTCCCCAAATACTTTGCAGGCAAACCGGCCGACAAGTATTACCACACGTCGCCCTATATCCCCTTCTCGTGGCAACGCAAGTTCACCCAGATCATGCAGCCGCTGAGCGCCGGGCGGCCCGAGGACTACGGCCTTCCGACGCCCAATCACAAGTTCTTCGAAGCACATCCGACGCAGTCGGTGGAACTCCCGTTGCGGCTGGGGTCCGGTGACGTCACCGCGAAGGGCAACATCGATCGGCTCGACGGCAACACCGTCCACTTCGCCGACGGGACGAGTGGCGACTTCGACGTCATCATCTACGCCACCGGATACAACATCACCTTCCCGTTCTTCGACCCGGACTTCATCAGCGCACCCGGCAACCGGATCGACCTGTACAAGCGGATCTTCTATCCGGGGATCGACGACGTGGTGTTCGCAGGTTTCGCCCAGTCGACGCCGACGCTGTTCCCGTTCGTGGAATGTCAGGCACGGGTGATCGCGGCGTACGCGATCGGCCGATACCGGCCGCCGGCGGAGGCCGACATGCACCGGATCATCGCCGAGGACCAGGAGTACTACACCGGGCACATGCTGCAGACCGCCCGGCACACCCAACAACTCGACCACTACCTCTACGAGCACGACATCCGCACCAAGGAGTTGCCGGCCGGGGCCGAACGCGCAGCACGGCAAGGAGCACCGCAATGGGCCGGGGTCGGCACCGAGATCCTGCAGGAGGCGTGATGACGACCACCGAGACAGTGCGTCGCACAGTACGTTTCGATTCGCACGGAACCGCCTGCGACGCATGGTTCTTCGCCCCGTCCGAGCATTCACCGTTCGCCACCGATGTCGGCGTCCCCGTGGTGGTGATGGCCCACGGCTTCTGCGGCACCAAGGATTCCGGGCTGGAGTCCTTTGCCCGGCGACTCGCCGACGCCGGACTGGCCGTGTTCGCCTTCGACTACCGTGGCTTCGGACTTTCCGAAGGCGCACCACGGCAACGGGTCTCGATGTCCGGGCAGGCCGCCGACTACCACGCCGCCGTCGCCGCGGCCGGGCATCAGCCGGAGGTCGACGCGAGCCGAATCATCCTGTGGGGTCTGTCGCAGTCGGGCGGCCACGTCCTCGTCGTCGCCGCGGAGCGCGCGCGTCAGGGACTCGACGACGTCGCCGCGGTCATCTCGGCGGTGCCCCTGGTCAACGGGCTCGCCGCGGGTGTGCACCACTATCCGCAGGTCGGGGCGGCGTCGATGCTGCGTTCGACGGCGATCGGGATCGGCAGCGCACTCGGAGCCGCGCTGGGCCGCGGCCCGGTACTGATGCCCGTCGTCGGCGCGCCGGGGGAGAAGGCGGCATTGACGTCACCGGGCTTTCTCGAGAGCTACCTCGCGATCGCCGGGCCGAGCTGGCGCAACGAGGTCGACGCGTCGATCGGCTTTGAACTCGGGTCATTTCGCGCCGACAAGGCCGCCCCCGATGTCGCCGCACCCGTGTTCATGCAGATCGCCGACTTCGACCGCGGCGCACCGCCACACGCCGCCGCCAAGGCCGGCTTCGCCGCCCGCGCCGAGGTGCGGCATTACCCGTGCGACCATTTCGGGATCTTCGCCGAGGTGGAGGATTCGTGGTTCGAGCCGGTCGTCGCACACCAGATCGCTTTCCTGACACACCATCTCGCAGTCAAGGCCGATGCGTGAGTACCGCACTGGTGATCGGCGGCGCGTCGGGGATCGGCAAGGCCACCGCGCGAGAGTTGTACAGTGCGGGCCACCGCGTCGTCATCGCCGATGTCGACGCCGAGGCCGCCCGGACCACGGCGGTCGAGATCGGCGCAGGGGAGGCCGGCGCGGGGGATGCCGGCGGGACGGTGGAGTCGATCCACCTCGACGTCACCGACGAATCGTCGGTGGCCGCCGGATTCGAAGGTCTCGACGATCTCGCGGTCGTGGTGAACTGTGCCGGCCTGTCGATGCCGGGCGCGCTCATCGAGCTGGAGCTCGCGGCGTGGCGCACGACCGTCGACGTCTGCCTGACTGGCACCTTCCTGGTGCTCAAACACGCGGGCCGCCGGCTGATCGAGGGTGGCTCCATCGTGTGCGTCGCCTCGCTGAACGGCCGTCAGCCGGGTGCCGGGATGGGCTCCTACTGCGCGGCGAAAGCCGGGGTGCTGATGCTGGTCGAGGTCGCCGCACTCGAGCTCGCCGACCGCGGCATCCGCGTCAATGCCGTGTCACCCGGTCTCGTCGACACCCCACTGACCGCCGGGATCGCCTATGTTCCCGGCCTGACCGAGGAATACCTGGAGAACACGCCGTTGGGGCGGGCCGGCACACCGGAGGACGTCGCCGAGACGATCACCTTCTTGACCTCCTCGGCGGCCGGCTGGATGACCGGTGCCGCAATCGATCTCAACGGCGGCGCGCACCTCAAGCGCTATCCGGACGTGCTGGGACGCGTTCGCGCCCTGGCGCAGTGATCACAGCGCAGTGATCAGCCCTTCGGCAGCGCCGCGCCGATCTGACCCGAGTCGCGGCGCAGGACGCGAAGTGATCCCTCCGCCCGGACCTCGGTGAACTGGCCGGTCGCCAAGGCCTGGCAATAGATCTCGTAGGGCGGGCGGCCGCCGTCGGCGGGGTCGGGGAACACGTCGTGGATCAGCAGTGCGCCGCCGACGCGCACCCACGGCGCCCACCCGTCGAGGTCGTTCTGCGCGGCCGCCATCGAATGGCCGCCGTCGATGAAGACGAAGTCGACGGCCTTGCCCCATGCCCGGGCGGCCACCGTCGACGGCGCGAGCATCCCGATCACGGTCTGTTCGAGGCCCGCGTCGAACATGGTTCGGCGGAAACGCGCGGAGGTGTCGAGGGTGCCCGAGTGCGGATCGACGAGCGTCGTGTCGTGGTACTCCCAGCCCGGCTGGTGTTCCTCGGAACCGCGATGGTGGTCGACGGTGACGATCACCGCGCCGGCCGCCTCGGCGGCCGACCCGAGAAACACCGTCGACTTGCCGCAGTAGGTCCCGATCTCGACGCCGACCTTGGCCGAATCTGGTTGGGAGAGATACTCTCCGGCGATCTCGAACAAGGTCTGCGCCTCGTCGAGGGGCATGAAGCCGGGGGTGTCGTCGGCGACCTTCCGACGTTCGGGCGAGGGTACGGGGAGCGGCTGCGGCGCCGGTGTCGCGGTCATGGGATCGATCGTAGCGTTACCGACCGAGCGATTGTTCTCCCCGGCGTAGGGTGGACAACCATGAAAGCTCAGGTACTCACCGCGGAGTCCGGACCGGCCGCCCTCGAACTGACCGACGTGCCCGACCCGACGCCGGCCGACGGCCAGGTTCTCGTCGACATCAAATCGTGCGGGGTGTGTTTCCCCGACCTGCTGATGAGTCAGGGCAAGTACCAGTTGCGGCTGCCCACACCGTTCACCCCGGGCACCGAGGTCGCCGGCGTGGTGACCGCCGCGCCCGCGGACTCGACGGTGGCCGTGGGCGACAAGGTGCTCGTCGCCTCGGTCGTCGGTGGATTCGCCGAGCAGGTCGCCGCCGCACCCGAGCAGCTGCTGCCGCTGCCGGAGGGATTGACCTTCGACGAGGGCGCCGCACTCGGCATCAACTTCCAGACCGCGCTGTTCGCGCTCAAGATGCGTGCGCAGACCGCGCCGGGCGAGATCGTCGGGGTGCTCGGCGCGGCCGGCGGTGTCGGTGTCGCGTCCATCCTGGTGGCCAAGGCGATGGGCGCCAAGGTCGTCGCGATCGTGCATCGCACCGGGGCCGAGGAGATGCTGCGCGGTCTCGGCGCCGACCACGTCGTCCAGCTCTCCGACGGCTGGGGTGACCGGCTGCGCGAGTATGCCCCCGAGGGCGTCGACGTCCTGATCGATCCGGCCGGCGGCGAGGTGTTCGACGAGGCCCTGCGTCAGGTCGCGGCCGACGGTCGGTACGTGGTCATCGGCTTCGCGGCGGGCGGTATCCCGACCGTGAAGCTCAACCGGGTGCTGTTCCGCAACATCGCCATCGTCGGCGCGGCCTGGGGCGAATACGTGCGCACCCATCCGGGCGTCCCGGAACTGCTGCACGACGAGCTCACCGAGATGATCGGCGCCGGCCTGCGGCCGCCGGTGACCTCGACCTATCCGCTCGCCGACCTGCCCCGGGCATTGACCGATCTCGCCGAAGGGCGGATCCTGGGGAAAGCCGTCATCCACATCGCCGATTGAGAGGTCCTCATGTGCCGCAACATCACCGAACTCCGCGGCCTCGAGCCCGCGGCCACCGGGGAAGAGATCGAGGCGGCCGCCCGGCAGTACGTCCGTAAGGTCAGTGGCATCCGGGCGCCGTCGGCGGCCAACATCGATGCGTTCGAGGCCGCGGTCGGCGCGGTCACCGCGGCCACCCGCACCCTGCTCGCCGAACTGCCCGAACGCCGACAGCCGCCCAAAACCGTACCGCCACTTCGGCGTCCGGAGGTGCAGGCGCGGATCGCGGCACGCGGGTAGGGTCAGACCGACGGAGCGACCCCGAACAGCTCTGCCGCATTCGTGTACAGCACCCGGCGCAACCAGTCGTCACCGAGGTCGAGCCGGGCCACCGCGTCGAGTGCGTGCGTGTAGGGGTAGGGAATGTTCGGGAAGTCGCTGCCGAACAGGATCTTGCGACCCAGCTCGGCCAGTTGGGGACGCAACCGGGCCGGAAATGGTGCGCCGTCCTCGGAGAAGTCGGTGAACGACATCGTGGTATCGAGCCGCACGTTCTCGAAGCGCTCTGCCAGGGCGAGGAATTCGGCGTATTCGGGCATACCCATGTGCGCGACGATCAGCGGCAGTGACGGAAAGCGCTCGAGGAGTGCGGCAATCGGCTCGGGGCCCGTGTACTTGCCGGGGGCCGGTCCGGAACCGCAGTGGATGATCACCGGCACCTGTGCGTCGGCGATCTGCGACCACACCCCGTCCAGCAGCGGCTCGAGGGGCGAGAAGGCGCCGACCTGAATGTGGCACTTGAACACTCGCGCACCGCGCTGGATGGACTGCGAGACGTACGCGGTGGCCGATTCCTCGGGATAGAGCGTCGCGGTGTGCAGGCAATCGGGGTGGTGTGCGGCGAAGTCGGCGGCCCAGCCGTTGAGCCATTCGGCCATATCCGGCTTGTGCGGATACACCAGCGACGAGTATGCGCGAACCCCGAAGGCCTGCAATGCGGCGACCCGGACATCCTCGTCGGCGCGGTAGGTGATCGGCCACTCGCGGCCGATGAGTGGACCGGCGGAATCGAAGTACGCCCACACCTTGTCCATCACCGGCCGCGGCATGAAGTGGGTGTGGACGTCGATCAGTCCCGGCAATCCCAGCCCGCCCCACAATGTCCGGACCTGTTGCGCCTCAGCTTCGCTGAACGGAGCCGGGTCTGGGGAGTGGTCATCGGGAACAGGGCTGTCCATGACTCGACGTTACCGCGCCTCGCGCGAGCGGCGACACGTCAGTCCGGGACGTCGGGCCGGTAGTGGTCGGCGGCACGCGGCATCCGTCCGGCCCAGTTCCGCGGCTCGATGAACACACCTTCGGCCTCGACGGTGATGCCGCCGGCGTCGGCCAGTGTCCCGCGGACGGTCTTCTTGCGGCCCTCGCGTGCGACGATCGATGCGCGCGCGGTCAGCGGGCCGAGTGGCGTCGGCCGCAGATAGCGGACGGAGATCGTGCCGGTGTAGCACGGCACGTTGTCGATGCTGGCGCCCTCACCGAGGACGTGATCGAGGACCATCGCGCAGATACCGCCGTGCACATGACCGGCCGGTCCCTCATACGCGGCGCCGAGCGTGAATTCCGCCGACACCTCGTCTCCGTCGTGGCGGGTGTGCAGTGGCGGGGCGATCGCGTTGCGCAACCCCACCACGGCGTTGCCCCAAGGCATTCCGACGAACTCTGGCGTGTAGCGCACCCCGTAGGGGCCGTCCATCTGCTCGGCCCGCAAGTCCGCCACGAGCTCGTCGATGCGGGTGCGGGCCTGCGTGATGACGTCGTCGTCCACCTCGGTGCGGATCACTGCATCGATGAGCTGCCGGACGGAGTCGGTGAGCGGCTCGTACACCGACCGGCGGCGTGCGATCTCCTCGTCGGAGATGTCCTCGAGGGTGAACTGCATGCGGCGACTCCCGGATCGTGTCCGGCCGAATGGCCGGGGACCAGACTAGAACGTGTTCTAATCTAGCGGAAGGCGTCGGCGTCGGCCACCAGATCGGTGCGTGCGTCGGCGAGCAGTTCGGCCCGGTCGTCGGGTCGGACGAAACCGGCGCCGATGGCCGTATCGGCGGCCGCGGTGTACTGCTCGAGGTACACGTCGGGGTTCGGGTAGAGGTCGGCGAGTACGGTCGGCGGCAATGGTGTCGTGCGGCCGAACAGCACGCAGATGCGTGGCACCTGCTCCTCGACGACACCGCTGAGGACCTGGGTCGCCACATCCACACAGGGTGTGCGTACGCCGTCGCGTACGTTGCCCACCTCGTCGAGCTCGAAGCGGTGCCCCGCACCGGAATCAGTGACCAGTAGCGGTGGCGCCGTGGGTGGTTCGGTCCCGTCGTCCACCCACCCGCGCAGATGATGCAGAGCGGCGCGCAGGACGAACCGTTGCTGGCCGCGATTCACCGGGTCCGGGCAGCCGAGCATCGACTCGTACTCGCCGATCTGGACGTGATCGGCGTGCGACGTGCCCGCCACCTCCCAGACCCGCAGTCGTGGCGAATCCGGTTGCCGTGCCAGTACATACCGGAAGTCGGTGAGGACGTCGGTCTCGGTCTGCACGACGAACACCGGGATCGCCAGATCGGTGGAGATGCGGACGGGCGTTCCCCGATACGCCTCGTCGATGTCGACGGGGCCGCCGGCGTCTCCCAACGGGAGGGCGCCCATCGACCGACTGTGGATCAGGATGCCATGAAACGCGTTGTGCCGGTTCGCGAAGTGATTGGCGTAGGTGGTCAGGGCCATCGCCGACTGCGATTCGCCCACGGCGAGCAGTCGGCGCACCGTCAGACCGGTCAGCGGGTGACCGGGCGCATCGGAGCCGGCCAGGGCCAGCCCGATGCTGCCGAAGATGTCGTAGCTGTATCCGTCACCCGGATGGTGCAGGGTTCCGTATCGGTCGGGGTCCTTGTCGGCGAGCCGCATTCCCATCTCGGCCATGCCGACCGACCCGTCACCGCCCTCGATGCCGGTGTATTGCGCCGACACCCCTATCCACGCATATCCCGAGCGCACGAATTCGGGTGCCAGGTAGGTGTATTCGGGCGCCGCATCCATCCCGCTCGACACGTTGAACCACTCGACGACGACGTGGCCGTTGAAGTCGGCGTCGTCGCGCGGGCGCCGCACCAGTATGCGCGTGGTGAAGTCGGCGGAAGCGAGTTCGTCGAGTTCGCCCGATGACGCGGTGCCGTAACGCCGGGCTCGCCCGGCGGCCGCATATTCGCGTTCGTCGTATCCGTGGGCCGCCAGCTCAGGACCAGGCGTGGCACTGAGAATGGTGTGGCCATGGCCGTCGGTCAATTCGGTGAAGGTCACCCGTGAGGACATTCCTCGACTGTAACCGCTATTCGCTGCGGGACTTGCGATGATTGTCGATGACCTTGCCGAACATGAAATGCATCTTGGTGCCCAGCGGCCAACCCACGTAATAGCAGAGGAACAGCGAGATCTCCTCGAGCTGCTCGGGGGTGAACTCCTCGTTGGCCAGTGCCGACGAGGCCTGGATCTCGGCGACGTCGATCTGTCCGGCCGCAGCGAGCGCACCGAAGAGCAGCAGCCGCCGGTCCCGGATCGAGAGACCCTCGCGCGACCACACCTCGCCGAAGACCTGATCTGCGGTGTGCGCGAAGTAGTCTCCCGGGCCGTCCGACATCTCCCAGCCGTAGACCTTCGACATCATGTCGAGGGATTGGCGGCGTTGCTCGGAGGTCATGCGGTCTGTTCTCCTTCGTGATGGGGGACGCCGAGCGCGCCGGCCAGATCGCGGCGGGCGATCGTGCCGAGCGGCAGGTCGACGCCGAGTTGGTCGGCCAGTGCCAGGGCGAGGGACAGATCTTTCTCGCCCAAGGTGCGAACGGAACGGAAGATGTTGTACCAGAAGTCATCCGGTGCGATCTCCGCGGTGGTGTCGCGGAGCATGATCGCACCCGCACCGCCGGTGATCGCGTCGGTATGCCGAACCACCTTGCCGAGCTTGGCGACGTCGATGCCTGCGGATTCGGCCAGGCGCGCCGCCTCGGTGGTGGCGGTGAACGAGATGAAGTGCAGCAGGTTGCGGGCCAGCTTCATCTTGGTGCCCGCCCCGACGTCGGCTCCGGCGTGCACGAGCATGTCGGCGGTGAGTGCGAACGGTTCTTTCAGCCGTTCGTAGGCGTCACGCGGGCCACCGACCATGATGGCCAGCCGGCCTTCGGCCGCGCCGAGGGCACCACCGGAGATCGGCGCGTCGAGCAGTATGACGCCCTGCGCCGCCGCGAGGTCGGCGAGGTCACTCGCGATCTCGGGGGAGATGGTCGAATGCACGGTGATGATCGTGCCGGGAGCCGCCGCCGACAGCAGACCACCCTCGCCGGCGACGACGGTGCGTACCTGCGCGTCGTCGAGCACGCAGATGCCGATGATGTCGGCGCGTGCGGCCAGGTCCGCCAGTGAATCCGCCGCTGCCGCACCCTGATCGACCAATGTGGCCACCGCGTCGGCGGCGAGATCGAAGACGGTCAGCCCGCCGGACCACTTCGCCAGACTGCCGGCCATCGGTCCACCGATGTTGCCGAGCCCGACGAAGCCGAGACGCGCCGGTGTGCCGGCGTCGACGGTCACGACCGGATCACCTGACCGCCGTCGACGTTGAAGATCTGCCCGGTGATCCAGCCGGCCTCGTCGGACAGCAGGAACAGGCACATGCCGACGAGATCCTCGGGGGTGCCGAACCGCTTGAGCGGCAACCGGTTCACGATGTCGTCGACCATCTCCTTGGGCGTGGTGGAGCGGGTCGCCTCGGTGTCGATGGGGCCGGGGGCGATGGCGTTGACGCGGATGTTCTGGCCGCCGAGTTCGGTGGCCAGCTGCTGGGTCAGGCCGTTGATGCCCACCTTGGCCAGCCCGTAGAATCCGCTGTAGAGCCATGCGGCGGTGGAGGATTGGTTCACGATCGCGCCACCATTGGTCATCTGCGGATACACCTGGCGCGTCACGTTCAGTGCGCCGTCGAGATTGACGCTCATGAACTTCTTGTAGTAATCCCACGGCACGGTGATGAGGAAGTCGAGCTTCATCCCGCCGTAGATGGCGGCATTGTTGACCAGTCCGTCGATGGTGCCGTACGCGTCGACGGTGGTCTTCGCGAGCGCCGCGGCCGAGTCGGGATCGGAGACGTCGGTGTGGACGTAGCGTCCGCCGATGTCGGCGGCGACCTTCTCGCCTGCCTCGTCGTTGAGGTCGGCGACCACGACGTTCGCGCCCTCGGCGGCCAGCGATCGGGCATAGGCCTCGCCGATGCCGCCGGCGGCGCCGGTGACGATGATGGTCTTGTCGGTGAAACGTGCCGAGGTCATGTGCTGCTTTCTGTTGGTGGAGTGGTCGGCGGGTGCGAATGCGCACTAGGCGGGACGGGCGACTGCTTTGGTCTCGAGGTACTCCTCGAATCCGGCGACTCCCATCTCGCGGCCGATGCCCGACGCCTTGTAGCCGCCGAAGGGGACGTCGGCGGAGTACCAGATGCCACCATTGACGGACATGGTGCCGGTGCGGATTCCGTTGACCACGTGGTCGATCCGTCCTTCGTCGGTACCCCAGACCGCGCCGGACAGACCGTAGGGGGAGTCGTTGGCGATGCGGATGGCGTCGTCGTCGCCGTCGTGGGGCAGGATCACCAGAACGGGGCCGAAGATCTCCTCCTGCGCGACACGCGCCGAGTTGTCCACCCCGGAGATCAGGGTGGGTTCGACGAAGAAGCCTTTCGCCTTGTCGGCCGGACGGCCGCCGCCGGTCTCGATGGTGCCGCCCTCGCTGCGGGCGAGTTCGATGTAGGACTCGACGCGCTGCCGTTGGCGAGCGGAGATCACTGGGCCGCATACGGTTCCGGGATCGGTGGGATCACCGGCGGCCAGCCCGGCGAGGCTGTCGCGGGTCGCTGCGATGGCCTCGTCGAGCTTCGCACGCGGCACGAGCAGTCGGGTGGTGATGGCGCAGCCCTGCCCGGCATGGGTGACGACCGCGAATGCGGCCATCGAACAGGCGGCGGCGAGGTCGGCGTCGTCCAGAACGACGAAGGCCGACTTCCCGCCGAGTTCGAGGAACACCTTGGTGAGTGACTCCACCGCGCCGGCCATCACCTTCTTGCCGGTGGCGGTCGACCCGGTGAAGGAGACGACGTCGACGCGCGGATCACTGCCGAGCTGGGCGCCGAGTGCGTGATCGCTCGAGGTGACGATGTTGATGACGCCGGGCGGGAAGTCGGTCTCCTCGGCGATCACCTTGCCGACCAGGGCCGCGCACCACGGGGTGTCCGGGGCGGGTTTGAGCACGACGGTGCACCCGGCGGCCAGGGCGGGCCCGATCTTGGCGAAGTTGATCTGGTGCGGGAAGTTCCACGGGGTGATCGCCCCGACGACGCCGGCGGCCTCGCTGCGCAGTTCCCGGTGGTTGCGCAGTCCCATCGGCTTGGCCTCGCCGAGATCTTGTGTCCACTCGTAGTTCTCGGCGAGATCGGCGAAGTAGCCGAGGTCGGCGATCGGCCCTTCCAGTTGGGGACCGTGGGTCAAAAAGACCGGGCAGCCCACCTCGGCCACGGTGATCTCCCGCAACTCGTCGGCGTGCGCGAGCAGCGCGTCGCGCAACTGCCGCAGGCACCGGGCCCGCAAGGCGTGGTCGCGCGACCACGCCGTCTCGTCGAAGGCGCGCCGGGCCGCGGCGATCGCCGCATCCATATCGGCGGCACCGGCGTCGGCGGCCTTGCCGAGGACTTCTTCGGTGGCCGGGTTGATGACATCGAAAGTGCCACCGCCACCGGGGATCAGCTTGCCGTCGATGAGTAGATCCGACGCGGCTGCAGGTCTGAGGGACATGTTCTGGAACTCCATCTGGACAGGTGTCTGGACTCGAGTACAAAGCTAGTGTAGCGTCGCTCACATGTCCAGCCCCGTGTCCCAGGAATCGACCCGACGGCGGCTCTCGGCCCAGCAGGCCGAAACTGTCGCCAGGCTCACCGACGCCGCCGTCGACGTACTGAACGAAGACGGTTTCGATGGTCTGACGGTCCGCGTCGTCGCCAAACGCGCCGGCGTCGCACCGGCGACCGCGTACACCTACTTCTCGTCGAAGAGTCACCTTGTGGCCGAGGTGTTCTGGCGTCGTCTGGCCGATGGCGTCAAGACGCCGGACATGTCGCTCGACCCCGGCGATCGGGTCGCCGCGGTGTTGCGCGACGTGTCGCTGGTGGTGGCCGGGGAAGGACAGCTCGGCGGCGCGGTGACCGTGGCGCTGCTGGGTACCGACCCCGATGTCGAACACCTGCGTCTACGGATCGGCGGATTCATCCGGCACCGGCTCGCCGAGGCGCTCGAGGTCGGCGTCGAGAACCCGGGCCCCGTCGTCGACGCGCTGGAGATGCTCTACGCCGGTGGGCTCGTCCACGCCGGGATGGGGCACCTCAGCTACGAGCAGACCTCCGAACGTCTTGTCGCCGCAGCACACCTACTCATGGAGAAGCAGTCCTGATGCCAGACACCGTCGCCCTCGCAGGCATGCAACAGCGGGTCCCGTTCGACCCGTATGCCTATGACTTCCACGAGGATCCGTATCCCACCTATGCGCGCCTGCGTCACGAGGCGCCCGTCTACTACAACTCGGAGATGGATTTCTGGGCACTTGCCCGGCACGCCGATGTGCGCAGCGCCTTTCGCGACGCGACGCGACTGTCCAACGCGTGGGGAGTGTCGCTCGACCCCAGCTCCTACGGCCCCGACGCACACAAGTCGATGTCGTTTCTGGCGATGGACGACCCCAAACACATGCGGATCCGCAAGCTGGTGAGCAAGGGTTTCACCCCACGCCGCGTCAACGACCTGTCCGGCCGGATCACCGCGCTGACCCACGAGCACTGGAGCAAATGCCTCGACAAGCGCGAATTCGACTACATTGCCGACTTCGCCGGGCTGCTGCCGATGGACGTGGTCTCCGAGCTCCTCGGCGTCCCGGAGAGCGATCGGGCATTCCTGCGCAGGCAATCCGACCTCCTCCTGCACCGCGAGGAGGGTGTACTCGACGTCCCCGAGGCCGCCGTCTATGCGTATATCGAACTGCACAAGTACTATTCGGCACTGATCGCCGAACGTCGCAAGAATCTCGGCGACGACCTCGTGTCGGCACTGATCACCGCCGAGATCGACGACGACGCCACCGGTGAGAAGACCACCCTGTCCGAGGACGAGATCGTCGGATTCATGGTGCTGATGGTCGTCGCCGGCAACGAGACGACCACCAAACTCCTTGCCAACGCCCTGTATTGGGGATGGCGCAACCCCGATGAGCTCGCCCGGGTCATCACCGACACCGATCTCGTGCCGGAGTGGACCGAGGAGACGCTGCGGTACGACAACTCGACCCAGATGGTGTTGCGGCGAGTGGCCGCCGACGTCGAGTACGGCGACGTCACCATCCCGGCGGGTCAGCGGGTGCTGCTGCTCGTCGGATCGGCCAACCGCGACGAGGATGTGTTCGACGATCCCGACCGCTACCGGATCGGCCGCGACACCGCGCAGGCCCTGATGAGTTTCGGGATGGGAACGCACTTCTGCCTCGGTGCGCACCTCGCCCGGCTGGAGGCCAACGTCGGTCTCGCCGAGGTGGTGCGGTCCATCAAGTCCGTCGACATCGACATCGACAACGCGGTCCGCGTGCACTCTGTGAACGTGCGCGGATTCGCCGAACTCCCCGTGAAAGTGACGGTGCGCTGATGAGTTTTCTCCCGCATCCCGATCGCCGGCCGGTCCTGGTCGCCGGCGCGTCGTCGGGGATCGGCGCCGCGACGGCGCAATGGCTGGCCCGCCAGGGCCATCCGGTCGCGCTCGCCGCCCGCCGGATGACCACGCTGCAGGAACTCGCCGACAAAATCGCCGTGGACGGCGGCGAGGCAGTCGCGGTGCCCCTTGATGTGACCGACGAGGCGTCGGTGATCGACTGTGTCGCCAAGGCGCAGGCCGCGATCGGCGAACTCGAGATCGTCGTCGCCGGTGCCGGTGACCTGGCGATCGGATTGTCCTACGAGACCTCGCCGGCGGAATTCGCCGACCAGATCAACATTCACCTCACCGGCGCCTACCGCCTGTACCGGGCGGTGATCGGTGGAATGATCGAGCGCACCCGCGGCGACATCGTGTTCATCGGATCCGATGTGGCGGTGCACCCCCGACCGTGGTCGTCGGCATATGTCGCGGCCAAGTCCGGCATCGACGGTCTCGTCGCCACCATCGCGCTCGAACTCGAGGGCACCGGGGTGCGGGCCGGGGTGGTCCGACCGGGCCAGACCCTCACCGGGATGGGCATGGATCTCGACCCGGAGGCCACCACCGGCATGCTCAACGACTGGATCCGACACGGGCTGGCCCGCCACGGCAATTTCCTTGCGCCCGAACACATCGCGCAAGCGGTCGCCGCGATGGTCGCGATGCCCCGCGGCGCGCACATGCGGTCGGTGGAGGTCGAGGCCGAAGGTGCGCTGCCCAGAGAGAAGCGTTCTGCGAAAGGAACCGAACAATGACCACCCTGACGACTCCCAAGCGCGTGTCGGGCGGCGACGGTGAACACGGCCACCTCGACGAACTCGCCACCGACCCGATCGGACTGTTCTGGCGGATCCGTGAGGAATGCGGCGACGTCGGACAGTTCCAGCTCGCCGACCGGGAGGTGGTGCTGGTCTCCGGTGCGGTGGCCAACGAAGAGTTCTTCCGCGCACCCGAGGAGGACCTGGACCAGGCGGCCGCCTACCCGTTCATGACGCCGGTCTTCGGTGAGGGCGTCGTCTTCGACACCAGTCCGGAAGAGCGGTCCAAGGCGATTCACAATGCGGCCCTGAAGGGTCCGCACATGAAGCAGCATGCGATCACCATCCCGCACGAGACCGAGCGCATCATCGCCGAGTGGGGCGACGAGGGGGAGATCGACCTCCTCGAGTTCTTCGCCGAGCTGACCCTCTACACGAGCTCGGCGTGTCTGATCGGGCGCCGGTTCCGCGAACAGCTCAACGGGCACATCGCGCACCTCTTCCACGACCTGGAGAAGGGCACCGACCCGATCGCCTACGTCGACTATCGCGCCGACATCGAGAGCTTCCGCAAGCGCGACGCCGCGCGGGCCGAGCTCGTCGAGTTCATCCAGGGGGTGATGAACGAGCGGATCGCGAATCCGACCGAGAACAAAGACGATCGCGACCTGATGGACGTGCTGGTGCAGGTCGGGTTCGATGCCGACACCATCACCGGCATGTTCATCTCGATGATGTTCGCCGGTCACCACACCACCTCGGGCACCGCCGCGTGGACCCTCATCGAGCTGCTGCGCAATCCGGACTACATGACACAGGTGTACGAGGAACTCGACGACATCTACGCCGATCGGGGCGAGGGCAGGCCCGAGTACTCGTTCGCCGCGATGCGTCAGATCCCCAAGCTGGAGAACGCACTCAAGGAGGCGCTGCGGCTGCATCCGCCGCTGATCGTCCTGATGCGGGTGGTGCAGAACGATTTCCACGTCGAGGACTTCGAGATCAAGGCCGGTCAGTCGATCGCCGTCTCCCCGGCGATCTCCAACCGGCTGCCCGAGGACTTCCCGAATCCCGACACCTTCGATCCCGATCGCTACGTCAAACCGCGCCAGGAGGATCTGGTGAACCGGTGGACGTGGATTCCGTTCGGTGCCGGCCGACACCGTTGCGTCGGTGCACAATTCGCGATCATGCAACTCAAGGCGATCTTCTCGGTGTTGTTCCAGAACTACGAATTCGAGATGGCCCAGCCCGCGGACTCCTACCGCAACGATCACTCGAAGATGGTGGTGCAGCTCGCCCAGCCATGCCGGGTGCGCTACCGCAGGCGGGCCGCAGACAAGGAGGTCTGATGCGTATCGAAATCGATCTCGACCTGTGCCAAGGGCACGGAATGTGCGAGATGGAGGCGCCCGAGGTGTTCGAGACCCACCACGATCACGCCGAGATCCTCGACAAGGAACCCGACGACAGCCTGCGCGAGCAAGTCCTCGCCGCAGTCCAGTACTGCCCCACCCAAGCCCTGAGAATCGCAAGCCCTGAGAATAGTTGACGACAAGTGAGGTTGACCGACATGGCATTTGATCGTGCCGAACTCGAAGAGATGAAGCAGCGCTGGCTGCAGGCCAACATCGACGCCGAGAAGGCCGGTGACTGGCGGCCGCTGGCCGAGTTCTACACCGAGGACGCCACCTACGGGTGGAACTACGGTCCGGACAAGGACTTCATGGCGGTGGGGCGTGACGAGATCCGCGAAATCGCTCTCGGCCAGGAGATGGAGGGGCTCGAGGGCTGGGAGTATCCGTACGAGGAATGGGTGATCGACGACCAGACGGGATCGATGATCGGCTTGTGGAAGCAGGTCTACGAGGGCACCCGTGACGACGGCACCCATTACGCGCTCGAAGGCATCCAGGGCAGCTGGTTCCGCTACGCCGGAAATTTCCAATTCTCTTGGCAGCGAGACTTCTTCGACTACGGCAACGTGTCGGCGCTGTTCATCGAGATGCTCAAGAACAATGCGATGAGCGACGGCATGCTCAAGCGGATCGAGAAGGCGACGGGCGATCAGCCGGGCTGGTACCCGTTCGGCAAGGCGCCGGTACCGTTCTGGTGACCGGCAGAAGACCCGAGAATCAACTATGACGACTCCAGCCCACACGTATTCGGATCTGACCGGTGATCAGCTCGCCGGTCTCGTCCCCGAACTGCTGCTGTCGGGGCAACTCATCGACCGCAGCGGAATGGCCCACCTGATCGGCGCTTTCGGCCGCGAGACGATGGCGCAGGTGGCCATCGAGGAATGGATGGCCGCCAGCCCCGTCTACACCCACCGCATGCGGACGGCGCTGGGCATCGACGGGAACGGCGTCGAGGACATGTTCAAGTGCCTGCAACTCGACATCGGGGCACCGCCACAGTTCATGGACTTCCGTTACGAGGTCACCGATCACGATCACGGGGCCTTCGTGCTCGACCATTGTGGTGCGCTGATGGATGTGGAGCCGCTGGGCGACGACTACGTGACCGCGATGTGCCATGACATCGAGGACCCGACGTTCGACGCGACCGCGATCGCCACCAACCGGCGCGCCCGCATCCGTCCCATTCATCGGCCGCCGCGCCGACCGGCCGACCGGCATCCGCATTGTGCGTGGACCGTGACGATCGAGCCGGACCGCGACGAGTTGCCGCTGCCACCGGATGCGGAGCTGATGTTCACCACCCGCGCCGCCCAGGTCGGTCTGGTACCCATCGACGCCACGGCCGACGACGGACTCGTCGACTACCGCGGCGCGCTGGTGGCCGATCTGCAGTTCGCCGAATGGTCGGCATCGGCGCTCGCACGGATCGCCGAAGAGGTTGCGTTGCAACATCAATTGCTCGCACTGGGATTCTGGCTCAGCGTGCGCCGGTACGCCGAGTCCGGCGAGCAGGCCACCGAGATCTTCCGCAAACAGTTCACCGGTATCGCCGGACTGGCGGCGGACCGGCTGCGCGCGGAACTACGTCTGGGCACCGACGCGCAGGCGCTGGCGCAAGTCGTCAACCTGATCCCGGTGCTCGGGCCCGGCCGCTACACCGGGGTCGAGGCAACCGTCGACGCCGACGAGGTGATCGTGGAGATACCCGCGGATTCGGCCGCCCACGCCGACGGCGGCTGGATCACCCTGCTGACCGCGGATCACGTCGAACCGCTGCAGGCGATCGGAGTGGCCGTCGATCCGCGCTGGAGCGTGGTGGCGGCCGAGCAGACCGGGGAGGGACTGACGGTGCGGTTCGGTCTGGGCACCGAGGCGCAGAAAGAGTCCGGTGAGGTGGCCATCGCGCGGTTCAGTTCCGGCGCCGACTTCGCCTTCACCGACCGTGGCCGCTCGATCCCGATCACGCCACTGACCACCACCGGCGGGGTGTGATGGCCGGATTCGGTCTCGCCGGGCGGGTGGCGATGATCGCGGGCTCGACCCGCGGCATCGGTCTCGCCGTGGCGTACGCATTGGCCGGTAGTGGTGTGTCGCTCGTCGTCAACGGCCGCGACGAGGATGCGGTGGCGGCGACCGTCGACGAGATCGTCGGCGGCGGTGGTCGTGCGGTCGGTGTGTGCGGTTCGGCCGGCGACCGCCGCGTCGTCGAGAAGATGGCGGCCGACGCGCTGTCGGAGTTCGGTGCACTCGACATCGCGATCAACTGCGCGGGCATCGCCGAGCCGCCGGGGTCGACGGTGCTGACGATCACCGAGGACGAGTTCCGTGAGCAGCTCGACGCCCACCTGATGAGCGCCTTCCATCTCACACAAGTCGCCGGAGGTGTGTTCGCCGAACAACATTCGGGGGCGATCGTGCTCACCGGATCGGCCGCCGCGCTCGGAACCTTCGGCGGCAGTGGGTATCCCGCGGCGAAGGCCGGCGTCACCGCGCTGGCTTCGGCGGCCGCCGGTGATCTGGCCCCGCTCGGGGTCCGCATCAATGTGGTGATGCCCGGCGCGAAATCGCGGCTGTCATCGGGTCCGGAGTACGTGCGCCATATCGAGAGCCTGCACGCGCGTGGGATTCTCGACGACCTCACCCGCGATGCCGCCATCGACCCGGCCCCGCCCGAGTACGTCGCGCCGCTCTACACCTTCCTCGCCGGTGACGCCGCGGCCGACATCACCGGCCAGACCTTCACCGCCGCAGGCGGATTCATCGGACGTTATGATCCGCACCAGCCCACCCTCATCGCCTACCGTGAGCACACATCGACCGCCCCATACACCATGACCGAACTGGCCGATCTGCTTCGCTGAGGATCGCGAGCCGGCGCATTCTTCGCAAGTATTTTCGATTATTGCTTGCCGACCGGGCATATCGGGTGTAGACTTGAACACACAAGCGACGAACTGATGTTTGATCGCATTCACTTTGGTCGTATTCACTGGGGGGTGACGATGACAACGATCGACCTCCCGGCTCTTGAGCTTCCGCAGCTCGCACCGGATGAGCAGGCCACGTTGTTGCATGCCCTTCTCGATCAGATGGGTTCGACGGATCTGTCGCCGTGTTCGGATGAGTCGTTGTTGGAGGTCGCGGCAGCCAATGAACGGGCGATCAACCGGTTGACGTTTCAGGGTGACCGGCAGATCGTCGAGCTA
>NZ_JBNCLY010000007.1:0-198138 GCF_049844915.1 Gordonia sp. DT30 | reverse complement strand
CGCGGCGATGTCAACGCAGTCGGCGCCGTCGGCGACCGCGGCAACCAGATCAGCAAATACCGCGCCCGGTGCATGCGCCCACGGCCCGCGGTAGGTGTCGGCCAACACTGCTGTGACCTGCTCAGATAGGCCAGTCAGGTCCGCGACTTCGCGCACCATTCCAACTCCGGCGTGCGAGAGGACCCCGTGTCCGTCGGCCGATACTTTCACTCGCGAAGCCGTTGCGATATTCTTCACCTGCGAAGTGCCTTTCTGCCTGCGTGATGGAGCCCTAGAGAAGTCCCATTATGCCTTGCAGGGAAGGCACTTTCGCTTATCAGCACACCATTTTCCGTGCTTCCGCACGAAAAATCCAGGTTAGGTCGATCAGTGGGCCGCCCAATCACCAGCTCGACTTGCTGATTCCGGGGAGTTCGCCGCGATGTGCCAACTCGCGGAAGCGGATTCGCGATACACCGGCCTTGCCGAGGTAGCCGCGCGGACGGCCGTCGACGGCGTCGCGGTTGCGGATGCGTACCGGACTGGCGTCGCGGGGGAGGGCCTGCAGGCGCTGCCTGGCCGCAGCTCGATCTTCCGGGGCCGCAGCAGCATCGGAGGCGATCCGCTTGTACTCGGCCCGGCGGTCGGCGTAACGCGCAACCGCCTCCTTGCGTTTCTCGTTCTTGACGATCTTGGACTTCTTGGCCATCAGCGGTCCTCCTTGAATTCGACGTACCTGCGTGCGATGGGGTCGTATTTGCGCAACACCATGCGGTCGGGATCGTTGCGGCGGTTCTTGCGGGTGACGTGGGTGTAGCCGGTGCCGGCCGTGGACCGCAGTGTGACGATCGGCCGGATCGCGTTGCGCGCCATCAGATCTTCTCCCCGCGGGCGCGGATCTCGGCGACGACCGCCTCGATGCCGCGTCGATCGATGGTCTTGATGCCGCGGGCGCTGACCCGGAGGGTGATGTAGCGATCCTCGTCGGCCAGGTAGAAGCGGTGGCGCTGAATATTGGGATTCCATCGGCGGTTCGTCCGCTTGTGTGAATGCGACACGGCCTTGCCGAATCCGGGCGTCGCGCCGGTGACCTGACAACGGGCAGACATGCCCACCTCCTTGGTGACGAAGAGTCACCCTATTGACAATGATTGGCGTTAGAACTCGGCACAGGCTACCGTGGGCGCGAGCAAAATGAAAATCGTTCTCAATTACGGGAGGGGTGGCCGGCATCGAACCGCAGATCTTTGGGGGTGGGGAATCGGCGCCACGCCGCACACCGGTCACGCTGGTGACCGGACTCGAGGCGGCCGCGCTCGGACGCGTGGCCCACGCGATGCTCATGTCGGCAACGGTGCTGGTCCACCACGACCTCCGGGTGGTCGCGTCGGGCCGCGTGATCCGCACCGTCACATCGGTCGCCGCCGACGGCTCGGCCGTCGAGCAGATCACCGAGGTCGTCCTCGAACACGGTTGCGTGTCATGCACATTGCGGGAGGACCTGCTCCCGCTGCTGCGTCGGCTCCATCAGCGGGGTTCGGTGGACCGGATAGTGCTGCAACTGGACCCGCTGGTGGAGCCGGAAGCGCTGAGCTGGGCGATCGACAACGTCATCGTGAGTGACATGCCGGGATTCATCGACGGCCCGGCCGGGCGGGACGTCCAGATCGTCGCGACACTGACATGTGTCTCCGAGTCGGGCTGGCTCGAGGACGCGACCGGAGACCTCACCCTCGCCGAGGCGGGCATGGGGGTTCGCGACGACGACGAGCGAACCCTCGCTCAGCTCGCGGTCGCGCAGGTGGGCTTCGCCGACGCGTTGATCGTGCAGGCCACCGACCCGGCGATGCGCGATGCCTGGCAATCGGCGCGGCTCATGGCCGTTCTGCGCCGCGTGGCCCCGCGTGTCCCGATCGCGATGGAGCTGCCGCAACGCCGCATGACCGCGGTCACCGTCATGCAACTGCTGCGCGCCATCCCCGAGGGAGCGCGTCGCGGCCGCATCGACGGGCCCCACGATCCGTTGCTGCGCGGCCAACCCCCACTGGTCGACGAATGTGGGGTCGGGATAGTCGAATTCAACGCCGATCGGCCGTTCCACCCGCGGCGGTTGCACGAGGCACTCGACGTCCTGCTCGACGGAGTGGTGTGTACGCGCGGGCGGCTCTGGCTGGCCACCGGACCCGACGAGGCGTACTGGATCGAGTCGGCAGGTGAGGCGTTGCGGGTGGCGACGGGTGGTCGATGGCTGGCCGCGATGGATGCCGACGAGCTGGCCGGACAAGATCCCGAACGACGCGCGATGGCCGCGTTGCGCTGGCGTCCCCAATACGGTGACCGGCACAGCGCGCTGGTCATCGTCACCCACCGGGCCGATGGCGACGACATCAGCCAGGCGCTGGCCGCGGCGTGTCTCGACGACGCAGAAATGGCCGCGGGCCCCGACGGTGGCGGGAGTTCGACGATCCGTTCGGTACCGAGCACACCGATCCGTGCGACGAGATGACCCTGACCGACCCCGCAGTCGCCGAATACCGCGACACCCCCCGAACCCAGAGCCCCCGAGAGGAACACCCATGAAACCCGGCATCCATCCCGACTATCACCCCGTGGTCTTCCGCGACGCCTCCACCGGAACGCAATTCTGTACCCGATCGACGATGACGTCGGCGACGACGGTCGAATGGTCCGATGGCAACACCTATCCGCTGGTTGTCGTCGACGTGACCAGCGACTCGCATCCGTTCTGGACCGGGACGAGCAGGCCGGTCGACACCCAGGGGCGCGTCGAACGATGCCGCCGCCGCTACGGTGATCAGGCATATCGGACGACGAGGCGGCCGCAGGCGAAGCCCGCTGAATAGGCCCTCACCAGCGACGACGGGTCGTACTCCGTTCGATTGGTTATCGGGCTCGCCGCAACGGGCACGGGTTAGAGTGACTGCGTCACGCCGTCGACCTCGTTGGAGGAATCATGTCCCCGCGCCCCGAGCGCCGAGCCCGTCATGCGATGCGGATCCTGCTGTTTGCCGCGGCCGTCGCGGTGGCGCTCGTCGGTCTCGGGTCAGGGGTGTCGGGGCTCGCCGGGCAGGTGGCCGCCGATCCGGTGACCGGGTCGACCGCGGTCACCGCCGACCCCGGTGATCCGGGCACCTCTCAACCGCCGGACTCCACCCCGCCGCCGGAGACCTCCACCACCGAGCCGACGACATCGGAAACCGTGCCCTCACCTCCGCCGACGCAGCCCTCGGCACCACCGTCGACGTCGACGACCACGCTGGTGCCCACGAGCCGCCCGCAGACGACGGTGCAACAGGCTCCGCAGCAGCCGGCACCGACGTCGAGGCCGCGGGTGACGACGGCGCCGGTGACCGTCACCCAGAACGTCGTCCCGGTCGCCCAGAAGAAGTCGTCGCCGGGGCACACCGCACTCATCGCGGTGTCGGTGATCGCGATCGTCGGTGCCGCAGCAATTCTCGGGTATCTGCTGGTCGGCAGACTGCGGAGCCGGCGATGACTCCCGGCGGACCACCCGCCGCCGGCCCGGGCCCCCGCCCTGGACCGCCCGCTGCCCCCGCATCTCCGACGCGCCATGTCCCGGCGCCGGGGTTCGTGCCGCGACCGGTACCGGGCCGGTTTCCGCCCGGTCCGCCGCATCCCGGTCCCCTCCGGTCCGGGGCGGCCCCATCCGGTCGCGGCGATCTCACCCCGGAGCTGATCGAGACCGACGTGTGGACCGACGCGATGGTCGAGCAGGCCGGGATTCCGGTGGTCGACGTCGCGTTCGTCACCGTGGGTTCGGGTATCGGTTCGTTCGTGACCGTCGACTATCTGCGGATCTGCGGGGTTCGACTCGACCAGATCGCGGTGCTCGGGCCGCAGGATGTGCCATGGCATTCATACGAGTACCTGACGCGGGTGTCGCAGATCCCGCGTCGCGAACGGCTGCGGTCGGATTCGGCGTCGACTCCCGACAACATCTGGGGTTTCCCGTCGTATGCGGTGCGCGAGGCGTGGGCCGACAAGTCGATCGGGCCGCTGTGGACAGTTTTCGCAGAACCGGTCTTCGCCAACTTCTACACACCCAAGGCCGGCCATGCCTTCGACTCGATGGAGAAGGAATGTCATCGGATCGGCTACCAGCAGTGCCTGCGGCAAGGGCAGGTGCGGATGATCCGCCGCCGAGCCGGTGGCGGCTACTACACGATACTCACACCGCCGCAAGGGAGTTCGTCGACCAAGCGCATCGCATTCCGCAGTCGGTGGGTACACGTCGCCATCGGCTATCCGGGCATCAAACTGCTGCCCGATCTGCAGGCATTCCGCGAGACGTATCGGGATGCGAGCAAGGTGGTCAACGCTTATGAGCCGCACGAGCACATCTCTCAATCGTTGCAGCGCCGCCCGGGGACGGTGATGATCCGTGGCGCGGGCATCGTCGCCTCACGGGTGTTACAGCGGTTGATCGACGACCGCGACGCCCTCGGCCTGCAGACGCAGATCGTGCACCTGTTCCGCACGTACGTCGACAAGTCGCACGGCCCGCATATCTTCATGCGCCGCAAAGGCAAAGACGGATGGGCATATCAGGGATTCAACTACCCCAAATCGGTGTGGGGCGGGCAGCTCAAGTCGCGTATGCGCAAACTCGAGGGCCACGAGCGGGCCGCGGCGTATAAGCTGATGGGCGGTACCAACACGCCCGTGCGCGACGATTGGCAGGAACAACTCGCGAGGGGCCGCCGTGAGGGCTGGTATCGCGTGGCGGTCGGCAAGGCCGAGGCTCTGGTGCCCGCGCCCGGTGGGCAGGGCGTGGTCGCCACCGTCCGCGTCGATCCGCATGCGCCGATCGCCCAGCAAGCCCGCCCCGATGGCACCTTCGAGCTCTACGCCGACTATGTGATCGACTGCACGGGTCTCGAAGCCGATGTGCGGGAACACCGTCTGCTCGCCGACCTGCTCGACCACACCGGTGCCGGCCTCAATCCGATCGGTCGGATGGATGTGGCGCGCAACTTCGAGCTCACCGGTACCGGCAGCGGTAACGGCAAGATATATGCGTCCGGCTCGGCCACCCTTGGTGGATATTTCCCGGGTGTCGATACTTTTCTCGGGCTGCAGATCGCCGCGCTCGAAATCGTCGACGACCTGGCAAGGCAAGGTTTCTGCAAAAGGCTGTCGCCGTGGCGCTCGACAAGCCAGTGGTGGCGCTGGGCACGTAGCAAAGGGGTGGACTGAGTTGTTGCCGACCCTGTGGGGACGTATCCAGACCCGAATCCTGGTGCTGGGCATCATCGGTGGCCTGTGGACGCTGATCATCGGCCCGCTGCTCCCGGACGGCGCCGCGCTCGGTGACACCTACGCCGTCGCATTCATCGTGCTCGCGGTGATCGTGGTGCTCGGCGTCGGCTGGGAGTTGCTGTATCACCTGCTGCAGCAGTTCCGTTGGGAGAAGGACTGGCCGACGTTGTTCGGTCTGCTCACCGGTGTCAACGAGGGCATCGTCGCGTGGTTCGTCGTACAGTATGCGCCGATCTTTCCGGGCACGCTGGGCCCGCCACCTCCCGGTGCATATGCACTGCAGTTCGTGACGACGTGGTTGCTGGTGTGGATCGTGCTCAACGGGCCGCTTCGAGTGTCCTTCCCGCACTGGAGATTCCAAGGAGGTCGGTTCTTTTGAGCGCGCCCGTTCCCAACCCGAGTGTGACGCCTGCGGTGACATTGGTGCCGGGGTCGGGCATCGTCATCCGCAAGCGGGCGTTCTTGTGTGTGCTCGGGGAGAGTTCGCGATCGCTGCTTCCCGGCATTCTCGCGATCGAGGAGTCGGTGGCCACACCCGACCGGATGCCGCGCCGGGGTCGGCATGTGGTGCGTGCGGTGGCGCAGTTGGTGGCCACCGCCGACCTCGATGAGGTGCCCGACATCGGCTTTGCCGCGCCCGAGGGCGTCGGGATCGCGATCTACCTCAGCGGGGCGGTATTCGGTGAGGCCGACGGGCGGCGGCTGCGCAGCGACGGGACCGAACCATTCGATCGGGCCATCGGGTGGCCCTATGAGGGTCTCGGGCTCTATCTCGCCGATGCCGTGCCGGCCGAGCCCGGTGAGGAGACCTACGATCTCGTCGAGGGATTCGTCCCGGCCGCCGGTGCGCTGCTGCACACACCGCTGGGTCTGCGCGGTACCGAGGTCCTCGATCTCGAGCCTGATGGGCGGAAGCCCGAAGGCGCGCCGGCGGTATCGATTGCCGAGACGCCCGCGCCGCAGTCCGATCCGGCACCCCCGGTCGACCCGACACCCCCGGAACCGCCGTCACCCGACCCGACACCCCCGGAACCGCCGTCACCGCAACCGCCGTCACCGCAACCACAGTCACTTGCGCCGGGTGGTGCCTTTCAGGTCGACTCGCTGCAGGATGCGGTCCCCGAACGCCGTGAACCGCTGCCCGTGCAGGAGAGGCAGAAGCCGGCGACCGAGGTCGTCAAGGTGGTCGAATCGCGTGCTCAGGTCCACGGGATTCGCTGTAGCCGTGGCCATCTCAATCATCCACGCTCGTGGCTCTGTGGTGTGTGCGGTATCCGGATGGACCAGTTGACCGGCATTCTCGTCGAAGGCGAACGCCCGCCGCTGGGGTGGCTGCTCCTCGACAACGGATCGACGCATCTGCTCGACGAGGACCTCGTTCTCGGCCGTGAGCCCGAGAGCCCCGGCCGAGCCGGCCGCGGAACACCGAAACCGATTCGCGTACAGGACGAGTCGGGTCAACTCTCCCGACGGCACATCGAGCTGCGGCTGGTCGAATGGGATGTACACCTCATCGACCTGGGTTCGGCGAACGGTACTTTCGTCAGCGACCAGTCGAGCCAGAGCCGCGAGTTCCGGCTGACGCCGCGTCAGCCGCACGTACTGGCGCCGGGCTCGCATGTCCGGATCGGCGGACGGCACTTCATCTTCGAGTCACCACACGCCCGGACGTGACACCGGTGACGAGTATGGCGCGGGTGACGAAAAGGGCGTGGGGGTCGGTCTGATGGACAAACATCTGGTGGCGTTTCTGCTGTTGGACGTCGCGGTGGTGATCGTGGCGGCGCGTATCGGCGGACGCATCGCGCAGGCGTGCCGGCAGCCGGCGGTGGTCGGGGAGATCGCGGCGGGCATCGCCCTGGGCCCCAGCCTGCTCGGCCTGCTCCCGGGCAATCCGACCGAGGTGCTGTTTCCCACCGAGGTCCGACCGCTGCTGGAAGCCCTCGCCCAGATCGGGCTCGTCCTGTTCATGTTCATCGTCGGCCTCGAACTCGACATGCGGTTGATCGCCGGCCGGGAGCGCTCCGCGGCAACCATCTCGGTGTGCTCGATCGTGCTGCCGTTCGCACTCGGTGCCGGGCTCGCCGTGGCGCTCTACCCATCCCACGAGGTGGTCGGTGGGCAACGGATCGGCCTGCTGGGTATGACCCTGTTCCTCGGTATCGCCATGTCGATCACCGCCTTTCCGGTGCTCGCCCGCATCCTCACCGATCGCGGGATGCAACGCACGCCGCCCGGCGTGTTCAGCCTGGCCGCGGCCGCTGTCGACGACATCATCGCCTGGACCGCATTGGCTTTCGTGATCGCCGTGATCCAGGGTGGCAGTCCGCTCGCGGTCGCGCGGATCATCGGGCTGACCGCGGTCTACGTCGCGGTGATGTTTCTCGTGGTGCGCCCGCTGCTTCGTAAGCTGCTGGCCTGGCGCGAGCGTACCGGTCGCATGACTCCCGACGTGCTCGCCGTGGTCCTGATCGGGCTGTTGCTGTCGGCTGCGGCCACCGATGTCATCGGCATTCACCAGATCTTCGGTGCCTTCGTGTTCGGCGCGATCATGCCCAAGGCCGGCGGCGAGACCCTCACCCGGGAGATCCTCGAACGCCTCGAGCAGGTCAGTGTGCTGCTGTTGCTGCCGATGTTCTTCGTGATCACCGGCCTCGCCGTGAACCTCGCCGGAATCGGGTCGAACGGCTGGTGGCAGTTACCTGCGATCCTCGTGGTCGCGATCGTCGGCAAGTTCGCCGGCGCCTTCGCCGGTGCCCGGCTCTCGAAGATCCCGTCGCGGCAGGCGTCGGCGATCGGGGTGCTGATGAACACGCGCGGTCTCACCGAGCTGGTGATCCTCACCGCCGGTAAGGAACTCGGCGTCCTGTCCGACGAACTGTTCGCGATGATGGTGGTGATGGCGTTGGTCACCACCATCCTCACCGAACCGCTGCTTCGGCTGGTCTACCCGGACTCGGTGGTGGCGCGCGACATCGCCGCCGCCGAGCGTCGTGCATTGGCCGTCGGTACGGCAGCGCGCACGATGATCGTGGTCGCCGACCTCGATGCGGACGTGGAGGAACTACTCGGCCGGCACCGACGTGCCTTCGCCGCCGGCGCCGGGACCGACGTGGTCATCGCGGGCGTGCTGCCGAGTGCGCCGCGTTCGGAACGACTGGAACTCGGCGTGCCGCTGGTGCCGGACCTGTCGGCGATGGCGTCGGCGGTCGAGAAGCTCACCGACCTGGGTAGTCGGCTTGCCGGCGTCGGGTCGGTCTCGGTGTTGTGCCGCTTCGGAATCGACCCGCCCGCCGACCTCGAACAGATGGCCGCCAACGCGGCCGTCGACGTCGTCGTCATCGACACACGGTGCCGGGAGATGGCCGCAGCGATCACCAGCGCGCCGGTCCTCGTCGTCGACGAAGCGCCCGCTCCCGGCGTCGTGCCCGGCGTCGTGCCCGGCGCCGCGCCGCTGGTATGCGCCTGTACCGACAGCAGATCGGGCCGTACCGCGGTGTTCCTGTCGGCCGCTCTGGCGCAGCCGAGCGGTGCCGCGCTGACGGTGGTCACTGCCTCGTCACGCCGTCGGCTGGCCGCGGATCTCGCTCCGTTGGCCGAACTCGGTGTGCAGGTTACGGTTTCGACGCACTCCGACCTTCTGACGAATCCGGGGACACTGCTCCTCGTGCCCGCCGGGGCACAGTCCGTGACCGCACCGGCCGCCTACACGGTCATCGACCACACCGGCACGAGCGAGCAATCGTTGTCCGAGCGGATCGGCATCCGCTTCGCGGCTGATCGCGCGCAGATCGCCGCGGCACCGACCACGCCCACCGCACCTACCCCGGTGGGGTCCACATCGACGGCGCCCGCATCTTTCGCGTCGACACCCACTGCGTCTCCGGAGAGGCACTGACATGGCCACACTCGACGTTCCACAAGAGCTGGCGGACTTCACCGTCCTGCACCGACTGGGCGAGGGCGGCAACGGCACCTTCTACCTCGCGGTGCCGCCGCAGCGCCTCGGCCTCGACACCGACCGGGTCGTGCTGAAGGTGTTCAGCGGGGTATGCAGCGACGACGCCTACCGTCGTGGCGTGCGGGAACTGCGTGCCTTCGCCGCGGTGCGCTCGCCCTATCTGGCGTCCCTGTACGACGCAGTTCTGCAGGGACAGTTCATGTATGCGATGGAGTACTTTCCGCTCGGTTCGTTGCAGACGCCCACCGGATCGCTCTCGCGGGCGGCGGCGCTGGCCGCGGTCGCCGACGCCGCGCGGGGGGTGGACGCACTACACGAGGCGGGAATCGCGCACGCCAACATCACGCCGTCGAGTGTCATGCTCGCCGGTGGTGACAAGCCGAATGTGCACGGCGGCAAGATCTCCGACCTGGGGCTGGCCCGCGTGCTGGCCGCTGATGAACCGATCACGAGCTTCGCCCAGCCCGGCGCCGTCGCCTATATGGACCCGGCGTTGCTCGCCGGCGATGTGCCGTCGCGGGCCACCGACATCTGGTCGCTCGGTGCGGTGCTGCATCGGGCGCTGACCGGTCAGGGCGTGTACGGGGCGGTGCCCGACACGCAGCCGCTGCTGGCCATCCGTGCGGCGCTGTCGAACCCGCCTGCGTTGTCGGAGAATCTCAGTCGCGACGAACGTGCTCTGATCGCCAATTGCCTTGCGCTCTCCGGCGAACGTCCGGCCACGGCGGGTCAGGTCGCCGAGCGCATCGATCGGCTCGCGCCCTAGCGAGCCGGGGCCGGCCTCGGCAGCTCAGCTACCGAACGGTGCGTTGCGCCACCATTCGTCGAGTACCTGTTGACCGGTGTGGCCTGCCCAGGTGGCGACGACGGTGTACGGCGCGCGGGCGGCGTCGGCGAATGTGGTGACCACCCAACCGTTGGCAACGGCGTCGGCCGAGACCGCCACCGACCCCTCCGACCAGATGCGCGGGGTGCCCGGCTGATTGCCGAGTGCATCGAGTACGACGGCCCTCGACTGCGGTGTCGGGGTGTGCGTCACCGTGTAGTGCACCCCTGACTGGGCCGAACAGGTGATCGCGTCGAGTCCGTTGTCGGCGGACGTGGTGCAGTCCGCATCCCCCCAGCCCTGCGCCCCGGGGCCGGCAGGCAGGAGGGCGGAGAACTGTTGCGCGATGGGTTCGGTTGCCGCGGGCCAGGTTCCGGTGTTCGGGCGATTCAGGTAGGCGAGCACGCCGGCGATCACACCGACCAGCGCGAGCACGGTTGCGAGCGAGACCAGGATCGTCGTCTTGCGGTGATCACTCGCGCGTGGGCGGGCGACGGGTGCGGGCGCGCGGTTGCCCACGAGCTGGGTGGCGGTGTCCGGGTTGCCGGCGGGGGCGAACACCCGACCCCCGGTGCCGGGGGCCGCGAAGCGTGGATCGGAGAAGCGGGGATCGGAAACAACCGAGGTCGGCGTGTGCCGGGGTCCGCTCGGTGCTGTGTTATGCGCTGCCACACCGGGATTCGACGAGTTTCCGGAGGTGATGAGGGCGGTGCGCATGCCCGCCGACAGCGGTGACGCCGGGGGCGGGTTCAGGCCGATCGCCACCGCGGCGGCATAACAGAACTCTGCGCATGTGCGGTACCGCTGATCGGGCTCCTTGGCGAGGGCGATCGCGAGCACGGAGTCGAGGCCGGCAGGCAATGACCGCACACGTTCGCGCACCGACGGCGGAGCGTCGTGCAGGTGTGCGCTCATCGCGGCCAGGCGATTGTCACGTGGGAAAGGTGGTGCCCCGGTGAGTAATTCGACAAAGGTGCACGCCAGTGCATAGATGTCGGCACGGCCGTCGAGCTCGTAGCCGTGGAGTTGTTCGGGCGAGGCGTAGGGCACCGACGCCACCGTCAGACCGGTGTCGGTGAGGTGCATGGCGTCGTCGACGGCGCGCGCGATGCCGAAGTCGGTCAGCATGATGGCACCGGTGGTGCCGTCGTCGTCGGATTCGATCAGGATGTTGGCCGGTTTGACATCGCGGTGCACCATGCCGCGCCGATGCGCGTGGTCGAGACCGGTACCGATCTCGCTGATGATGTGGACCGCGAAGGCCGGGTCGACGCCGGCCGGCCGGCCGCGGATCAGTGCCGAGGCGTCGTAGCCGCGAACATAACGCATCGCGATCCACAGCTGGCCGTCGTCGACGCCCCGGTCGTACACCGACACGATGTTGCGGTGCTCGAGGCTGCCGGCGAGGTCGGCCTCGCGTTCGAAGCGCGCCCGGAAACTGGGATCGCTGGAGAACGACGGATTGAGGAGCTTCAAGACGTCGAGGCGCGGCAGGCGTGGATGTGCGGCGACGTAGACGGTGCCCATGCCGCCGTGTCCGAGCACATGATCGATGCGGTAGCCGGCGAACACGGTTTCGGGGCGGAGCTGGCCGAGGTTCGGTGGCGCCTGCGGATGGGTGGTGGCGGGGCCGGAAGGGGTGTCCGCGTCATCGCCCTGCGTCACGTTTTCGCTCCCGTTGCGCTCCTGAGCCATTGCGGTACGAGTGTAGCCGGTGAACATCGCCCGTCGCGGGGGCGTGCACTGTTCAACCGACCAGTGCCGGGCCCGTGCTGAACAGGAAGACGACGAACAGTGCCAGCAGGAACCAGGCCGCGCCTTGCCACACCTGCCAGCGTCCCCCGGCGCGCCACACGGTGAAGGTCCGCCACAGCGCCCCGAGCCCGCCGACCCCGACGACCAGGGGAGCGGCGATCACCAGCACCGTGCGCAGTCCATCGGCGGAGAGCAGGGCTACGACGAGGGTGGCGATTCCGAGAGCGATGACCACCGCCCCGTAGGTCACCGCCTGACGTATCGGTGGCGGTTCGCCGGGCTCAGGCGGTGGATGCTCGTCGGGGCTCATGAGTGGTGCCGATCAGATCCTCGGTGGTGTACGACACGGTTGTTCCCGACTCTACACATCGCATCGAAACCGCGGATGTTCAGGACTTTCTTCTCATTACCCACCAGTCAAGCTCGTGGCAGGATGAGAGGTGAAAGGTTGTCCACGGATGTTCGCGACAAGGAGATGACACAAAAATGAGCGCAATTCTCGTCGGCGTCGACGGGTCGGAGGCGTCGGCCACTGCAGTCAAGTGGGCCGCGGCCGCGGCGAATCTCGAGGGGCATGAACTCAAACTGGTCGGTGTCTATGACGCGAGCACGAGCGACTACGCGCCCGGCCTGATCATCCCGCAGGACGTCATCGACGCGATCCGCCAGGACGCCACCGATGCCGTGCATGCGGCCGCCACGCTCGCGGAGCAGACCGCGCCCGGCGTGCCGGTGCACGCCTCGATCGTCGACGGCGACGCCGCGCGCGTACTGCTCGAACTCGGCAAGGACGAGGCCGCGATCGTGCTCGGTACCCGCGGCCTGGGCAGCATCAAGGGACTGTTCCTCGGCTCGGTGAGCGTCACGGTGGCGGCCCACTCGCACGGCCGCGTCGTCGTGGTGTGCGGGCCGTCGGAACCCACCGCGCCGGTCGTGGTCGGCATCGATGATTCGCCGGTCAGCGACAGTGCCATCAAAGAGGCGTTCCGGCAGGCGTCGCTGCGCAACACCCGGCTCATCGCCGTGCACACGTGGACCCCGCTCGACGCCGATGCACTGCACGGCTACGGCATCGAGCCCGGCGAAGTGGACCGGATGTCGGAGGACGCCGTGGCCGCGGTCGCCGAGCGGCTGGCCGGGTTCCGCCAGGAGTACCCCGATGTGGAGGTGGTGCGCGAGGTGCTGCCCGAGGAGCCGGCGAAGGCCGTATTGGCTGCCGCGGAGAAATATGATGCCGGACTCGTCGTCGTCGGCAGCCGTGGCCGCGGCGGATTCCGGGGGCTGCTGCTGGGCTCGACCAGCCAGAAGATCTTGCATCAGGCGCACCTGCCGGTCATGGTCGTCCGCAGCTGATCTCCAGAGCCGGTTCGTATGGGACTCAAGAAGATCGAGCTCTCGGTCGGGGAGCTCGCCCTGCGGGCCGGGATCGCCCCGTCTGCGGTGCGGTACTACGAGGAACAGGGTCTGATCTTCGCCCGCCGCACCGCAGGCAACCAGCGTCGCTATCATCGCGCGATGCTGCGCCGGGTCGCCTTCATCAAGGCCTCGCAGACGGCGGGAATCCCGCTCGCGGTGATCGCCGAGGTGCTCGCCGAACTCGGCGACACCGAATCGCCGTCGACGGCGATGTGGGAGGCGGCGTCGACCCGGTGGATCGACGACCTCGATCACCGCATCGCGTTGCTGGTGAAGATGCGCGACATGATCGGCTCGTGTGTGGGCTGTGGCTGTCTGTCGCTGAGCGCCTGCCATCTGCTCAACCCCGGCGACGAACTCAACCGGCAGGGCCCCGGACCGCGCCGGCTGCTCGAGGACTAGCACGTCGCCGTCGGATCGGCCGCGCCACCGGCCATGGCCGGGCCGGAAAACTGCGCCACTAGGCTGAGCCCATGGCCGATCTGCCGAACGCCGTCACCCACCGATGAGGCAGATCCCCCGCGGATTATGGGTGCTGCTGAGTGCGAATGTGGTGATCGCGCTCGGGTTCGGCCTGATCGCCCCCGCCCTGCCGAGCTTCGCGCGGAGCTTCGACGTCGGATACACCGCGGTGTCGGCGGTCGTGTCGGCGTTCGCGGTGATGCGGTTGCTTTTCGCACCGGCCACCGGCCGCCTCGTCACGGTCCTCGGGGAGCGCCGGATCTACCTCGGCGGCCTGCTGATCGTCGCCGCGAGCACACTTGCGTGCGCCTTCGCCCAGAGCTATGTGCAGTTGCTCATCTTCCGGGGGCTCGGCGGCATCGGGTCGACGATGTTCACCGTCTCCGCGATGGCGTTGCTGATCAGACTGTCGCCCAACGAGATCCGTGGGCGCGTCGCCGGGGCGTTCTCGGCCGGCTTCCTGCTGGGCAACATCACCGGGCCGCTGGTGGGTGCCGCGCTGCTGGGGTTCGGGCTGCGGATGCCGTTCGTGGTGTACGCCGTCGCGCTGCTGATCGCGTCGCTGGTGGTGGCGACCCAACTACGCGGGTACGGTGCCCCACCGGCCACCGAGGCCGGTGCCGGCCATGGCGTGATGTCGTTGCGGACGGCGCTGCGCGACAACACTTACCGTGCCATCCTCGCGTCCAACTTCACCCAGGGCTGGGCGTCGACAGGGGTGCGGGTGGCTGTCGTGCCGTTGTTCATCACCGACGGGCTCGGCCAGCGCCCGGCGATGGCCGGGATAGTGCTCGCGGTGTATGCGGTCGGCAACGTCATCGCGATCCTGATCGCCGGCCGTTTCTCCGACAGATACGGCAGGCGCCCGGTCATGCTGCCGGGCCTGGTGATCATGGCGGTGGCCACCGCGCTGCTCGGGTTCTCGCCGAATGTGGCCGTGGCGCTGGCATTGTCGGTGGTTGCCGGGGTCGGCTCCGGATTGTTTGCGCCGACCCACCAGGCCGCGCTCGCCGACGTGCTTGGTACCCGGCAGCAGGGCGGGTCGGCACTGGCCGCCTACGGGATGTCGTCGGACCTCGGAGCCATCGGCGGTCCGGTGATCGTCGGATATGTGGCCGACGCCGTCGGGTTCGGCCCGGCGTTTGTGCTCACCGCGGCGGTCGCCGCCGTCGCCGTCGTGCTGTGGCTGTTCGCGCGGGAGACCGCACCGGACGTGGTCGGCGCACCGGCCAAGCTCTCCGATCCGGAATCGCCGGCGCCACCGGACTAACGTTGACCCCATGGCGACAGCTGACCCCATGGCGACCGGACCGGCACGCCCGGCGCCCGCAGCCCGCACCGGAACCGAATCACCGGCCCTGGGGTGCACCACCGAGGTGGGGCGGCTGCGCACGGTGATGCTGCACCGTCCGGGACCGGAACTGGCACGCCTGTCCGCGGCGAACAGCGCCGAATACCTCTTCGGCCGGGCGCCCGACCTGGTGCGTGCGCGCGAGCAACACGACGCCTTCGCCGGCGCACTGCGCGAGCGCGGGGTGGAGGTGTTGCTGCTCGGCGATCTGCTGGTGGAGGCGATCGAACACAGCGGGGCCGCCCGCATCCAGGGGATCACCGCGGCGGTGAGCGTGCGGCGCCTCGGGCCGCACCTCGGCGCAGAACTCGGCAAATATCTGCGCACGCTGCCTGCGGCCGATCTGGCGTGCATCCTCACCGCCGGAATCACCTTCGGCGAGCTCCCCGACATCTCGGTGTCGACCTCGTCGTCGCTCGTCCGCCAGATGCATCACGGCGACGATTTCGCGATCGATCCGCTGCCCAACCTGATCTACAGCCGCGACAGCTCGTTCTGGATCCGGTCGCGATTCGCGATTTCCTCACTGGCGCGGCGGGCGCGCGCACGCGAGGCCTCACTCGTCGACCTGATCTACGCCCACCACCCGAGATTCTTGGGCGCCCGACGCGCCTATGAATCCCGGGTGGCGCCGGTCGAGGGCGGTGATGTGTTGCTGCTCGCCCCCGGGGTGGTCGCGGTCGGGGTGGGGGAGCGCACCACCCCGGCCGGCGCCGAGGCGCTCGCCCACAGTCTCTTCGCCGACGACCTCGCCCACACGGTGCTGGCCATCCCGATGCACCGCTCCGGGGTGTTCATGCACCTGGGAACGATGTGCACCATGGTCGACACCGATGCCATGGTCGTCCATCCTGCGATGGCAGATGACATGTCCGCCTTCACTGTTCACGACGACGGAGCAGGTGGGGTGGCGGTGTCGCCGGCCCGGCCGTTCGCCGAGGCTGCCGCGGCGGCGATGGGTCGCGAGCGCATCCGGTTTCTCGACCCCGGCATCGCCGTGGGCGTGACCGACAACGGCGAATGGAACGACAGCAGCAACACCCTCGCCATCGCCCCCGGCGTCGTCGTGTCGTATCGGCACAATTCCGACACCAACCGGCGCCTGGGCGATTCGGGGATCGAGGTCATCGAGATCGATGCCAGCGAACTCGACGCCGGGCGGGGCGGCCCGCGCTGTATGGCCTGCCCGCTGGCCCGCGACGAGGTCTGAGCACCCGATGAGCACCGATCCGAGAACCCCGATCGACCTCGCCGGCCTGCTCTCGATCGACCCCGAGAGCGCGCGGCCACCGTTCGAGCAGATCCGGCTCGGCGTCATCGATCTGATCGGAACCGGACGGCTGCTCGTGGGAGCGCGGATCCCGACGGTGCGGGCCCTGGCCGCCGATCTGCACCTGGCGCCCAACACGGTCGCCCGCAGCTATCGCGAACTCGAGGCGGCCGGGGTCATCGAGACCCGCGGGCGACATGGATCCTTCATCAAGGCCGGGCCCGATGCGACCCTCGCGGCTGCGCAAAACGCGACCATCGAACACCTGAAACGGCTGCGGGAGTTCGGTTTCGACGACGATGCGATCCTTGGCCTGATGCTCCGGGCATTGGGCCGGAGTTGAATCTCACCTTGTCCGGACACGATCCGCGTCCGCCGGTCCTCAGCCCCAGCTCGGCAGCCAGATCTCCTGGCGCCACATCGTCGGCGAGATGGGCGAGGCGGTCAGGATGGGCCACAGCCAGACGAAGTTGGCGACCACCAGCCCGACGTAGATCGCCACCACGATGACCGCGAGCATCTGCCGTTCGGGTCTGGCGCCCGGGACCGCCCGTCTCGATCCGCGCAGGATGTCGCCGCAACACAGGGCCAGCCCCATTGCCAGGAACGGCGCGAGGGCCGTCGCGTAGAAGAAGTACATCTGGCGGTCGAGTTCGATGAACCAGGGGAGGTAGCCCGCGGCGTAGGCGCTGACCACCGCGGCGTAGCGCCAGTCGCGCCGCACGAACCACGACCACAGGCCCCACAGCAACATCGGCGCCGCCAGCCACCACATGGCGGGTGAACCGATCAGCATCTGCGCACGTACACATTCCCCGCCACCGCACTGATCGGGGCCGTTTTCCATCGCGTACAGCATCGGCCGCAGACTCATCGGCCACGTCCACGGCTTGGACTCCCACGGGTGGTGATTGCCCGCCGAATTGGTCAGATGCTGGTGGAAACTCAGGACCCCGGCCTCGTAGTACCAGAGGGAGCGCCACGCCCCCGGCAGCCACGACCAGGGGCCGTCGGTGCCGATGGTGTTGCCGACCTGATAGCGATATACCGACGTCTCGCTGGAGAACCAGGGGATGAAGGTGGCCAGATAGATGATCACCGGCATGACTGCCAGGCTCAAGCCCGACGGCACCACATCCCGGCGCAACGTGCCCAGCCACGGACGTTGCACGTGGTAGGCGCGCCGCGCGGCGACGTCGAAGCCCACCGAGAGCAGCACGAAGAACACCACGTAGTAGATGCCAGACCACTTTGTGCCGCAGGTCAGCCCGAGCATCACCCCGGCAGTGAAGCGGTACCAACGAAAGCCCAGACGTGGGCCGTACACAGAGTCGTTGATCCGGCCCTCGAGATACACCTTGTGCATGCGGGCCCGCACCTGGTCGCGGTCGGCGATCAGGGCGGTGAAGGTGGCGACGACGAACAGGGCCTGAAAGATGTCGAGCATGCCCAGCCGCGACTGGACGACGAGCACCCCGTCGCAGATGGCGAAGACGCCGGCGATCGCACCGATCAGCGTGGACCGGGTCATCCGCCGGACGGCGAGATAGATCATCACCACGATCGCGATCCCCGACAACGCCGAGATCACCCGCCAGCCGAGTGGCGTGTAGCCGAACATGGACTCGCCGATCGCGAGCATCCACTTGCCGACCGGCGGATGCACCACCAGCCCGTAGGCGGGGTTGTCCTCGATCCAGTTGCCGCCGGTCAGCACCTGCCAGCCCTGCGGCACGTAGTGCTTCTCGTCGAAGATGGGGGTGCCGTCATCGGTCGGCGAACTCAGCGACCAGAACCGGGTGATGGTGGCCGCCAGCGTGATGACCAGCCCGACGATCAGTCCCCGGACCCGGTCGGGCGCACCGAAGAGTGGGGCGGGGATCTGCGGACCGGCGGTCGGAGCCGTCGGATGTGCCGACGCGGTGATCTCGGCGCTGTGGTGTCGGTCGCGCAGGGCGACGTCGCCGGCAGTGAGGGTCACGGGACCGATCGTAATGGTCGGGTGCCCGGCGGCGTGGGAGCCGTACGCTTGCGGGCATGACTTCGACGCTGCCGACGGGCGCGCTGGTCCTCGCGGCCACACCGATGGGCCGCTACGACGACGCCTCCCCGCGACTCGTCGAGGCCCTGCGGAGTGCCGACATCGTCGCCGCCGAGGACACCCGTCGCGCCCGCGCACTGGCCGCCGGCCTCGACGTGACCATGACCGGCGAACTCATCAGCTATTACGACCAGGTCGAGGCGGCCCGGACACCGCGCCTCGTCGAGGCCATCACCGGTGGCGCGACGGTGCTGCTCATCACCGACGCGGGGATGCCCTCGGTAAGTGATCCCGGATATCGCATCGTGGTGGCGTGCGCCGATGCTGGATTGCCGGTCACCGCACTGCCCGGGCCGTCGGCGGTGACCACCGCGCTGGCCGTGTCGGGGATGCCGTCGGAACGCTTTTGTTTCGAGGGCTTCGCGCCGCGCAAATCGGGTGCGCGCCGCGACTGGCTGGCATCGCTGCGGGACGAGCCGCGGACCGCGGTGTTCTTCGAATCGCCCCATCGGCTCGCCGACACCCTGGCCGACGCGGTCGAGGTGCTCGGCCCACAGCGCCGGGTGGCGGTGTGCCGCGAACTGACGAAAACCTACGAGGAGGTGCGCCGCGGGTCGTTGGCCGAACTCGCCGAGTGGGCGTCGAACGGGGTGCGCGGCGAGATCACCGTGGTGCTCTCCGGGGCGCTGCCCGTCGAACCCGAACTCGACGACCTCGTCGCGCGTGCGGCCGCACTCGCCGACGGCGGCATGCGATTGAAGCAAGCCTGCGCCGAGGTCGTCAAGGGCACCATCGCCTCGCGCCGCGAGGTCTACGAGGCGGTGCTCGCCGCGCGCAGGTGAGGGTCCGTGGATCGGCACAGCTGCGGGGCTTCGGAAATATAGCGTGCGGCTATGGCGACGGTCGAGCCGATTATTGTCGTGATCGTCGCTATAGATGCAGGTTATATTCGCTTGTCGCTCAGAGTTTGTCGCTCAGGGGTGGTGGATCGGCGTCGAAGCCACTCGTTGCGCAATTCTGTCGGACCCCCTTCGTAGAATGGAGACAGTTCCACACGCGGATCGGGGGGAGGTGAGCGGTGATGATCACTCGAGAATTGTTCTGCTATACCGATTCCGAGGCCGACCTGTCGGCGATCGACGGTCTGTCGTCCACTGATGTCACCGCGGCCACCCGCGAGATCCAGACCTTGCAATATCAGAATGCCGCACGGACGGTGTTCCTCGCAGATCGGCTGGCGGCGGCCGTCCTCGACGAGTTGTCGTTCGCCGACCGGCTCGGACACCCGCATATCGACCAGTTGGCCGACAAGGCCATCGTCGGTGAAGTGTCGGTGCGCCTGGGTATCTCACGCACCCAAGCCCGTTCCTGGTTGTTCCTGGCGAGCGCACTCCGCGTCTTCCCGGCACTACTCGACGCCTTCATGGCCGGGCGGTTCGCCATCCGCCGCACCCAGATCATCGTCGAGGAACTCTCGGTGCTGCCCGACCGCACCGACGACGAGCAGCAGATCCGTGACCACGCCGAACGCCTCGCGATCGCCATGGCCGACGGTCCGGTGCACGATTCGGTACTCCGCGAACGCCTCGCCGAGATGGTGATCGCGTTGGCCCCCGAGTTCGCCGCCGCCGGGCGCCGCGACCATGCCCGAGATCGCCAGCACGTCACCGTACGCAAAGACGCCAACGGCCACGCCCAGCTCAACGCCAACGTGCCCGCCGAGGTCGGAGTGCACCTGCGACAACGTATTTCGGCACTCATCGAGGAACGGCTGTGCGCCGACGACCGACGCCCGGCAGGCGTCCGCCAGGTGGATGCACTCCGGGAGATCCAGGGGATGCCCGGCTACCGGCTCGCATGCAAATGTGGACGCGAGGGCTGCGCAGGCAGAATCCCCGAGCCGATGCCCGAGTGGATGAACGACCTCCACGATGACGACCTCCCCGATGAGCCCCGAGCCGAATCCGAACCTGCCGAATCCGAATCCGCTGGCCCCGAGCCCGTTCCGTCAGAAACCGCTGTGGGCGAACAGACCGCGCTGACCGTGATCACCGACCCCACCGGCCGGCATGCGCCGCGTCTGCAGGGGTTCGGCGCGATCGACCCCGCGCACGCCGTCGACCTGATCGGCTCCGGCGCCGCCACGGCGATCGGCGGCCCCACCTTCGCATATCCGAGTGGCAGCAGTGATTCGCTCGACGAGTACCTCTGGGCGCTCGGCGAGGATCTCGCCACCTGGCAGCGGGCCGCTCTGGTCGCCGACCATGGGTTGGCGCCGCCGGTCGACTCCACCGGCCATGGCGGCGAGAGTCTGCCGCCACCCGGAGCACTCCGATACCGGCCGTCTCGCCGGATGATCGAGAAGATCGTCGCCCTCGACCGCATCTGTCGTTATCCGGGGTGCGGAAAACCGGCCGCCGACTGCGAGATCGACCACGTGGTCAAATTCCGCAACGCCGACCCCGAAAACGGTGGCTGGACCGTGGAATTCAACCTGGCCGCGTTGTGCACACCGGACCACCACCGCAAACACATGGGCCTGTGGATACCCACCATGCGCGCCGATCGCACCATCACCTGGCGGAGTCCGCACACCGGCGAGACCGTCGTCACCTATCCCGGGTGAGCGCGCGGGCTCCGACGATGCTGGCGGCCTTGTCGAGACACTCTTGCCATTCGCGTTCGGGGATCGAGTCGATGGTGATGCCGCCGCCGACGCCGAGTTCGAGTCGGCCGGCGGGGGAGATCTCGACCGTGCGGATGGCGACACTGAGATCGAGGAGACCGTCCGGGCCCGCCAAACCCACTGCGCCGCAATATGCTCCGCGCGGATGTGCCTCCCACTCCTCGAGCAGTGCGGCGGCCCGGATCTTCGGGGTCCCGGTGACCGACGCCGGCGGCCACGTGGCGTCGAGCAGTCGGGTATTGAGTAGATCCGGCCCGACGATGGCCTGCACGGTCGACACCAGATGCCACACCCCGGGCGCCGCGACGACCTCGAGTAGGTCGGTGACGCGCACCGACCCGGTGACCGCGACGCGGCCGAGATCGTTGCGGACCAGGTCGACGATCATCACGTTCTCGGCAATGTCTTTGGTCGACGCCGACAACAGGCCCGGGTCGGCGTCGGCGGGGATCGTGCCCTTGATCGGAGACGACGTCACGATGTTGCCGGTCCGGCGCAGGAAGCTCTCCGGCGAAAAGCTCGTCATCGCACCCCAATCGCCCTGCAGAAAAGCAGATTTCGCGGGCCGGGTGGTGGCGGCCACGTCGTGATAGAAGTCGATCGGGTCGCCGTCGAGCCGACCGGTGAACCGGGTGCAGACACACGCCTGATAGATCTCGCCGGCCCGGATGGCGTCCAGGCACTTCTCGATCGCCGCGAGATGGTGGTCGTGGTCCGGTGCAACCCACGTCGTGGCCCACGCCGCCCCGGTCGGCAGCGTCGCCGAAGCTCCCGCGACGGCGTCGACGACCCACCCCGGTGGCGCCGACCCGTCGACGGACACGGTGTCCCACCGGCCCTCTCGCAGCACCAACAGATGAGCGGTGACCCCGCCCGCACCCGGCGGGAGCATCGCCGCGGTCGCTCGTGGACCGCCGAAACCGCAGTAGCCCAGCCAGAATCGGTCGGCGCCGGCGTCCGGGGTCAGCCCGGCGCGGATCTCGATCGAGGGCGCGATCACCGCGTCGGCACCCCACCAGTCGCCGATCAGCGCCGCCGGTGGCGGCAACCCGTGCCGACGGGTGTGGGCGTAGAGCGCGCGCAGCACGTCGAGCGCGGTCGCGGTCATCCCGCTCGGTCAGGCTTCGTAGCGCGGGAAAACCGGTGTGGGCTTGGGTAGCTCGGTGCCCGGCACCAGGCGCTGCGTCACGGCGGCGAAGTCGCGTTGCGCGCCGACGCCGAGCAGATCGAGCAGCTTTCCGCACGACGTCGGCAGCACCGGCTGGGCCAGCAGCGCCACCACGCGAACCACCTCGGCGCACACGTAGAGCACGGTGCCGGTGCGGTCGAGGTCGGTCTTGGCCAACTTCCACGGCTCCTGGGCAGAGATGTAGCGGTTGGTGTCGGCCAGCGTCGACCACAGGGTCTCGAGCCCGAGGTGGATGGCCTGCGCGTCGAAGTGTGCGCGCACCTTCGGCAGCAGTTCGGTGGTCGCGGTGAGGAGTCGCTGATCGTCATCGGTGAAATCGCCCGGGGCGGGGACGGTTCCGTTGAAGTTCTTTCCGACCATCGACAGGGTCCGCTGCGCCAGATTGCCGAATTCGTTGGCGAGATCGGCATTGATCCGGGAGACGATCGCCTCGGCCGAATACGAACCGTCCTGCCCGTAGGAGACCTCGCGCAGGAAGAAGTAGCGCACCGGGTCGAGCCCGAACTCGTCGATGAGGTTCTCGGGGTCGACGACGTTGCCCACCGACTTGCTCATCTTCTCGCCCTTGTTGAACAAGAACCCATGGGCGAACACACGTTTGGGCAGCGGAATCCCGGCGCTCAGCAGGAACGCCGGCCAGTAGACACAGTGGAACCGGATGATGTCCTTGCCGATGACATGCAGATCGGCGGGCCAGTACCGCTCGAAAGTTGCTGTGTCGTCCGGGAATCCCACCCCGGTCAGGTAGTTGGTGAGGGCATCGACCCAGACGTACATCACGTGATCGGGATGGCCGGGGACCGGGACACCCCAGTCGAACGTCGTGCGCGACACCGACAGATCGGTCAGGCCGCCCTTGACGAAGCTGATCACCTCGTTGCGGCGCACATCGGGTCCGACGAACTCCGGGTGGTTCTCATAGAGGTCGAGCAGCTTGTCCTGATAGGCCGAGAGCCGGAAGAAGAAGCTCTGCTCCTCGGTCCAGGTGACCACGTGGCCGGTGTCGGTGGCCACCCGCTCGCCCGCCTCGTTCACCTCGGTGTCGGCGGCGGCGTAGAACATCTCGTCGCGGATGTCGTACCAGCCCGAGTAGGTGTCGAGGTAGATGTCGCCGGCCGCGGTCATCCGTTCCCAGATCGCGGCCGAGGCGCGCTGGTGGTCCTCGTCGGAGGTCCGGATGAAGCGGTCGTAGCTGGAGCCGAGCCGATCCTGCGTGGCCTGGAAGCGATCCGAATTGCGGATGGCGAGCTCCGCGGTGGGGATGCCCTCCTTCTCCGCGGTCTGCTGCATCTTCTGCCCGTGTACGTCGGTGCCGGTGAGGAACCGGACGTCGAACCCGTCGAGCCGCTTGAAGCGCGCGAGGGCGTCGGCGGAGATGTACTCGTAGGCGTGCCCGATGTGCGGTGCGCCGTTGGGATAGGCGATCGCGGTGGTGATGTAGTACGGGTGGCCTGCGCCGTATGACGCGGTGGCATCCGAAGCGGGGGTGTCGGTGCTGGTCAGATCACTGGGCATAGTGGCTGCCAGGATACGTGGCGTCGCGCGGTCGGGCACCGGCGCACCTGCCACGGCCCCGGCGTGGATCCACGACGGCCGCCCACCTTGCGTCGGGGCGGATACGCTGTCCGCATGGTGATGGCCGATCGTCCCGAAGTCCAGACCGCATCCGGGCCGTTGACGGCGCTGACCCTGGTCGGGCTCGCCGACAACATGCTCAACGGCCTGGCGCGCGTGCCGTTCCGGCGCTTCTGGCAGGGGCCCGGCGGTCTCCTCGACAACGTCGGACAATCCGTCACCAGGCAGGCCGTGCGCTCGTTCATGGGCTACATCGTCGGGCTGCCGATCGAGGAGTTCCGCTCGATGGAGAAGGTTCTCGACGAGCTCTGCCGGGTGGTCATCCCGCCGTTCATCCACCTCACCGACGACGTCGAGGTCACCGATGACGAGATCGGTGGCGTGCCCGGATTGTGGCTGCGGTCGCGGGCGAGTTCGGACGACGCCGTCGACGACGCGTCGGACAAGAAGACGATCGACGGCACCATTCTGTATCTGCACGGCGGCGGCTACATCGGGACGACACCGATGATGTACTCCGCGTTCGCCGCGTCGCTGTGTAGCGGCACCGGTTGCGAGGTGTTCATCGCCGACTATCGGATGGCGCCGGAATTCCCCTTCCCGGCCGGTGTGCACGACGCCGCCGACGTCTACCGGGGTCTGCTCGAGCGCGGCGTCGACGCCGACCACCTGGTGATCGCCGGGGATTCCGGTGGCGGCGGACTTGCCACCTCGCTTGTCGGCTACCTGGGCAACAACGACTTGCCGCGGCCGGCGGCGCTCGCCTTGTTCTCGCCGGAGGTCGACCTCGACCTCGACTATCCCTCGGTCACCGAGAACGCCACGACCGACATCCTGCCGTGGAATGTGCCGGTCACTCCCTACCTGCATGGGGTTTCACCCGACGACGTCCGGGTCTCGATGGTCAATGCCGAGCCCGATCCGGCATGGTTTCCGCCGACCTTCGTCACCTGGGGAGGCGACGAGATGTTTCGCGACCCGATCCGTGCCTTCGTGGCGTCCCTGGGTAAGGCCGACATCGAGGTGACGTCGCTGGAGGAGCGGGGCATGTTCCACGTCTTCCCGATCCTGATGCCGTGGGCGGAGAGTTCGCACGAGGTCTACCGCGAACTCGATGCCTTCATCGACCGCCACGTCACGCCCGACCCGGACGCCGAGCCCACGCACTGAACCGTCCCCGCCCGGATCGGGCGAACCGGGCCGGCCGGCGCCGACGACGGCCGCCTAGGCTGGACGTATGGTGATGGCCGATCGTCCCGAGGTCCAGACGGCGTCCGGGCCGGTGAGTGTGCTGGCGGTGACCGGGCTGGCCGAGAGCCTGCTCAACGGATTGGCCCGGGTGCCGTTCCAGAAACCGTTCAGCGGGCCCGGCGGACTCCTCGACAACCTGGGCCAGACGGTGACCCGCCAGACCATCCGCTCGTTCATGGGCTATTCGATGGGATTGCCGATCGAGGAGTTCCGCTCGGTGGAGAAGCTTCTCGACGACGTCTGCACGCTCGTGCTGCCGCCGGTCGTCGGACTCGCGGGCAAGGTCGAGATCATCGAGGACGAGATCGGTGGGGTGGGCGGCATCTGGTGCCGGGCCAAGGACAGCACCGACTCGTACGTCGAGGACAGCGATGAGAAGAAGGCCATCGAGGGAACGGTCCTGTACCTGCACGGCGGCGGATACATCGGCACCACGCCGATGATGTACGCAGCGTTCGCGGCCGCCCTCGTGCGCCTGTCCGGATGCGAGATCTTCATCGCCGACTATCGCATGGCCCCCGAATTCCCGTTCCCGGCAGGCGTTCTCGATGCCGCCGAGGTGTATCGCGGACTGCTCGAGCGGGGCGTCGACCCGCACCATCTGATCGTCGCCGGCGACTCCGGCGGCGGCGGGCTGGCCACCTCGCTGATCACCCACCTGCGTGATCACGACCTGCCCAAACCGGCCGCGATGGCGCTGTTCTCACCGGAGATCGATCTCGACCTCGATCAGGATTCGATCGTGAACAACGCGCAGCACGACATCCTGCCGTGGAGCATCCCCGTTGCTCCCTACCTGCGTGGGGTGCAACCCAACGACGACCGGGTCTCGGTCGTGCACGGTACGCCCGATCCCGACTGGTTCCCACCGACATTCGTGTGCTGGGGCGGGGCGGAGATGTTCCGCGACGGCATCCGCCAGTTCGTCGAGAATCTGCGCGCCGCGGGAGTGCCGGTGAGTGCGATGGAGGAGCGCGGCATGTTCCACGTCTTCCCGATCCTCATGCCGTGGGCGGAATCGTCCAAGCGGGTGCTTCGCGAACTCGGAGAGCTCGCCAAACTCTACGTCGTTCCCGATCCGCAAGCCGCACAGACGCATTGACCGTCAGACCTGACGGCGGTACGGCTCGCAGCCGGGCGGCGCCTTCGGTGGCTCCCGCCATGGGATCTCCTTGATCGGCATGGTGACCGGGGTGTTCTCGGTGAGGACGAACTTCTCGCCGTGGTGGGCCAGATCGATCTCGGGTCCCGACAGCAGCCGGTAGGTGGCCGAGGTCTTGTCGATGGCGACCACCAGCTTCGAGTCGCGCACGATCATGCGGAACGACAGGTAGTCCAGCCGCGACGGCAGGCGGGGCGCGAAGGTGATGTTGCCGCCGAAGTCGCGCATGCCGCCGAATCCGGCGACGCAGTCCATCCACGCCCCGGACAGTGCGGCGATGTGCAGGCCGCTGGCCACGTTGTTGTGCAGGTCGTGCAGGTCGGTGAACACCGATTCGACGAGCAGGTCGTAGGACAGATCGGGGTAGCCGACCTCGGCGGCGGTGATCGCCTCGCAGCATGCCGACAGCGACGAGTCGCGGACCGTCAACGGGTAGTAGTAGTCGAAGTTCCGCAGCTTCTGTTCCGGAGTGAAGCTTTCGCCGAACATGTACATTGCGAACACCAGGTCCGCCTGTTTGACGACCTGCTTGCGATACAGCTCGTAGTACGGATAGTTGAGCAGCAGCGGGTACTTGCCGATCGACGCCTCGAAGTCCCATGCGCCCAGCAGGGTGAACGCCTCGCACTGCTGGTGCACCCCGAGTGCCTCGTCGTAGGGCAGCACCATGTCGTCGGCGCACGACTCCCAGTGTGCCGTCTCGGCATTGGTGACGCCGAGCTCCCGCGCCACATCCGGCCGCCGGTGCACCGCGGAGATCGCGTCCCGAAGGTTCTGCTGGGCAGCAAGATTGGTGAAGACGTTGTTGTTCACCACGGCGGTGTACTCGTCGGGGCCGGTGACGCCGTCGATGCGGAAGTGTCCGTTCACATCATGGTGTCCGAGCCCGGCGAACAATCGGGCGGTCTCGACGAGGAGCTCGACACCGCACTCGGTTTCGAACTCTTCGTCATGGGTGGCCCGCAGATAGCGGCCGGTGGCGTTGGCGATGTCGGCGCTGACATGGACGCCCGCGGTGCCCGCAGGCCAATACCCCGAGCATTCGTCGCCGTTGATCGAGCGCCACGGGAACATCGCCCCGCGCTGGGCGAGTTCGGCCGCCCGCGCCTTGGCCTTGTCCATGGTGGCGTGCCGCCAGCGCAACTCCTCGCCGGCCGCCGCGGGCGCCGTGTAGGTGAGCATCGGCAGGATGAAACTCTCGGTGTCCCAGAAGGTGTGGCCGTCATAACCGGGGCCGGTGAGGCCCTTGGCCGGGATGGCCCGGGACTGGCCGCGCGCGCCGGCCTGCAGCACGTGGAACAAGGCGAACCGCATGGCTTGCTGCAGTTCGGGATCACCGTCGAGCTCGACGTCGGCGTCGCGCCAGAAGTCCTCGAGGTAGGCGACCTGGTCGGCCTTCAACGAATCCCAGCCGGTTTCCATCGCCATGGCCAGCGCGGCGTCGACCTGGGCCCGCAGCGCCGGCACCGAGCGACGGGCCGACCAGCCGTATCCGATGTACTTGGTCAGGCTCAGGCGGGTGCCCTCGGGTACGTTCGCGGCCACCGTCAGGCGTGCGAGATCTCCGTCGGCGCGGATGAATGTGTCTGCGCGGTCCGGGAATTCGATCTGGTGATCCATTCCGGCGGCCACATGCAGGCCGGACTTCTTGGTGTGGTGGACGAGGATGCCCCAATAGTTGCGGCAGGTGGCCAGATCCGAGACCAACGGCTGATCCAGCGCCGCGGCCAGCCGTGGATCGTTACCCGGCGTCGGGATCGGCTCATTGGCAAGCAGATCCGACTGCAGTACCAGTTTCATGTCCTCGCCGACCGGCTCCACCTCGTAGTGGATCGCGACGATGGTGCGTTTGGTGAACGAGACCAGTCGCTCGGATTTGATGCGGACCGTGCGCCCAGTGGGGGAGGTCCACAAGGTGTTGCGCCGCAGCGTGCCGGTACGGAAGTCGAGCACCCGCTCGTGTTCGACGGTGCGCCCGTAGCGCAGGTCCATCGGCTCGTCCTCGACGAGCAGACGGATGATCTTTCCGTCGGTCACGTTGACGACCGTCTGCCCGGATTCGGGGTAGCCGTAACCACTTTCGGCGTAGGGCAGCCCGCGCTGCTCGTAAAAGCCGTTCAGGTAGGTGCCCGGGTGATCGACGGGCTCGCCCTCCTCGAAGGTGCCGCGCAGCCCGATATGTCCGTTGGACAGGGCGAACAGCGTCTCGGTCCGGCCGAGCATGTCGACGTCGAGTCCCCGCCAGCGCAACTGCCACGGGTTGACGTCGAATCCGAAGACGTTCTCACTGGTGCTCATGTGGTCAGCAATTCCTCGAGATCGTTGACGACGATGGACGCTCCGGCTGCGGTCATCGATGCGGCTTGGGTGCCGCCGACCCGGTCGATGCCGACGACGTAGCCGAAGTGGCCGGCGACGCCGGCCTGTACTCCCGAGATCGCATCCTCGACGACGGCGGCGGCTGCCGGTTCGACGCCCATGCGTTGCGCGCCGAGAAGATACGAATCGGGTGCGGGTTTGCCGCGCAGTCCCGCGGCCGCGGTTTCGAGTCCGTCGACACGTACCTCGACGAACGTGGACAAGCCGGCCGCATCGAGTACTGCGGCACCGTTCTTCGACGAGGTCACCACCGCGATCCGCAATCCCGCCTCTTGCGCGGCCTGTAGGTAGCGCACCGAACCAGGGTAGGGACTGACCTCGCCGCGTTCGAGTTCGGTGAGGAACATCTCGTTCTTGCCGCCGCCGATGGTCTCGACGGTGTGCGCGTCGACGTCGTCGATTCCGCGGGCGGTGAGGAAGGCGCGCACGCCGTCATCACGTGGACGACCGTCGACGTAGTCGAGGTAGTCCTGCTCGGTGAACGGCGTGAAGTCCTCGCCCACCTGCTCGCGCAGGTAGGCATCGAACGCGGTCTTCCACGCCTTGCGATGAAGGACGGCAGTACTCGTGAGGACCCCGTCGAGGTCAAAGAGGCCGACGGTGACCGAATCTGGCAAACCCAACACGATTGGCAACGCTACCCGTCGGCGACGCATGGGGCTCGGTATGCGAGAGAAGCCGAACCTGCGTGTGTCGCCCGCCGACGACAAACGTGTGGACGAGCCGACGGCGAATGCTGAACGATGGGGCCATGTCTCGTCGTTTCGCACAGGTTGATGTCTTTGGCTCCGAACCCATCTCCGGTAACCCGGTGGCCGTCGTCGTCGACGCCGACGGGATCACCGACGAACAGATGGCGGCTTTTGCCCGCTGGACGAACCTCTCGGAGACGACCTTCGTGCTGCCCGCGACCGACCCGGCCGCCGACTACCGGTTGCGAATCTGGACGCCCGGCGGAGAGCTGCCCTTTGCCGGTCATCCGACGCTCGGGTCGGCGTCCGCGTGGTTGCAGGCCGGCGGTACCGCGGCCGGCGAGCACATCGTGCAGGAATGCGGAATCGGTCTGGTGCGGATCCGCCGTGACGGTGCGCGGCTGGCGTTCGCCGCGCCGCCGCTGACCCGGACCGGGCCGGTGGAGGACGCCACCCGCGCCGAGGTGATCGCCGCGCTCGGGCTGCACGGCGAGCAGGTACTCGACGCCGAGTGGGTCGTCAACGGTCCGCAGTGGATGGCGTTGCGTCTCGACTCGGCGCAACGCGTGCTCGACGTGCGACCTGACTTCGCCGCGCTCGGCGATCGCGAGGTGGGCCTCGTCGGCGCCTATCCCGACGGGCCGGATACGCCGGCTTTCGAGGTGCGTGCCTTCGCGCCCGGGGTGGGCGTGAACGAGGACCCGGTGACCGGGTCCCTCAATGCGGGTCTGGCGGTCTGGTTGCGCCGCGCCGGACTGGCCCCCGACTCCTATGTGGCCGCGCAGGGCAGCGCACTGCGCCGCGCCGGGCGGATCCACGTGCTCGACGACGGCGCCGACATCTGGATCGGCGGTTTGAGCGCGACGGTCATCGCGGGCACAGTCGAGCTGTGACCCACCCTGCAGACAGTGCTTCGCAGAGCCCCGACAGCGCTTCGCAAGACACCGACAGTGCTTCGCAAGACACCGACAGTGCTTCGATGAAGACCGAGAGCGCCAAGGAGGCCAAGCGTCGGCGTCGCCGGGAGCCGCCGCCCGACCCGGCGCCGCTGCCCGGGCTCGTCGATGCCCACACCCACCTGGCCGCCTGCGGTGGCCGGGACCCCGAGTCGGTGCGGGCGATACTCGATCGGGCCGAGGCGGTGGGGGTCGGGCAGGCGGTCACCGTCGCCGACGACATGGTCGACGCCCGGTGGGCCCTCGATGCCGCACGGTGGGACGACCGCGCGTTCGCCGCCGTCGCCCTGCATCCGACCCACGCCGCCGAACTCGACGACGCGGCGCGGGCCGAACTCGAGCAGATGGCCGCCGATCCGCGGGTGGTGGCGATCGGGGAGACGGGCCTTGACTACTACTGGCCGGGTAAGTCGGAGTCGGCGGCACCGCCGGAGGTGCAGAAGGCGGCCTTCGCGTGGCACATCGATCTGGCCAAGCGGATCGGCAAGCCGCTGATGATCCACAATCGGGAGGCCGACCGCGATCTGCTCGACATCCTCGCGGCCGAGGGCTCCCCGGACGTCGTGATCATGCATTGCTTCTCCGGTGACCGAAATGTAGCCCGCGAATGCATAGATCGCGGATATTTTCTGAGCTTCGCCGGAACTGTGACATTTAACAATGCCGCAGAACTTCGAGAGTCAGCTCACATGGCGCCCGCCGGCCAGCTCCTCGTCGAGACCGATGCACCCTTTCTGACCCCGCATCCCTACCGTGGCCAGCCCAATCAGTCGTATTGCCTGCCGTACACGGCTCGGGTACTGGCCGACGTCCGCCGTATGGATGACGACGTGATGGCGCAGACGCTGGGCGAGAATGCGCGACGCGCGTATCGACTTCCTTTGCGGTAATCATCCCGGCTCGTTATCGTATTGTGATCCATCGCCCCGGCGGTGGCCCGTTCATCGGGGGAGCGGCCCGCGGGCCCGACCTGAACGGCCACGACGCGCCGGGTGCGAGGTGCCCACGTTCCCGACCAGGATGCTTGATCTTGTCTGTTTTTGCGAAAATTCATGTGCTGGATTCGATGCGTGCGCGCGTCGCCATCGGTGCCGTGCTCTGCACCGTCGCTGCCGGCGGCATCACGGGTGCGGCGATGCACAAGAACGTCACCATCGATGTCGATGGGCAGAAGGTCCAGGTCGCCACCATGTCGATGAATGTGGACTCGTTGCTCGAGTCGCAGGGCTATCACCCCGCGGACGGTGACATCGTGTCGCCGGCTCCCGATTCGTCGTTCGCCGATGGCCAGACGGTCACCTTCCATCGCAAGAAGCAGGTCGTCCTCGACGTCGAGGGACAGCGCCGGGTCGTGGAGACGACTGCGGTCAACGTCAACGAGTTGCTCAACCAGCAGGGTCTCGCCCACGGCGCCGACGATCCCAACTTCAACGCCAACGGCCCGATCCCGGTCAAGGGAGCGGTCGTCGACGTCACGCTGCCGAAGAATCTCGTCATTCTCGACGGCGGTACCCGCACCCAGACCTCGGTGCCGGCCGAGACGGTCGCCGAGGCGCTCCAGCGACTCGGCGCGCCGCTTCAGGCCACCGACAAGGTGGAGCCGGCCGCCGATGCCAAGGTCGGCAACGGCACGACCATCACCGTCACGCGTATCCGCACCAACCAGACCACGGTCGAAGAGGACGTCAACGCTCCCGACATCACCCAGGACGATCCGACGGTGACCAAGGGCCGCCGGGTCGTGGCCAAACCCGGCACGCCCGGACGCGCCAACGTCCACTACGAGGTCACCACGGTCAACGGCAAGGTCGTCAAGCGCACCAAGCTCGGTCAGGACGTCATCACCGCACCGGTTGCGGCCACCGTTCGTGTCGGCACCAAGCCCGGGGCGCCGTTCGTCGCGCCCGGGTCGGTGTGGGATTCGCTTGCCCAGTGTGAGTCGACCGGCAATTGGGCGATCAACTCCGGCAACGGCTTCTACGGCGGAATCCAGTTCGACCAGAACACCTGGGATCGCTGGGGCGGCCAGGAGTACGCGCCGCGCCCGGATCTCGCGACCCGCGAAGAGCAGATCGCCATCGCGGAGAAGACCCAGGCCGCCCAGGGCTGGGGTGCATGGCCGACGTGCTCATCCGGACTGGGTCTGCGCTGACCGCCGACAACCCGCCGGCGGAGAGCTCCCCATCGACGGGCCCCGAAGCGCAGAGCAGCGCGCCCGATCCGGCCGTGCGGTTGCTCGGGCCCGCCCAGATCCGTGGGCTCGCAACCGAACTCGGGGTGCGACCGACGAAGACGCTGGGACAGAACTTCGTTCATGACGCCAACACGGTGCGTCGCATCGTCGCCGCGTCCGGGGTGGGCCCCGATGACACCGTGCTGGAGGTCGGGCCGGGTTTGGGGTCGTTGACTCTCGCGTTGCTGGGCACGGTGTCCCGAGTGATCGCCGTCGAGATCGATCCGGTGCTGTCGGCGCGGTTGCCGGCCACGGTGGCCCAGTTCGCGCCGCGACGTGCGGACGCACTCGATGTCGTCACCGCCGACGCGATGACGGTGCGTGCCGCCGACCTACCCGCGGCGCCGACGGCGCTCGTCGCCAATCTTCCCTACAACGTGGCCGTACCGGTGTTGCTGCATCTACTCGGCGAGTGCCCGAGCCTGCGCACCGCCCTGGTGATGGTGCAGGCGGAGGTCGCCGATCGGCTGGCCGCCCCGCCGGGCGGCCGCGTCTATGGGATTCCCAGCGTCAAAGCCCGCTACTACGGCGAGGTCACCCGCGCAGGCGCCGTCGGCCGCAACGTGTTCTGGCCCGAACCCAAAGTGGAATCGGGACTCGTTCGGGTGCAACGGTATTCGCGCTACCCCGACGACCCGGCTGTGCGTGCGAAAACCTTCGCCGTCATCGACGCGGCCTTCGCGCAACGCCGTAAGACGATGCGGTCGGCGCTCGCCGGGTGGGCCGGCTCGGCCGCGGAGGCCGAACGCCGTCTGCGGGCGGCGGCTATCGACCCGCAGATCCGCGGCGAGAAGCTCGGTGTCGACGACTTCGTGCGGCTGGCGCAGGTGCCGGGCGTTTAGGCGAAGCGCGGGCCGAGGCCCCTATGAAGTTCTCAAACAACAATTGCGGTCCCGGCGGGCCGGGTGCAGGAGTCGGGAAGTCGTTGTGGGTGAGACTGTTTCAGGCAGCGGCACTGTCGAGGTGTAGGGTGCGTCGGTTGTAGGCGGGGAGTGGTCGCCGTCGCGGGTCGACCGTGGCCGGTGGGATGAGCCACGGATGTCGATCGAACCCCATGACCACGTCCCAGTGATCATTCGGCCCGCTCGCTTCGCTCCCGGCGCCGGCTCTGTCGTGGACGTCGTGGTGGCAGCTGGTGCAGAGCAGGCAGCCGTTGTCGAGGTCGGTGGTCCCACCGTCAACCCACGACACAAGGTGGTGCGCCTGCGTTCGCGATGCCGGCGCACCGCATTTGACGCAGCACTTATCCCTGAGCAGCAATGCTTTTCGCTGCGACGGCGTGAACAGCCGCTTCTCACGCCCGACGTTCAACGGCACCTGCTCGCCGTCGACGATGACGACGGTGACCGCGGCATCACAACCCAACATTCTCGCGGTCGCGGGTGTCACCGATCCCATGAACTCGAGTGCGGACAGCTTCGGGGCATCAGCGGGGATGGTCAACAGGACGCCGCCGGTCGGTTTGCACGACACGGTCTCGTCAGCAAGTCCCTTCTCGGCGAGCTCGAGAATGGATTCGAAGGCATCGGCGCGCCTGTGTTGTGCTGGCCGCGGATCATGCGAGCCGTCGGATTGCGGTTTCGGCGCCGACAGCGCTTCGACGAGACTGTGCAGTTTTTCCCCGGCAACGGCATCGAGGTTGGCGCGTACATCGAGGCGGCCGTCGTCGGTTTTGTGGTAGCCGAGTTCGTTGATCGACTTGTCTTCGGCGGCAGGTTTGCCGTCGTCGGTGTCGGCGGCGAGTTCGTTGGCGATGGTACGGGCATGATCAGTGATCTGGGCCGGCGTCATGCCCGCCGACGACCACGACATCAGTGACATCAACTGTGCTGACCGCAGGTCGGCGTCGACGGGCTCGGCGGATCGGGTTTCGATGTGCGACAGCCCCCGCACGATCGCGTCGGCGTGTTCGGACGAGATGGCGCCGTCGGCGGCGTGGCGTCGCAGTGGGTCGATGTCGGTGGCGGTGCCGATCCGTACGAACCGGGCGGCGACAGCGGGCGCGCACCCCATCACGACCAACAGTTCCCGCAACCGGCGTCCGTGGCCGTCGGCGACACCGAGGCGGTCGAGTTCACCGGTGAACGCGGCTGCATGGTGGTCGGCGAGATTGCGGATCAGCAGAATCTGTTGCATCGCCGCGTGTGCTTGCGGCCCGCTCATGTCGGGGTTGGTGCGCAGCTCGGCGAGCTGGTCGGCAAATCCGGCCAAAACTGCTGCAGTATCCGTGCTTTCGATGGTGACGTCGGCGATCATGGTGCCCCCCTTGGCGATCGATGCGATGTCTCCATCCTACACGCATCGACCGACAATGGCACCCAAATCTGCGGCGTCTGTGTATCGAATACGGTTTGTGGACAACGATTTTCGCGTCCTCCGTGACTGTGCATTTCTGTCGGTGGCATGTGGTAGCGCGTGCGCCGCAGTCGTCCCTTCGCTACTGGTCACAACATACGGCTGCGACACGGCTTCGCCGCCGCGCCTGATCATCTCAGGCCGACGCCTCCCGATCGCGCAGCAGCCGGCGCAGCTGCTCGGCCAGGCCGCGAGAGTCTTGGCCGACCAATCGATGGTCGCGCACCACCCACCGACCCGCCACCATCACATCGCGCGGGCGGCGTCCCGGTGACGCCCACAGGAGGCCGTCGACCGGGTCGGCGACCCCGGCGTCGTCGACGTCACCGCAATCCCAGACGCACAGATCCGCGGCGGCGCCGACCCGGAGATGACCCAATTCGGCTCGGCCGAGACCTGTGGCCGATCCCTGCGTCGCGGCGGTGAGCAAGGTCCGCGCCGACAACGGGCGGCCGATCAATCCGGATACTTGCATGGCGAGGCGGGCATCGGCCAGCAGATGGCCTCCGTCGTTACTGCCGCCCCCGCTGGTCCCGAGTCCCACGACGATGCCGGCGTCCTGGAGGTCCGCGACCCCGGCGATACCCCAGCCCATCGGGATGTCACAACCGGGCGCGTGCGTGGCGTGGGCCCCCGACCGGGCGAGCGCTGCGATCTCGTCGGTGGTGATGTCACACAGGTGGGCCACGGTGACATCCCGGTCCAGCCAGCCCCAGTCTTCGAGCAACTGCAACGGCCGGGCGCCATAGCGCTCCTGCGCGATTCGGACGTCGACCTGCTCGTTGGCCTGGGTGCGCCGCCGCAGACCGAGTTCGGCTGCGACCGTGCCGAGTTCGCGAAACGCATCTGGCGAGTCCGCATGCACCCCCGACGGTCCGGTCGCCAACTGCGTCATGCCGTCGGCCGACACCCCGTGACTCGGGTCGACGAGATGCGCATCATGGATGGCGCGTACGGAGTCGGCCGCGGCGTGCGGGTCGTCGCCTGCGGTGCCCCGGACGAACACCAGTCGGGCACCGGCATCGCGGGCCGCAGCGATCGTCGCCCCGGCCAGATCGACCGGATCGACTCCTGCGGGCCAGGTCAGGTGGTGATCGGCCACGGTGGTCACCCCGGCGAGCAGCGACTCGGCGAGTCCGACTGCGGCTGCCGCCGCACACAATTCGGGATCGACCCGCATCCGTCGATAGGCGGTTGCCATCACTTGCAGCCACTCCCGCATCGGCCGGAACCGACTGCCCGGAAGTGTCCGGAAGGCCGTCTGCAGCAGGTGATGATGAGCATTGACGAGGCCGGGAGTCACCACACAGTCGGTGCAGTCGACGACCTCGGTGTCACCCGGCACGTCGGCGTCGGCAGAGACGATGTGACCGTCCCGGATGTGGATGGCATCGGAGTGTTCTGATTCGGCGCCGACGATCGCCAGGGCACCGCGCAACGTCATGGTGCTCACAGGTCGAGGACCAATCGTCCGCTCGTGCACCGCGATACGCACAGCATCATCGTTTCGTTCTCGGCCCGCTCCTCCGGGGTCAGGACGGAGTCACGGTGCTCGATCTCGCCGCTGACGACCTCGGCTTCGCATGTGCCGCACACACCCTCGCGACACGAGGAGACGGTGACGACACCGGCATCGTCGAGCGCATCGAGGATCGTCCGCCCGGCGGGCACCGTGACGGTGTGGTGGGAGAGTGCCAGGGACACCTCGAATGGCTCGTCCGACGCGGGCTGCCGATCGGCGGCCACGAAGCGCTCGGCGAACACATCCACGGCATCTTGGTCGGCACAGGCAGATTCGGCATCGGCGATGAGGGATTCGGGCCCGCACGCGTAGACGGCGGTACCCGGCTCGAGGTCGGCGAGCCGCCGGGAAAGATTCAGCCGTCCCGCCGTCGACGAGGAATGGATGACGACCCGGTCGCCGAAGCGCTCGGACAACTCGGCCGCATAGGGCATTCGCGTCGGATCCGATCCGGTGTAGAGCAAACTCCATGGCCGGCCCATCTGCTCGGCCTGCGCCGCCAGCGAGAGGATCGGGGTGATCCCGATGCCGCCGGCGACGAAGACATATCGCAGTGCCCGGCTCAACGCGAAGTGGTTGCGCGGGCGGCTGATCCCGAGCTGAGAACCGGGCTGCACCCCACGGTGCAGCGACACGGAGCCACCGCGGCCCTCATCGCATCGGTCCACCGCGACGCGATAGGTGCCGGTGTCGCCGGGCAACGAGATCAACGAATACTGACGGACGGCGCCGCCGGGCGTGTGGATGTCGATGTGGGAGCCGGCGGACCAGTCGGGTAGGGCCGCAGATGCCAGGGGGGTCAGGGTGAACTCGTCGACGCGGTCGGTCAGTGGGCGTCGCCCGGTGACACGGACCTCGATCAGATCCGAATCGGGGAGACGGGATGATGTTGTGGGCATGGAAATCTCCTAAGGGGAAGATCTCCGCCGATGTCCCAGCCAGGGAACCGATTTCCTATTCCGATGCCTGCACCACGATGAGATGTGCGGACAGGCCACGGCTCAAGCGCCATCGGTGAGGAATGTGGCCAGCATAGTAAAGGCTGTCGCCCGATTGCAATGTGACGAGATGGTCGTCACCGAGGTCGACCTCGATCTCACCGGAGATCACATGCACCCACTCGGGTTGGTGATGGTGGTAGTACTCGTCGAATTCGGCGCTCTGGATGAGGTGTTCCTGCGGATAGAAGGCGGCGTCCCCACGAACCAGCAGCCGCGTGTGACTGGCCTCACGCCGTCCGGGAGACCGCGGTAACCAGGTGCCCTCCTCGTTGCGCATCAGTTGCGTCCCCTCGGGCAGTTGTGCGTTCGGCGGTGACGATGTGTTCGGCGGGGTGGTGGCGAGCATGAGACTCACCTGGGTGGTGCCCAGCGCGGAGGCGATGCGTTCCAGGGTGAGCATCGACGGCCGGGCGTATCCGCGTTCCAGTTGCGAGAGGAAGGAATGTGAGATCTTCGCGTCCGTGGCCAGCTGCGTGATGGTGAATCCCTTCTCGGTTCTGCGCCTGCGGATCTCGGCGCCCAAGGTGGCCTGCGCCGGGTCCGGACTGTCGAGTGCCACTACGACCTCCTGTTTGTGCGGCGAGGAATCACGGTTGAGGAGTCACAATAGCCGCCCATCGGACTGTGAGGTTGCCGACGGTGCGTGTCACGCCGCCTGGAGCGTCCGAATTGCCGTGCTGCGCAATCACTGTGGGGTTGTGTTCAAGCGGCGGCGGACATGTCACACACGCAACGTCTGCCCGTAACACGACCGCAATACGGCGCTCGTACCTTTCTCGATGTTGACCACATCAACATAGCTCAGACCATCAGCATAGCTCCGCCACCCAGCCAGGCGGGACCACCGCGCCGCGTCTTTCGATGCGGCGATGCCATTTCATTCACCATCGGAGAGGTCATATGCAGTCACACGGTGCGCCGCCCTATCGCGTGATCACCGCGCGATCGGCGGGGGGTGACCTGATCGACGTCGCTCTCGCCCCCGACGACGGGGGCCGGATGCGGGTGACGGCGATCGGCTCCACGACCGCGGGCGCATACCGAGAACGACATCTCGACCTGAGCGATCACGTACTGCTGCCGCCGGCCGCCGACCCCCATGCCCATCTCGACAAGGCGTTGTCGTGGGAGGATCTCACACCCGCCGTCGGCGATCTCGATGCTGCGATCGAATGCTGGCGGCGCGGGGTCGACGTGTTCGACGAGACCGACTTTCATCGGCGAGCACGGGCGGCCGCGTTGCTGATGCTCACTCGTGGGACCACTGCCGTGCGTACCCATGTGGATGTCCTCGCCGGCGATGATCCCTACCGCGGGATCCGGGCGATCGATCGGGTACGGCGCGAATTGGCGTCGGTGATGGCCATCGAGATCGTCGCGCTTCCACTTCCCGGAACGCCGTCGGAAGTCGTTCTCGGGGCGCTCGATGCCGGCGCGGACCTCGTGGGCGGCGCACCCCACATCGCCGAGGACCCGGCGACCGAGGTCGCCCATCTGATCCGACTCGCCGAGAGCCGCGGAGTGGGTGTGGATCTGCACACCGACGAATTCCTGATCGGCGATCACATGACGATCGGCACCTTCGCCGAACTCGTCGCCGGATGGCCGGCCGACCGTACCAGGACCGCGGGCCACTGTTGCCGGTCGTCGACGATGGAGCCCGAAGAGTTGTCACAAACCGTCAAAGCGCTTCGTACGTCCGGGATCTCGGTGGTCACGTTGCCGATCACCAACCTCTACCTGCAGGGCAGGGTCCCGCCGGGTTCGGGTCCACGCGGTATCGCACCGATCGACGAGCTGGTGCGCGGCGGTGTGCTTGTGGCTGCCGGTGCCGACAACATCCGGGACCCGTTCAATCCGATGGGGCGCGGGGACGCATTGGAAACCGCGTCGCTGTTGGTGACCGCGGCCCACCAAACTCCCGACACTGCACTCGAACTCGTCACAACCGCCGCCCGCGCCGTACTGGGCCTCGAACCGGCGGGGCCGGCCGTCGGGGCACTGGCCGACTTCATGGCCGTACGCGCCGCCAACCAGGTCGAGGCGATGGCAGCTGCCCCGGATGACCGCGTCGTCATCGTGGACGGCCGCGTCGTGTCCCGCACCGAATCCACCACATGGACCGCGATCGCGTGACCTGATTTCCGCCCGGCCGGTCAATCCCTACCCGGTCGGCCACTCCCCAGTCCGTCACCCTCCAGTCCACTCATCACCCGGAAGGTCGTTCATGACATCGACATCCCCACCCACGCCACCGGTGACCCGGCACCCCATGGTCGGATTCGAGCACGTGGATCTGCGCTTCCCGAACGGCACCCACGCACTGCACGACGTGAGCCTGCAGGTTCGTGAAGGCGAATTCGTCAGCGTCGTCGGCCCGTCCGGCTGCGGAAAGTCCACCTTGCTGCGACTGGCCGCTGGGCTGGAGTCGATCACCGATGGCTACCTGCAGTGCGGCGCCGACCGAATCGGCTACGTTTTCCAGGACGCGACGCTGTTGCCGTGGCGCACAGTCGAAGACAATGCGGCACTGCTCGCCGAGCTCGACGGTGTGGGGAAGCGGGAACGCCGTGGTCGCGCCGCGGAGGCGCTGTCGCTGGTGGGGCTCGACGGATTCGGCAAGCACCTGCCGCACATGCTGTCCGGGGGGATGCGCATGCGGGTGTCGCTGGCACGTTCGCTCACCGTGGACCCCCAGTTGTTCCTTTTCGACGAGCCATTCGCCGCCCTCGACGAGATCACGCGCCAGCGGCTCGGCCAGGAGCTGACCGAGCTGTTCTCCCGCAAGACATTCGCGGGACTGTTCATCACCCACTCGGTGAGCGAGGCCGTGTACCTCTCGTCGCGGGTGCTGGTCATGTCCGGCCGGCCCGGCACGATCGTGGACGAGTTCGAGGTCCCCTTCGACTACCCACGTACCCCTGATCTCCGATTCGACCGATCATTCACCGACCTCACCGAACGGGTGTCGGTGGCACTTCGAGAGGCCCACTCATGACCCGTGCGCTCAGCAGGTCCCGATCCGCCGGCCCCGCCGCGGACGCGGCGGCGACATCGGATATCGCGACCGCACCGCCGACACGTTCCGCCGGCGGCGTGACGGCACGGCTGCGCCGGTGGTCCGCCCCCGCATTCGTCTTCGTCCTCGTCATCGGCGCCTGGTATCTCGTCAGTTACGTCTTTCTGGACGAATCACGCCGCTTCTTGATGCCACCGCCGCAGCAGGTCCTCACCGACGGACTGCTCGGCGACTCGGCGCAAGAGATGTGGCAGGCGCTCGGCCGGACCGCCACCGTTGCGCTGACCGGTCTGTTGATCGCCGCCGTGATCGGCATCCTGTGGGCGATCGCGATGGCCCAATCGCGGACCATGGAAAATGCGCTGTTTCCGTATGCGGTGGTGTTGCAGTGCATCCCGATCCTGGCGCTGGTCCCGCTGGTGGGCTTCTGGTTCGGGTTCGGATTCGGTGCGCGCGTCTTCGTCTGTGTCCTGATCTCGTTGTTCCCGATCGTCTCCAATACGCTCTTCGGATTCCGCTCGGTGGATCCACGGATGCGTGATCTGTTCGCACTGCACCATCCAAGTCGGCTGACGGTGCTGCGGAAGTTGGAGTTCCCGGCCGCGATGCCGGCCATCTTCGCCGGGCTGCGCATCTCCGCGGGGCTGGCCGTGGTCGGCGCCATCGTCGGTGACTTCTTCTTCAAACAGGGCGATCCCGGAATCGGAATCCTGATCGACAATTACCGGTCCCGGCTGCAGTCGCCCGAACTGTTCGCGGCGATCGTCCTGGCATCGCTGCTGGGCGTGGTCGTGTTCTGGTTCTTCGGATGGGTCGGCAACCGCATCGTCGGACGCTGGTACCAGCAGTAGTTCTCACCACTCACCTCACCCACCTGACAGCAAGGAAGTCATGAAGATCAACTCTGCACGAACCCGGGCCCTGTTGGCGGCGGCAGCCGCCGCGGCCGTCGTCGCGACCGCCGCCGGATGCGGCGGTGCGGCCTCATCCGAGGGTTCCGGATACACCGGCTCGATCGGTCCGGTCGACCTCAGCGCCAACTGTCCCAAAAAGGTGGTGGTCCAGACGGATTGGTATCCGGAGGCCGAACACGGGCACCTGTACCAGCTGCTCGGGCCGAATCCGAAGATCGATGCATCGGGTAAGAGGGTTGTCGGTCCATTGTTCGATCACGGTGCGTACACAGGCGTCGACATCGAGATCCGGGCGGGCGGGCCGGCGATCGGCAATCAGTCGGTGGCCGCCCAGATGTATTCCGATGACTCGATCATGCTCGGATACGTCGACACCGACCAGGCCGTCCAATTGTCGCGGACCAATCCGGTGACCGCGGTCATGGCGCCGCTGGACATCTCGCCGCAGATGATCATGTGGGACCCGGCGACCTACCCGCAGGTGCACGGTATCGCCGATCTCAAGAAGACCGGCGCCACCGTGCTGTACTTCCAGGGCACCACGTGGATGAATTACCTCACCGGCGCCGGGATTCTCGACAAGGGTCAGACCGACGCCAGCTACGACGGCACGCCCGCCAATTTCGTTGCGGCAGGCGGTAAGAAGGCCCAGCAGGGCTATGCCAGCGCCGAGCCGCAGATCTACGAAGAAGAAGTCCAGGGATGGAAGAAGCCGGTCAAGTATCAACTGCTCCACGATGTCGGTTTCCCCACCTACAAGTCCGCGATCTCGGTGCGTTCCGGTGATCTGCAGAAGGATTCGGCTTGTCTGAAGAAGTTGGTGCCGGTTCTGCAACGCGGGGTGGCCGACTACCTGGCGTCGCCGGACCAGGCCAACAAGGTCATCCTCGACGCGGTCAAGGAGTACAACACCGGCTGGACCTACTCGGCGCGCAACGCCCAGTACGCGGACGAGACCATGAAGAGTCTCAAGCTGATCGGTAACGGCACCGACAACGCCACGGTAGGCGACTTCGACCCGGCGCGAGTGCAGCGGATCATCGACATCACCGCGCCGATCTACGCTCAGCAGAAGACCCCGATCGCCGACGGGCTCACCCCGGAGAAGGTCGCCACCAACGAGTTCATCGACACCTCGGTGGGGATCCAGTGATCTCGGCGCCGGTCTTCGGCACGCACCGTGACGAGGGCCGCCCGGACTTCGGGCCTGATGAGGTCGAGGCACTCGCCGACGATCTCCTCGCCCTGCTCGGCCCACGCGGTGTCAGCTCGCTGCCGCGGGCCATCGCACGCGCGTCCCGGGACGGCTCGGGAATGAGTCCGATCCTCTCGGCGCAAGATCTCGGCCGGCCCGACCTGGTGTGCTATCCCCGTACACCACAGGTGATCCCGCACATCGTCCGAGCCGCGGTGCGCCGCGGTGTGCCCCTCACCACGCGGGGTAAGGGCACCGGAAACTACGGGCAGGTCGTACCGCGCTTCGGTGGTCTGGTGATGGACATGACCTCGCTGACCGCGATCGAGGCCATCGACGATCGCGCCATCACCGCGCTCGCCGGTGCCCGGATGGTCACACTCGAGCAATTCGCATGGGACAACGGCAAACAGCTGTGGATGTATCCGTCGACGGTGCAGTCCACCCTCGGTGGCTTCCTCGCCGGCGGTTCGGCGGGGACGGGCACGATCGTGCACGGCCGCAACCACGAGGGCTTCGTCGAAGCGCTCGACGTGGTGTACGCCACCGATGACGCGGAACTTGTGCATCTGGAAGGCGATGACGCGCAACCGCTGGTCCACACCTACGGGGTGGCCGGGGTGATCGTGGGGGCGCGCGTACGAGTGGAACCCTTGCAGGACTGGCGCAGCATCTACGTGAGCTTCGCCGATCACCACAACGCATTCACTGCGGCACTGGATCTTTCGACGTTCGACCCGGCTCCCCGGCTGTTGTCGGCGGATCGGGCCGAGGTGGTCGACGCCCTGCCGAGCGATCCGGCGCTGGTTCGCGGGCGGGCGAGCATCCGCGCTCTTCTCGACGCCCGGTGCGTCGACGAGGTCTGTGATCGCCTCACTGCGGCCGGCGGGCGTGTCGAGGCAGTCCGCGACGGAATCATGCAGACGGTGAAGATGTCGGCACTGTCCTACAACCACCCCACGTGGTGGCTGCAGAAAGCGCACCCGGACAGGTACTTCCACATGGAGGTTCGCGGTGACGCGCTGGTGACCGCACTCGACGCGGTGGAGCAGGTCTACGAGGGCGGCATGCTCCACCTGGAGATGGGACACGAGATGATGTTCGGCATGCTCAACGGCATCTACCACAGCCCCGAACAGGTCGTGGCGGGCGTGCCGGAGCTGGAGGCGCTCGGGGTCGGTGTGCACTCGCCGCATCAGTGGTATGTCGATCTCGACGCCGACCGGGTGAAGGCGATTGCCGCTCGGACAGATCCGATGGGGCTGCTCAATCCTGGGAGGTGGATGTGACGACCACGACGCGCCGGTACGGTGATCTGACCACGTCGGAGGTCGGGGAGGTGCTGACCCGCGACTCGGTGCTGATTCTGCCCACCGGCGCCATGGAACCGCACGGTCCGCACCTGCCGTTGTCGACCGATCTGGTGATGGCCGAGGCGATCGCCTCGGCGGTCGTCGACCGGGGCGCCGACGCCGGCCACGACGTGTGGCTGCTGCCGCCGCTGGCCTACACCAAATCCGACGAGCACGCGCGATTGCCGGGCACCATGTGGCTACGTGCGACGACCCTTTGGGAGACGTTCGTCGATCTCGGGTCGGCGATCGCGTCGACGCCGGCGCGCCGGCTTCTGATCATCAACGCTCATGGCGGCAATTCGGCGTTGATCGAGGTCGCGGCGCGGGAATTGCGCCGCCGATTCGATCTGCAGACCTTCTTCTCGTCGGGGCCACCGACGCCGGGCCCGACCGAGCGGGGTCTCGGCATCCACGCAGGCTGGGCGGAGACGTCGATGATGCTGCACGTCCGCCCCGACCTGGTGCAGATGGACAAGGCCGTGGCGGCGGTACCGCATGCGGTCGCCGACAACATCCATGTCGGTTTCGGCACGGCCATCAAATTCGGTTGGCTGTCCACCGATTTCGACGAGTCGGGCGTCGTGGGTGACCCCACCGACGCGAGCGCCGAGATCGGGGCCGAGCTCTTCGAGCGCCGGGTGGACGAACTGGTGGCCGGGCTCGCCGAGGTCGCGGTGTTCGATCCCGGGCGGGTGCACGCATGATCACCAGTACCACCGACTTCGGTACCGACTGTGCCCCAGAGGATCAGGAAGACATCGATCCGATGACGTTGGTGGGGATGTGGACGCGGACCGCCGCGCTCACGGCGCCGCCCCTGATGTCGCTGGCCACCGTCGGCCTCGACGGATATCCCCGGGTGCGCCACGTCCTGCTCTCCGAATCCGACGCCACCGCAGTCTATTTCCACACCGACTCGAGGTCACAGAAGGCTGCGCAGATCGCACAGGCGCCGCGCGGCGCGTGTGCGCTGGCATGGCCGGCCGCCGGGCGGCAATTGGTCATGCACGGGGACCTGCGCGTCGCCGAACCGGAACAGGCGCTCCGATCCTATCGGGAGCGTTCCCGCTACCTGCAGATCCTGGCCTGGCGCAACGACTCCGACCTGGCACATCGGCCGCCGGCGGAGCGTCGTCGGGCGTGGGCACGATTCGATGCCGAGAACGACGAGCTCGACCCGCCGCCGACCTGGGTCGGCTACGCCCTGATCCCACGCGAGATCATCTTCTGGCGTGGCGATCCCGACGGTCCGTCGCGACGAATAGCGTTTCGGTGCAACGACTCCGGCGCATGGAACACGGAGGTGCTACCGGGATGACCGAGACCGTCTTCCACAACGCGGTGATCCTGCCCGTGGACGGTGTGCGGGAGTGGCTGCATGGATGGCTCGCGGTGCGCGACGGACGCATCGCCGCCATCGGTGAGGGCACGCCACCGCCGGGCGCCGACGAGTACCACGATCTCGACGGCTGTTTCGTGGCACCGGGATTCGTCTCGGCACACAGCCACATCTTCACCGGCGGTATGCGCGGGGTCGCGGCGTCGAGCCCGCTCTACGAGTGGGTCAGCGCCAACAGCCACATGCTCTCGCACGCCGATCCGGAGGACCTGTACTGGCTGTCGCTGGCCGGGGCGCTCGATCACCTCGCGGCCGGGATCACCTCCGTGTACAACTTCACCCAGTCGCGCGTCGTCGCCGTGTTCGATTACGGGACATCGACATTGCGTGCCGAGCGCGTGAACGGACCCGACTTCGTGACACGTCAGGTCGACGGTGTGCATCGCTCCGGCATCCGGTCGGTAACCAGCGTTCGGCTCGACGACGAACAACTCTCCGCCGACGAAGCCTTCGACGGGTTCGACGCGGCGATGCGCCACGTATGGGCGATCGACACGCCGGCGAATCTCGGTGGTTCGGTGTACGGGTCGGTGCAGTGGTCGTCGTCGCCGATCACCGCCGAGCGCGAACGAGAACTCATGACGCGCTACGGGATCACCAACCAGGCGCATTTCGTGGAGACCGCCGAGCAGCTCGACATCCAGCAGTCCAAGTTCGACTGGTACGACGCGGCCGGCTGCTTGGGGGAGTCCTTCGCCTTCGGACACTTCGTCCACCCCACCGAGTGCATGGTCACGCGGGTCTGCGACACCGGCAGCGGCGTGGTGTGGCAGCCGATGTCGAACGGACGACTGGGCTCGGGCATCGCGGACGTGCCGACGTTGCTCGACCGTGGAGTGCGGGTCGGGATCGGCGTCGACGACCAGTCGTGCACCGACATCTCCGACCCGTTCGAGAACATGCGGACAGGGCTGTACATGCAGCGCGCGGTGCGCTCCGACCCGGGAATCCTCTCGCCCGCAGATGTTCTCACGCTGCACACCATGGGCTCGGCGGCCGCGGTCGGGGTGGCGGACCGGGTGGGTTCGCTGGAAGCCGGCAAATACGCGGACTTCATCGTCGTCGATCCCCGTGAGCCCCACCTGGGGCCGATCTGGGATCCCGTCGCGACATTCGTGCTCGCGTGCGGACAGCGGAACCTCGTCTCGGTGTATATCGGGGGAGACGTGGCCTGGCAGCGCGGCGTGCCCGATGCGCTGCGGGACGAGGCGAATATCGAGTCGGCCGAACGCATGGTCAGATGCGCGGGTGCGGCCGGGGTGTATCCGGCAATCGATCTCCGACCGGAACGGGGGCAGTGGTCTCATGTCCGGTGATCAAGCAATGTCCGGTGATCGTCCGGTGGTCAGGGAGTCGATGATCAAGCAGTTGTCCGGTGATGCGGGCGTCGCCGCCCCGCCGACGACCACCACGATCGCCGATGTCGTCGCCTACCGCATCAGTCCCGACGACACGGTGGCGCTGGCGGTCTTGTCGGGTCCGCGGACCTCGGGCTCGCAGACGACGGTGTGCTTCGAGGTGTGGGAGCCGGGCGGGTCGCAACCCGACAACTCTCACGTGGCGTCGACGGAGACGTTCGTCGTCTTGCAGGGCGAAGGTCTCGCGCACAGCGACGGGCACAGGGTCCGCCTACGTGCCGGTTCGGTGATCGTGCTGCCCGCCGGGTCGGTGCATCGAATCGAGAACACCTCGACCAGTGAACGCCTCTATTCGGTGACGGTGATGGAGAACGACGACGGTTTCGAGGAACTGATCCGCTCCGGTACGCCCACGGCGCTGACCGACGCGGACCGGGCGGTACTCGCCGGTGCCGACGTCCCGCACACCGGTTGAGCAGGCCCGCGCCGCCTACCCGGCCGCCGCCGACCGCAGCTTCTCCAATAGCGGCCCGGCCGCCTCGGCGAGGAACCTTTCCTGGCTCTCGCCGCCGATCTGCACCAGCGCGATATCGGTGAATCCGGCCTCCCAGTAGGCGCGGATGGCGTCGACGATGGCGTCGAGGTCGGGGCCACACGGGATGGCCTGCGCCACGTCGTCGGGTGTGACGAATTGGGTGGCTCCGGCGAAGGCGGCGGTCGTCGGCAGGTTCGAGTTCACCGGCCAGCCGCCGCCGAACCAGCGGAACTGATCGTGTGCCCGGGCCAGGGCGGTGTCGCGGTCGGGGTCCCAGCTGATCGGGATCTGCCCGATGGCGCGGGTCAGTGCTTCGGCGTCACCCTGCCCGATCGAGGTCGTCGCGTCGTTGGCGTTCCAGTGCTCGATCAATTCCGCATTCGGTTCGGTGGCGATGAGATGGTCTGCGAGCGGACCGAATTCGTCGATGCCGCGCGGACCGGACACCGCCACACCGATCGGTACGCCGTCGTCGGGTAGATCCCAGATCCGCGCCGAATCGACCTGGAAGAACTCACCGCGATGGTCGACGTATCCGCCGTCGTGGAGGGCGCGGATGATCTCGATGGCCTCGGCGAGCATCGCCTGCCGTTCGCCCACGGCCGGCCAGCCGGCGCCGACGACATGCTCGTTCAGGTTTTCCCCGGCGCCGAGTCCGAGAGTGAACCGACCCTCGGCGAGTAGTTGCAGCGTCGCGGACTTCTGGGCGATGACCGCCGGGTGATAGCGGATGGTCGGGCACGTCACGTACGTCATCAACCCGACGCGCTCGGTCGCGTACGCCACCGCCCCGAGCACCGTCCACGCGTATGGTGCATGCCCCTGCGACGACAGCCACGGAAAGTAGTGGTCGCTGGAGACCTCGAAGTCGAATCCGGCCTCCTCGGCGGCGACCGCGTCGCGAACCAGCTGTCGGGGACCGGCCTGCTCGGTCATGAGGGTGTATCCGAATCGTGTCTCCATAATTCGCTCCTGACTCGATATGGCGTTTGGAATCGATGACACGGTGAAAGCTGGGCCATGTTCTAGACCCTCAAGCTCTCGACCGAAGAAAGCTCTCGACCCGAAGAAAGCGACGGTGGATCCGATGGCCGATACGGCAGGTTCCGGGCGTTCCGATGCGCCCGACGAAGCGACCTCGGGTGAGGTGCGCTCCGATGATGGGCCGGTGAACACCGTGCTCCTCGACGTCGACGGTACCCTCCTCGACTCCAATCATCTGCACGCTTTGGCGTGGCAGCGGGCCTTCGCCGGTCACGATCTGTATCCGGAATGGTGGCGAATCCATCGCGCGATCGGGATGGGTGGCGACCAACTCGTCGGCGAGGTGTGCGGCTCCGACGTCGAGGACTCGCTGGGCGATCAGCTGCGCGACGAGTGGGCGCAACGCTATCGCGAACTGGTCGGCGAAGCGTACGTGCTGCCGAAGGCGCCCGAGTTGATCCGCATGCTCACCGGCGCCGGGTACCGGGTGGCACTGGCATCGTCGAGCGCCAAGGAGTTCACCGACACCGCGTTGGAGATCCTCGGCATCTCGCGGTCCGACGTCGACGTGGTGACCAGCGCCGACGATGCCGACACGTCGAAGCCGGCGCCGGATCTCCTCGGCGTCGCGCTCGAACGCGCGGGTGGCGGGCCGGCGATCCTGGTCGGCGACAGCGTGTGGGATGTGGCGTCGGCATCGGCGCTCGGGATCCCGTGTCTGAGCGTCCGGACGGGCGGGTCGGCGGCCGCGGAGCTGCTCGACGCGGGTGCGGTCCGCGTCGTCGACGACGTGGCCGCGCTGGTCACCGAGGGTTGGCGGCCGTGACCGGTCGGGCGGTTCACTACTCTGTATAGCCGTGTCCCCCGCATCCCTTTCGGTGATCTCCGACGCCGTCTCGGTGCGCGTACCGGCCAAGGTGAATCTGCACCTGGGGGTCGGGCCCCTGCGTGCCGATGGCTACCACGACCTGGTCACCGTCTATCAGGCGCTCTCGCTCTACGACGACGTGACGGTCGCGCAAGCCGCCACCCTGGAGGTGACGCTGCGCCGCGAGGGCGGGCGCGGCGCCGACGCCGCCGAGGTCCCGCTCGGCGACGACAATCTGGCCGTCCGGGCGGTCCGCGCTCTCGGTGAGTGGGCCGACCGCGATCCACGTGTGACGATCGAGATCGTCAAACGCATCCCCGTCGCCGGCGGCATGGCCGGCGGCAGCGCCGACGCGGCCGGCGCGCTGGTCGCCCTTGCCGCGCTGTGGAAGCTGGACATCCCGCGCGCGCAATTGCTGGAGATCGCCGCCGGATTGGGTAGTGATGTGCCGTTCTCGGTGCAGGGCGGAACCGCCTTGGGTACGGGCCGCGGTGAGCAACTGATGCCGATGCTGGCCCGCGGTGAGCTGCATTGGGTGCTGGCCTTCGCGCGCGAGGGCCTGTCCACCCCCGCGGTCTTCGACGAGCTCGACCGGCTGCGCGCCGACCACTCCGAGACCTTTCCCGAGCAGAACCCGCGACCCGACGAGCTGATGGCTGCTCTCGCCGCCGGGCGTCCCGAACAGATCGCGCCGCTGCTGCACAACGATCTGCAGCCGGCGGCACTGAGTTTGCAGCCGGGTCTGCGTCGCACGCTGCGCGCCGGGATCGATTCCGGCGCGCTCGGCGGCATGGTCTCCGGGTCGGGACCGACGTGCGCGTTCTTGTGTGCCGACGCCGACGCCGCGGTGGCCGTCGCCGCCGAGCTCTCCGGTGCCGGGGTGGCCCGTTCGGTGCGTACCGCGGCCGGGCCGGTCGGCGGTGCGACGCGGCAGACCCCGGGCCGATGAGGGCACGATGATGCGCCGAGGACTGCGGCGCCGACTGCTGCCGTTGCTCACCACGGCACTCGTCGTCGCGACGGCCGGCACCGCGTCGGCCGTCGCCGCGCCGACCTCCGCGGCCCCGGCGGCAGCAGGCGCTCCCACCACGACCCCGGCAACCCCTGCCACGGACACGGCCATCCCGGCCCCGGCCGGCCCGGCCGCCGGTCGGGTGCTGTCGAGCAGTGCGATCGCGCGGACAGACCTGCCGCCCGGTGCCGCATCCGGACAACGCGTCACCTATGTGACGCGCGACCAGAACAACCGAATGGCGTTGTCCACCGGCGTGTTCTACGTTCCGCTCGGCAACGCACCCGCCGACGGGTGGCCGATCTTCTCGTGGGCGCACGGCACCACTGGCATCGCCGACGAGTGCGCACCGAGCCGCACCCGCCGCGGCGACGGCGTCGAGCGCCCCGTCATCGATGCGCTGAAGCGTGGATATGCCGTCACCGCAACCGATTACGCCGGGCTGGGGTCGGCGGGGGAGTCCGAGTACCTCGGCGGCCGGGCCGCCGCGCATTCGGTGATCGACATGATCCGCGCTGCGCGGGCAGCCGAGCATTCGCTGGGCACCGAGTGGGTGTCGGCCGGCCACTCGCAGGGCGGCCACGCGGCGCTGTTCGCCGGACACGAGGCGCCCGGCTACGCGCCGGAGTTGCGGCTGCGTGAAATCCTCGCGCTCGCACCGGCTTCCGGCATCGAAGGGGTGCTGACCAAGTCGTTCACCCCCGACGTGCCGAGCCTGGGGCGGATCAACACGGTCAGCGCCCTCTACCTCTACATACTCGCCGGCCTCGACCACGCCCGTCCCGACCTGCACGTGACCGATCACCTCACCTCCGCGGGCAAGCGCTTCCTCGACCTCGCGCGTTCGGAATGCAACGGCGAGGTGTCGCAGGCGCTGCGCTCGGTTGCGCCGGGTTCGCTGCTCGGTTCGGTGCTCGGCGGCGAGCAGTTCGCGGCCGCGCTGGCCGACTACACGCGCGTGCCGACGAGCGGCTACCCGGTGCCGATCCGCATCGACCACGGACTGCTCGACCCGGTGGTCCCCTTCCCGCTGACCGCGGCCCTGGTCCGGTCCATGCAGGCCGCGGGCACCGACGTCGACCTGCACACGCACACCCGCGCCGACCACACCGGCGTCGTCGCGGACTCCGTCGACGAGGTGATGGACACCGCGGCGGCTGCGTTCGGGCGGGACTGAACGGTCGCGCCCGCGGTTGTTATCGTCTACCGGTGTCACCTGCCTCCCCATCTGCGCTGATCAACGCCGACCGCATCAGCAAGAGCTTCGGCATCCGCCAACTGCTCGACGAGGTCAGTCTCGGGGTGCATGAAGGCCAGCGGATCGGTGTGGTCGGCCTCAACGGCGGCGGCAAGACGACGCTGCTCGAGATCCTCGGCGGCATCGTCGAACCCGATTCCGGCCGGGTGTCGCGGGCCGGCGGGGCTCGCGTCGCGGCCGTCACCCAGCGCGGTGAGCTGCCCGCGGGGAAAACCGTCGCCGAGGTGGTGGTCGGTGGTCCCGACGTCGCCGTCCACGAGTGGGCCGGCGATCCGCGGGTACGTGGTGTCCTTGCCGGAATCGGCGTCGACGGACTGCTCGACGCGCGGGTCGACGAACTGTCCGGCGGGCAGCGCCGCCGGGTCGCCCTGGCCGCGGCACTGGTCTCCGACGCCGACGTCCTGATCCTCGACGAGCCCACCAACCACCTCGACGTCGAGGGCGTGGGATGGCTGGCCGAGCATCTGGCCAACCGCCGCAGCGCGCTCGTCGTGGTCACCCACGATCGCTGGTTCCTCGACACCGTCGCCACCCGCACCTGGGAGGTGCATGACGGCCGCGTCGACGAGTACGAGGGCGGCTACAACGACTGGGTGTTCGCGCGTGCCGAGCGGGTGCGGCTGGCCGACGCCGCCGAGGAGCGCCGACGCAATCTGGCCCGCAAGGAGCTGGCGTGGCTGCGTCGTGGGCCGCCGGCGCGCACCTCCAAGCCGCGCTACCGGATCGAGGCCGCCGAGCAGCTCATCAGCGACGTCCCGCCGCCGCGGGACACGGTGACGTTGTCGGCGTTCGCGCGCCGGCGCCTGGGACGGATCGTCATCGAACTCGAGGACGCCCACATCGAAACCCCGGGCGGCAGTGGTGAATCCGAAGAACCGGACGATCACCGGCGGCGGGTGCTCCTCGACAGTCTGACGTGGCGGCTGGCGCCCGGTGAGCGGATCGGTCTGGTGGGCGTCAACGGGTCCGGTAAGACGACGCTGCTGCGTGCACTGGCCGGCGAGGTCGACGTCGCGCCCGGTCGCCGCGTGCAGGGCACGACCGTCTCCATCGGCTGGCTGCGTCAGGAACTCGACGATCTCGACCCCGATCAGCGGGTGCTCGATGCGGTGGAGTCAGTCGCGGCACGGATCATGTTGGGCGACAAGGAGTTGTCGGCATCTCAGCTCGCCGAGCGGTTGGGTTTCACACCGGCCCGCCAGCGCACCCCGGTCGGCGATCTCTCCGGTGGGGAGCGACGCCGACTGCAGCTGACCCGGGTGCTGATGTCCGAACCGAATGTGTTGCTGCTCGACGAGCCGACCAACGACCTCGACATCGACACCCTCCAGCAGCTCGAGGACCTCCTCGACTCCTGGGCGGGAACGATGGTGGTGATCTCGCACGACCGCTACCTGATCGAGCGCATCTGCGACTCGACGTGGGCGCTGTTCGGTGACGGCAAACTCACCAATCTGCCCGGCGGCATCGCCCAGTATCTCGAGCGTCGACGTGAGATGCGCGGTGGCACTTCGGGTTCGGGATCGTCCAAGGTGGGCCTGTCGCAGGCGGCGGCCGGTGCCGGTGCATCCACCACGGACAAGCCTGCGGTGAGTGCGGCCGAGCACCGTGAGGCGCGCAAGGCGATGAATCGGGCCGAGCGCCAGATGACCCAACTCGCCCGGCGCGAGGAGGAGTTGCATGCGGCGCTGGCCGCGGCGGCCACCGACCCGGACCGACTGGTGACGCTGAATGCCGAACTGCGCCAGGTGATCGCGGACCAGGAGGCCGCCGAGGTGGCCTGGCTCGAGGCTGCCGAGGCCATCGAGTGATCGCACCTGTCGGTACCGGCCGCCGCCTCACATCGCGTGTTCCCAGCTGCCGCGGGTGTTCACGTCCGCGGCGTCGGCGAGGGTTGCCAGCTCACCGATCTCGTCGTCGGTGAGGGTGATGCCGGTGGCGCGCACGAGGCCGTCGCCGGCGTCTCGCGCGCACTGCAGCTCGAGGAGGCCGAGGACGAGCATCTGTTCGACCTCGCCCGGCGCCAACGCCGGTCCGGTCCCGCGCCGTAAGCCGACGTTCTGGCGCGACGGGGAGCGCGTCGCCGCCGACACCGTCGCCTACCTGCGTGCCGAGGTTAGGTGGAGCCGAGCTCGTTCGTGCCGGGCGCCGCGTCCCGCTCACACACGTTCGCTGCGCTTCCCGGGGATGAGGAAGGCTAGGGCAAGGGGGATGGCGCTGAGACCGAAGGCCCACCAGAAGGTGCCTGCGAACCCGGCGAGCATCTGCTCCGGAGTGTGGGCGGTGTCCAGGAAGCTCTGGAGAATCACAGCGATGACGGCGACGCCGAACGGCGCGCCGACCGCTGGACGACGCTGAAAGCCGCGCTGCCGCTGGGGATCTCAGCATGACTGAGACTGCCGAAGGCGAGTGTCATGACCGGGTACATGGCGGCACCGAACCCGATGCCTTGCAGGAGCTGACCGCCCAGCAGCAAGAGTTCCCCTCCGTGGAGGCCGACGAAGGCGAAGGGCAGGATGCCGATCATCGTCAAGGCGATTCCGCCGGCAACAACGAGGCGGCCGTCGAGCTTGGCGGCGAGCGGCCGGACCAGGAGGAAGAAGAGCATCGTCCCTGCGCCCTGGGGAATCAGCAGGAGGCCGGTGGCAAGCACGCTTTCGCCGCGAAGCTGCTGGTAGAACAGCGGTAGCAACAGGGTCAGTGCATATGTCGAGAACCCGGCCATGAAGGTGATGACGCTGCCGAGGCCAAAGCTTCGCCGCGCGAAGAGTCGCACGTCGATGAGCGGCTTGCGCCGCGCGGACAGCGAATGCCTGACGAACCCGGCGATGAGAACGGTGCCGATCAGCAGCGGCAGCCACGCGGACACGCTTGCGAAGCCGCCTTCGCCGCCTGCCTCGGAGAGGCTGTAGGCCAACGCGACGACGCCGAGGGGGCAGCAACGCGAGGCCGAGTACGTCCAGCCGGTCACCGGGCCGGCCTCCGACGGCGGGGAGAAGTCGGGTGAGGGCGAGGGTCGCGATGCAGACGGGGACGTTGATGAGGAACATCCACTGCCAGGACCAGTACTGCAGGATGAGTCCTCCGAGGACCGAGCCCAGGACCGGGGCGAGCTGGGCGGGGAGCGCGATCGCGATCATTGCCTTTCCGATCCGCTCGGGGCCGGCAGCGCGGGTGACTCCGCCGTCTGGGCGCTGGTCGCGCAGCGACGCTGGCAGGACCCCGACGCCGCCGACGACGACGTGGAGACCGCGGCGGTCGAGCGTGTCATCGCCCAACGCATCGCACACTTCGGTGAACTCGGGCTCCTCGACACCGACGACCCACGGCGCACGACGGACCACTTCTTCGCGCTCACGGTCCTGTTGGCCTTCAACGAGCAGCCGAACCCCCTCGCCGTGGACCATGGACGGCTTCGAGCGACGATGGTCGACGGTGCGCGCGCCTTCGTCCGCGCATACGGCACCCGGCGATGGCCGCTAGTGTTCCGCGCCGTTAATTCATTGAATATGTTGTAGGGTTGGGTATGGCACGCACTGGACGCCCAAAAGCCGCTTTGACGTTGACCGACGAGGAGCGTGAACAGTTGGCGCGTTGGGCTCGGCGGCGAACCTCGTCGCAAGCGCTGGCGTTGCGATCGAGGATTGTGCTTGGGTGCGCAGAAGGGTTGAGCAACAAGGATGTTGCGGCCAGGGTGGGTGTGTCGCAGCCGACGATCGGCAAATGGCGGTCCCGGTTCATTGACAGTCGCCTGGATGGGTTGGTCGATGATCCGCGACCGGGTAGGCCGGCGACGGTCACCGTCGACCAGGTCGAAGACGTGGTGATCTCGACGTTGGAGACGACACCGGCCAATGCCACTCATTGGTCACGGAAGAAGATGGCCGAGCGGACCGGGCTGAGCAAGTCGACGATCGGTCGGATCTGGAAGACGTTCGAGATCAAGCCGCACCGGGCTGAGGGGTTCAAACTATCCAACGATCCGCTGTTCGTCGAGAAGGTCTACGACGTCGTCGGGCTGTATCTGAACCCACCCGAGCATGCAGTGGTCCTCAGCGTCGACGAGAAGTCTCAAGTGCAGGCGTTGGGGCCGGTCGCAGCCGGCGTTTCCGATGATGCCGGGGATGCCGGAGAAACGCACCCACGACTACATTCGCAACGGGACGACAAGTCTTTTCGCGGCGTTCAATGTCGTTGACGGCACCGTGATCTCGGCGACGCACCGCAGGCATCGAGCCGTCGAATTCAAGAAGTTCCTGGCCAAGATCGACGCTGAAGTTCCCGACGGGCTCGACGTGCATCTCGTGTGCGACAACTACGGCACCCACAAGCACCCCACGATCGCCACCTGGCTGGCCAAGCATCCGCGATTCCACATGCATTTCACCCCGACCTACTCGTCATGGCTCAACCAGGTCGAGCGGTTCTTCGCCGAGGTCACTCGGGACTTACTGCAACGCTCACACCATCGCAGTGTCCAGGCACTGGAGAAAGACCTCCGCCAATGGGTCGCAGCATGGAACGAGAACCCGAAACCATTCATGTGGACCAAGACCGCCGAAGAGATACTCGAATCCCTCGGCAGACTTCTAAAACGAATTAACGGCGCGGGACACTAGCGGCCCGCTGACTCGCCGGCGCCGAACACGGCTTCGGCCGGAATTACGACGTCACCTCGGTTGTCTGCCGCAACGCTGTTCGGTTCTCGGCGATCAAATGGATGTCGGCAACGCCATGGCAGGGTTCGGATGTGGGTTCGCCGGCCGGCCACGATCACCAGGGAGGCCGCGCCGAGGACGAGTCCGACGCCGATCCCCGCGTCGGGCCGCTGCCCGAGCATGCCCCACCCCAGCAGGGCTGACACCGACGGGATGAGGGTGAACAGCATCGACGTCGCCGCCGCGCCCGCGGTGTTGACCAGCCGCAGGAACAGGGTGGTGGCGACCATGGACGACAAGATGATCATCGTCGGCAGCACCCAGGCTGCGCGCAGTGGATCCGAGATCGTCTGAGGTGTGGCCAAAGCCAGTGCCGCCGTGGGGATCAGGGCGACGCCGAGTTGAATGCTGTTGCCGGCGACGAGGTCCACGCTGCCGCAGAACCGTTGCTGGTAGAGGCCACCGAGCGCGACGCCGGCGAGGGCGAGCAGGACCAGTCCGACGGCGAGGCCCATCGTCGAGGCGTCGGCGAGCACCCGCGGAAGGCAGGCGGTGAGCACCGCGGCCGTCCCGACGCCGATCCCGACCCATTGACGTGGCCGCAGCCGGGTGCCGAGCACCGGCCAGGCGAGCAGTGCGGTGGCGACCGGGTTGAGTGCGATGACGAGGGCGACGATGACGGCGGGGACATCGAGTTGCAGTGCCAGATAGGCACATCCGAACTGGAGGAATTGGGTGAGCAGCCCGACCACGGCTACGTGCGCCAGCATGCGACCCCGGGGGAATGTGCGGTGGGTCAGCGCTGCGATCAGGCCGAGCGCAGCTGCCGAGCCCGCGAAACGGATGGCCAGCAACGCCATCGGCGACATCGCGGTCACGCCGAGCGCGCCGAGCGGGTAGCCGAAGGCCCAGAGCAGGACGAAGGCCGATGCGGGCACGAGGGGGATTCGCATGTGTCAAGCGTGCGCGACGACCATCGGCGCGGTCCAACAACGATCAGTAATCGTGATTGATCAGTGAACGGCATCGATCTAGGCTGGTCGTCATGGCCAACACCGTTCTCGACATCACGCCATTGCGCAGCCTGGTGGCGGTGGCCACCTGTGGCGGTTTCCACCGTGCCGCCACCGCCCTGCATCTCACCCAGTCGGCCGTCAGTCAGCACGTCCGGCGGCTCGAGACGGTGACCGGGATGCGTCTGGTCGAGCGGGAGGGCCGTGTCACCCGATTCACCCCGGACGGTGAGGCGCTGCTCGCGCACGCCCGCACGATCCTGGCCGCGCATGACGAAGCGGTGCGGCGCTTGAACATCCGATCGTCGACGCCGACGCTGACGGTGGCGACGAGCGAGCACGGAGCCGATTGGGCTCTACCGGTGCTCTCGCAGATTCTGCGCGAACAATGCCCCGGGCATGCGGTCAGCTTCCGGCTCGAACGCAGCAGGCGGGTGATCGCGGCGATCGACAAGGGGGATGTGGATGTCGCGGTCTATCACGAGCCGATCGGCCCGCGTACCGAGCTGTTCGGGCCGCAGGTGGCGATGCGCTGGTTCGGTGCCCCGGATCTCGTTCTGGATCCCGAACGGTCCGTGCCGCTGATCGTCTTCGACGAGCCGTGCTCGACGCGCGGCGTGGCGCTCGATGTGCTCGGCAAGGCCGGGATCGACTTCGGCATCGTCGTCGAATCCGCCGACCTCGCAGGCGTGACCGCCGCGGTCCGGGCAGGTCTCGGGGTGGTGTTGCTGCCGGTGGTCAGCCGGCCGCCGGAAGGGATGCGGGAGGTGACATCGCTGCCGCCGTCGCCGCCGTGCGCGCTACAGGTGCGATTTGCGCCGACCGTCCCCGAGTCGGTTCAGGCCGCAACGCGTGCGGCGCTGGCCGAGATGACCTCCGGTGTCGAGGCGGTCGGCGAGCCCGCGGTGGCGACGCGCTAGCGTGAAACGCATGTCCTACATCCGCACCAACGTCGCCAACAGTGTCGGCGAGGTCATCCTCGACCGGCCCAAGGCGCTCAACGCACTCGACCAGACGATGGTCGACGACATGTACGAGGTACTGCTGCGCTGGGCCGACGACGACACGATCGAGACCGTGTTGCTGACGTCCGCCAGTGACCGTGCGTTTTGTGCCGGCGGCGACATTCGCGCGATACGCGACAGCGCGCTCGCCGGTGACGGCGACGCCATCATCCGATACTTCTCCCACGAGTACCGGCTGAACCAGCTGATCGCCGAATACCCCAAGGCGCACATCGCGTTGATCGACGGCGCGGCGATGGGCGGGGGACTCGGCATCAGTGTGCACGGTGAGATCAGGGTGGTGACCGAGAAGACGATGATCGCGATGCCCGAGACCGCGATCGGTTTCTTTCCCGACATCGGTTCCACCTACTTCCTGCCGCGGCTGCCGCAGGGTGTCGGAATGTGGCTGGGCCTCACCGGCGCACGCGTGCGCGGATCACAAGCACTCTCGGTGGGACTGGCCACCCACTATGTGCCGTCGGCCGAATTGGGTGGTGTGGCCGACCGAATCCGTTCCGGCGCACCACTGGTCGAAGTGCTGACCAGCTCACCCGACAAGCATGACGACCATCCGCCGCTGCCGGTGGAGAAGATCGGCGAATATTTCTCCGACACCAACGTCACCGCGATCGTCGGCGGTCTGCGTGGAGCGGTCGGCGACGAGTGGGCCACCGAGATGCTGGAGTTGCTCGAGCACGCCTCACCCACCAGCCTGTGGGTGACCGCCCGACTCCTCGAACTCGGCGCGTCGTCATTGCTCGACGAATGCCTTGAGCGCGAACTGCATGCCGCCGAGAAGATCACTGCCACACCCGACTTCGCCGAGGGAGTGCGTGCCGTCCTCGTCGACAAGGACCGTAACCCGGCCTTCGACCCCGCCGACATCGACGCCGTCGACCCGGCCGAGGTGGCCCGGATCGTCGGCGCCTGAGAGTTCAGCCGGACGCCGACGACCGGGGCCGGGGCTCTATGAAGTTCTCAAACAACAATTGCGGTCCGGGCGCGCCGGGTGCACGGGTCGGAAAGTCGTTGCAGGTAAGCCTGCTTCAGGCAGCATCGTCCAGGTGGAGGGTGCGTCGGTTGTAGGCGGGGAGTGGTCGTCGTCGCGGGTCGACCGTGGCCGGTGGGATGAGCCACGGATGCCGGTCGAACCCCATCACCACATCCCAGTGATCATTCGGCCCGCTCGCTTCGCTCCCGGCGCCGGCACGGTCGTGGACATCGTGGTGGCAGGCGGTGCACAGCAGGCAGCCGTTGTCGAGGTCGGTGGGGCCGCCGTCAGCCCAGTGGCGCAAATGGTGCGCGGCGGTGCGCGATGCAGGTGCACCGCACTTCACGCAGCACTTATCCCGCAGCAGCAACGCTTTTCGCTGCGACAGCGTGAACAGCCGCTTCTCCCGCCCGACGTTCAACGGCACCTGCTCGCCGTCGACGATGACGACGGTGATCCCGGCATCACAACCCAACATTTTTGCCGTCGCAGGGGTCACCGAGCCCATGAACTCCAGTGCGGACAGCTTCGGGGCATCGGCCGGGATGGTCAGCAACACCCCGCCGGTCGGTTTGCACGACACGGTCTCGTCGGTGAGACCCTTCTGAGCGAGCTCCAAGATGGATTCGAAGGCATCGGCGCGCCTGTTGTGTGCTGGCCGCGGGTCATGCGAGCCGTCGGGCTGAGGTTTCGGCGCCGACAACGCTTCGACGAGGCTGTGGAGTTTCTCCCCGGCGACGGCATCGAGGTTGGCGCGCACATCCAAACGGCCGTCGCTGGTCTTGTGGTAGCCGAGTTCGTTGACGGTCTTGTCTTGAGCAGCGGGTGTGCCACCGGTATCGTCGGCCAGCAGATTGCCGAGTTGGCGTGCGTGCTTGCCTATTTCGGCGGGACTCATCCCGGACAGAGCTTGGGACACCAATGCGCGGGTGTGGTCGCGGCGTTGTTCGGGCGTGACGGGTTCGCCGGCGCGGGAGGCGATGTGGCCGAGTCCGAGGACGATGGCGTCGGCGTGGTCGAGGGATATCGCACCGTCGACGGTATGTCTGCGGAGGCCGTCGATTTCTGTGGTGGTGCCGACGCGGACGAGTCGGCCGGCGACGGCGGGGGCGATTCCCATGGTGATCAACAGTTGTCGCACCGAGCGGCCTTGGGGTGCGGTCATCTTGAGGCGGTCGAACTCGCCGGTCAGGTTGGCGGCGTGGTGATCGACCTTGTTGCGCAAGGTGATCAGTTGCTGCATCGCCGCGAAAGCTTGACGTGATGTGAGGTCCGCACGGAACGTTCGGTCGTCGAGTTGGGCGATGAGGTCCGCGAACAGCTCAGCCGAAAGCTCCGCGGAATGAGTGGTGTCGTCGATCATGGATTCCCCCCTGGATGATCTTACGATGACTCCAGTGTAGCAGAATATTTGTTCGACGCCAGAGTGTTCGAAGACTAATCCACAAGGGCTGCAACCAGTTTCGTCACATCAGTGAACTGTTGTCACAGCGGTGAACGGCTTTCCCTGCGGTGAACAGCAGTCACACGGACAACGCCGTGTCGGCGTCAATCTGCCGCAGCGACAAGCGGTTCGAGGGTCAGGCCGGGGTGTTCCTTCTCGATGTACTGCAGTCGCCACTTGTCGCTGAACAGCGCGAGGAGCACGCCGTCGCCGGAGCGGGTGAACACCTCGACGCCGCGCTGCCGGTCGAGTTCGGCGGCGCTGTCGGCGTCGGTGCGGCGGGCCAGGGTGTAGCCGAGCGGTTCGATGACGGTGTCCACGTTGTATTCCGCCTTCATCCGCGCGGTCATCACCTCGAACTGCATCGGACCGACTGCGGCGAGTACCGGCGAGGCGTCGCCGCGCAGGTCGTTGCGCAGGACCTGCACCACACCCTCGCTGTCGAGCTGCTCCATGCCCTTGCGGAACTGCTTGTACTTGTCGGCGGTGGTGACGCGCAACGATGAGAAATGTTCGGGCGCAAAGGAAGGTATGGGCGGAAACTGAATCCGCGGTCCGTCGTGGAGGGTGTCGCCGGGAGCGAGCGCAGTCGCGTTGACCAGCCCCACCACGTCGCCGGGATAGGCGGTGTCGACGGTGGAACGGTCACGGCCGAACACGGCCTGGGCGTACTTGGTGGCGAAGGGTTTTCCGGTCTGCGCGTGGGTCACCACCATGCCGCGCTCGAACTCGCCGGAGACGATGCGCATGAACGCCAGTCGATCCCGGTGGCTGGAGTCCATGCCGGCCTGCACCTTGAACACGACCGCGCTGAACGGATCGGTGGGCTCCCGGACGGTGCCGTCGACGCCGGCGCGTCCGGCCGGGGCGGGTGCGAGCTCGACGAGCGTCTCGAGTAGTTGGCGCACACCGAAATTCAGCATCGCCGACGCGAAGATCATCGGTGAGGTCTGCCCGCCCAGGAACAGTTCCTGATCGTGGTCCTGACCCATCTCGGTGAGCAACTCACTTTCTTCGACCGCTTCGGTCCACGCCTGCCCTTCGCGAGCGGACGCGGCGTCGGCGTCCATGACCTCCTCGGGGGCGATCGTGGCGCCGCCGGCGGTGCGGGTGAAGTGGATGTAGCGGCCGCTCCGGCGGTCGAGCAGACCGCGGAAATCGCCGGCGATGCCGACGGGAAAGAACAGGGGAGTCGGGAGCAGGCCGATGCGTTCGCTGATCTCGTCGATCAACTCGAGGGGTGTGCGTCCGGGCCGGTCCCATTTGTTGATGACGGTGATGACAGGGATGCCGCGATGGCGACACACCTGGAACAGCTTGAGCGTCTGCGGCTCGAGGCCCTTGGCGGCGTCGATGAGCATCACGGCGGCGTCGACGGCGGTGAGTACCCGATAGGTGTCCTCGGAGAAGTCGGCGTGACCGGGCGTGTCGACGAGATTGATGACCGTGGGTTCGGCGCCCGGCGCAGAGCCGGCGGGCAGGTAGTTGAACTGCAGCGCGGTCGAACTGACCGAGATCCCGCGCGCCTTCTCCATCTCCATCCAGTCCGAGACCGTCGAGCGGCGGCCGGCCTTGCCGTGGATTGCGCCCGCCTCGCTGATCATGCGGGCGTGCAGTGCCAGCGCCTCGGTCATGGTCGACTTACCGGCGTCGGGGTGGGAGATGATGGCGAAGGTGCGGCGCCGGCGGACCTCGTCGGCAACGGAAGAACTCACCCGTTGAGGCTATCGGGCCAGGCCGTGGCGCCCAAAACGCCGACGCGCACCGAAGCGATGCGAGGGAACTACTCGAACGGCACCGGCGGCATCTTGACGACCTGCGCGGCGTAGCTCAGCCCCGCGCCGAAGCCGAGTAGCAGCGCGGTGTCACCCGGCTTGGCCTTGCCGGTGGAAAGCAGATCCTCGATGGCCAGGGGGATCGACGCGGCAGAGGTGTTGCCGGTGTACTCGATGTCGTTGGCGACGACGGCGCGCTCGGGCAGGTGCAGGCTCTTGGCCAGCAACTCGTTGATCCGCGCGTTGGCCTGGTGCGGCACGAAGACGTCGAGGTCCTCGGTGCCGATCTTCGCCGCCTCGAGCGCGCGCTGGGCGGCCTTGCCCATCTCGAATGCCGCCCACCGGAACACCGCGGTGCCCTGCAGCCGCACATATGGGCGCTGGACGCGGTCGCCGTCGAGGAAGGTGACCCAGTCGATGTCCTGGCGGATCGCGTCGTACTGCGACCCGTCGCTACCCCAGATCACCGGGCCGAGTTGCTGATCCTCGGTCGGGCCGACGACGACGGCGCCGGCACCGTCGCCGAAGATGAAGCAGTTGGTCCGGTCGGTCATGTCGAGGGTCACCGACAGTTGTTCGGCCCCGATGACCAGCACATGGGTGGCGCTGCCGCCGCGGATCATGTCGGCGGCGATCGCCATCGCGTAGCCGAATCCGGCGCAGCCGACGGTGACGTCGAAGGCCGGGACGCCGTTGGCGCCGAGCTCGGTGGCGACCTTCGTCGCGCCGGCCGGCGTCAGCAGCAGATGGGTGTTGGTCGCGAGGATCACCGCGTCGATATCGGATCCCGACAGCAGCGCGTTGGCGATCGCCGTGCGGCCCGCCGCGATGGACATCTGGGTGACGTCCTCGTCGCGGCGTGCGAATCGCCGGGTCTTGATGCCGGTGCGGGTGTAGATCCACTCGTCGGAGGAATCGATGTGTTCGCATATCTCGTCGTTGGTGACGACGCGCTCGGGCCGGTAGGCGCCGATTCCGAGCATCCCGATGTTCGTCACACCGGTCTTGTCGGCGATCACGGTCATGATGAGGTGTCCTTCCGTTCGGCGATCCGCCTGCGGTGCGCTATGCGAGTCAACATAGACGGTCTCACATGAGGCGCCTACTCGGAAGTAGTGGAGCGCCGCTCGGCGATCAACGCACGATAACGAGACCGGTCGGAGGTCATCTGATGGCCCGGGTCGTCCGCCGGGGGCGCCCACGTCGACGATGGCTGAAAGGACAGTTCCCCGGACCGTAGATCGTCGACGACGCCGGTCAGCCACTCGAGTTCGGCGCGGGCGCGGGTGATCCAGAGTTGGGCGCCGCGTTGCGCATGGGGCGGTACGTAGGGATTCGGTGAGGCGGCCGGTGCGAACTCGTCGATGGCCGCGGCGAGTCGGCGCCGCCGCTCGTCGAGGTGGTCGAGGGCGGGCGCGTCACCGAGTAGCGGCAGCAACCCGAAGGCGGCATGGAACGCCCGGTCGTCGAAGATGTCCACCTCGCGGGTCGCATCGGCGAGCTGCTCGGCAAGTCGTCGCCGTCCCGGCTCGGTGATCTCGTATACGGCGACCTCACGCGTGCCCTCGGGCAGATCGTGGCGTCGCAGCAGTCCCTCGTCGGCGAGTCGGCCGAGCGCGTGATAGATCGAGCCGGGTTTCACGTTGGCCCACCGGTCGGCCTGCCACGACAGCAGCTCGCGCCTGATCTGATAGCCGTTCACCGGCCCGAACAACCCGACCGCGCCCAGGAGCAGCAGCTGGGTGGCAGGTGGGCGCATGAATGCAGGGTAATCGCCGCGTCGCCGGACCTGGCGGACAGTCGTTGTCCGCGATCCGGTGAATTCTGGTTCGCGACCGGGTCACAACAGGCGAGCAACGTCGGAAAATGGCGGTAGTGCCCGACGAAGCAGTGGAGTCGGCCGAGACGCAACCACTTGACAGGTATGTTCAAATTTGAATAGCACGGTGAAAATACCCTGGCCGCGTTCGGCCGGCCGGACGCACGACGAGTGATCGAGGAGAGGAACCCATGATCCATGCGCGAGGTCTCGTCCAGACCTTTCACACCGGGCGCGGGAAGCAGAAACGTGAGGTCCGCGCGGTCGACGGCGTCGATCTCGACATCGCCGAGGGTGAGGTGGTCGGATTCCTCGGGCCCAATGGCGCCGGGAAGACCACCACCCTGCGAATGCTCACCACCCTGTTGCGGCCCACCGCGGGGACCGCGACGGTCAACGGCTACGACGTCGTACGCGACGCCGTCATGGTCCGGCGCAGCATCGGCTACGTCTCGCAGGCCGGGGGAACGTTCAGCCAGGCCCAGGCCGGCGACGAGGTCGTCGACCACGGCATGCTGTACGGGCTGTCGCGGCCGGACGCCATCCGCCGCGGTAAGGCGCTCTTCGAGCAGCTGCAGCTCGACGGACTGTGGGAACGCATGCCCAAGAACATGTCCGGCGGGCAGAAACGCCGGCTCGACATCGCGATGGGTCTCGTCCACGACCCGACGCTGGTGTTCCTCGACGAGCCGACCACCGGCCTCGACCCGCAGGCCCGCGCCAACCTGTGGGAGCACATCCGGCGGCTGCGTACCGAACGCGGCGCCACGATCTTCCTGACCACCCACTACCTCGACGAGGCCGACGAGCTCTCGGACCGGATCCTCATCATCGACAACGGCCGGATCGTCGCCGCCGACACCGCCGACAACCTCAAGGCGCATGTCTCCGGCGACCTCGTCGATCTCGAGATCTCCGACGTGGCCCAGGTGTCCACCGCCGCAGCCAAACTCGGCTCCATCGCCAACGCGGTCGAGACCGAGGGCCGCCACATCCGCGGCCGGGTACAGCGCGCGGGCCGGCACGTCCCGGCACTGCTTCGTGAACTGACCACGGCGTCAATCGAACTGGACTCGATAGAGATCATCCGGCCGACGCTCGACGACGTCTTTCTCACCATGACCGGGCGTTCTCTGCGGGACGCCCAGGCCACCACCGAGAACGCCGAAGAGACCGAACTCGACAACGAAGGAGCGCTGCGATGACCTTCCTGCGTGAATCCCACATCGTCTTCCGGCGGCAGATCCGGATGAACCTGCGCAACCCCGCGTGGGTGTTGATCGGGGTGCTGCAGCCGGTGCTGTATCTCGTGTTGTTCGGCCCACTCCTCAAACCGTTGGTGTCCCAATTCCCCGGTGGCTCAGACAATCCCTACACGTTCCTGGTGCCCGGTCTGCTCGTACAGCTGGGGCTGTTCGGTGCCATGTTCGCCGGCTTCAGTCTCATCGGCGAATGGCGCGAGGGCGTCATCGAGGCCGAGCGGGTGACACCGGCGAGCCGCACCGCGCTGCTCACCGGCCGGCTGATGCGCGACATGCTGCAACTTCTCGTGCAGGCAGTGATCCTGGTGCTTCTCGGGTGGGCGATGGGGATGCGCGGGTCGGTGATCGGCGTCGTCGTCGGGATCGTGATCACGTTGCTCATCGGCGGCGCATGCGCGGCGGCGTCGAATGCGTTGGCGCTCACCACCAAGAGCGAGGATGTGATGGCCCCGGTCATCAACATGGTGATGATGCCGGTCCTGTTGCTCTCCGGCATCCTGCTCCCGATGACGCTGGGCCCGGCATGGCTGCACCGGCTCAGCGACTTCATGCCGTTCCGCTGGATCGTCGACGGCGTCCGCGACACCTTCGGCGGCGAGATCGCGACGATGGCGGTGCTGTGGTCGGTACTCGCCGCGCTGATCTTCGCCGCGCTCGGAACATGGTGGGGGACTTCGGTGTTCCGTAAGGAGAATGCCTAGCGTCGATTGTTCCCGCTCACTCGTTTGTTTCCCGCTCACCGAGATCGCTGAGCGGGAAGCGAATGAGTGAGCGGGAGCGGGTCGCAACCCCAATGGAACCGAACTCCAGCGGTCTGCGTCCAACGCATCATGACGAGCTATCCCCACGACCGTTTCGGACTCATCCGTCGGGAGGCGGCACTACGGGCGGGCATCTCCGACGCCCACCGGGCCGCGGCGGTCAAGCGGGGCGAACTGCTCCGGCTCGTCCCCGGAGTCGACGTGGAACCCAGCGAGGAGTTCGACGGCCACGAAGGCGCACAGAAGCTGCATCGACTCAAGGCTATCGCGGTGTCGACGTCGAATCTCGGTGCGGGCAAGGTGCTTCCGCTCAGTCACGCGTCGGCGGCGTCGCTACACGGCCTGCCGCTGCTGAAGCCGGACATCGACCGGGTACACGTCACCACCGGACGTGTGGCGGGCGGGTCGATCCGTAGCCACCGGCACCTGCACGCGGCGCCGCTCGAGGCGGACGAACTGGTGCGGTGCGACGGCCTGCTCGTCACCTCGCTCGAGCGCACCGCCGTCGACGTCGCGACGTCGGGCGACTTCGCCCAGGCGCTCACGGCATTCGACCAGGCGTTGCGTCTGGGTGCCGACAGATCGCTGATGCTGGAGATCCTCGTACGTCGCCGACGACGGAACGGCAAGATCGCCGAGCGCGCACTCCGATTCGCGAGTGCACTGGCGGACAGCGTCGGCGAGTCGTGGAGCCGGGCCCAGATCATCGATGCGGTGTTGCCGATGCCGCGGTTGCAGCAGGAGATCGTCGTCGCCTCCGGTCGCACCTACCGCACCGACTTCGATTGGGACTGGCGACTGGTCGGTGAGTTCGACGGCATGACCAAATACGGGCGGCTACGCCGTCGGGGAGAATCCGTCGCGGACGCGGTCATCCGCGAGAAGCTCCGCGAGGACGAGATCCGCGACACCGGCCCGATGGTCGTGCGCTGGATCTGGAGCGACCTCGAACGAGACCTGCCGATCCCGCGGCTCCGAAACCGGCTCGCCACACTCGGAATGGCCGCGTGAATCCTGTTCCCGCTCACTCAGTTGCTTCCCGCTCACCGATCTCGCTGAGCGGGAAGTAGACGGGTGAGCGGGAACGAGGGCCGTCAGGGGCCGATCATCGAGACACCGTCGTAACCGACCGTGCTGTACACGGCCGACGCCTCGTTGATCAAATGCTCTCCGTCGGTTCTGAACTCCCAGGCCTGCTGCCCGGTGGCCATGTCGTACGCGGTCAGGGTGGAACCGTTGCTGGTGATCAGCCGCTCCCCGTCGGTGTTCAGGACGTCGGTCAGGTACTCCTTGGGGTCGACCTTGATGGGTACAGATCGGTTCGCTCCGGTCATGGGATCGAACAGTTGGAGCGGGCCATCGGTATCCGCAGTGCCGCCATAGGTGCTGGGGTCGGTCGATCCGCCGGCCTTCCCGAGGCGGATGCCCAGCAGGTCACCGGTCATCTCGGCCGTCAGCCGGCTCGCGGTGAACTCGGAACCCGTTCTGCGCCAGATGAGATGGCCCGTCATCGGATTGGCTGCACCGATGATGTGGGAGGTCTTGCTGACGCTGGACGCGATACGGCCGAGGATCGGCGCCGGTGGTGCGGGGGATCCGATGTTGTAGTTCTCCGCTGCGGGAGCCCAACCTGGTGCGAAACCTGTTCTGGTGCCGTCCGACGAATAGAAGTCGGTGCCGGTGCCCTGGGCGTTCATCACCGCGACGCCGCCCTGATACACGGTAAACGGAACGGTGGGGAACCGGCGGGCGGTGGACCGGCTCAGCGAAGCGATCGGCTTTCCGTCGGCGGCACGCAGCAGCGACAGCTCGCTCGAATTGGGCAGCGGCGCGTCGGTCCGCACGATGATCGGCTGGTCGCCGGCCACGCCCGAACCCTGTCCGGACCACGTCACCGTTCCATTGGCGTCGGTGGAGATCATCGTGCCGGATTCGGTTGCCGAGGCGCAACTCACGATGAACCGATCGCCGACGGCGTACATCTGCTGGACGGCGTTCGACTGTGCGGGCAACGGGGTATCGGCGATGTGGGCGCCGGTGTGCGCGTCGAGCACCGTGAGACTCTCCGCGCCGGGCCCCTTCGTCGCTGTGGCACAGGCGATTCGGGCGTCGGTGGCCGCGCACAGATCGATGAACCGGCCGGGCGGCAGCGCGGAGGTGAATCGCGTGCGTCCGGTGGCGGCATCGACCACCGTCACCGACGGCGAGTACTCCTCGCTGCCCAGGATCAACGCGGTCGAATTCGCTCCCCACCATCCGGGCAGGGAACGTCCGGACGACCATTTCACAGTCGGCTCGGTGGGCATCGGGGCCAGGTCGGCCGGCACCGGGTGCGCGATGGATCCGATTTCCTCGGGGTGCACCGTGTCGTCGCCGGGGACGAGTGCAGTTGCGGCAGAGTCTCCGTCATCACCGGAGCCGGCCACGACGACCACCGTCACGATCACGATCACGGCGACGACGACGAAGGCCACGGCTCCCAACGCGATCCACAACCAGGTGCGGCGCGGCGACTTGGAGGGCGGGGGCGGTCCGCCACCTGGGGGTGCGGGCCACGGGGGTCCGCCCGGCGCCGGATGTGCGGGCCCAGGCATCGGGTACCCCGGTGTTACGTACCCCGGCCCCGCATAGCCCGGCCCCGCATACCCCGGCCCCGAATAGCCTTGTCCCAGATGGCTCGTCGGCGCGTACTCCGGACCCGGATATCCCGGCGACGGATATCCGGGCTGCAGTGGAACGGGCTGCGGTGGGCCGGGGGCCACGGGATGTTCCGGTGGATCAACAGGGCTGGTCACGCCGAAGACCCTAACCCGAGCCCATGCCCGCCGGGCGATCGGCCCGGCGGATCACGTGGAGTGCGCCAAAGCCGTTGCGGCGCCGCGGCGGTGTGCCGCGCTCAGCCCAACTCGTCGAAGCTGGTGATCGCCGGGGCCGGCGGCAGGGTGACGACGGCGCCGGCATACGAGAGGCCGGCGCCGAAGCCGAGCAGCATCGCGGTCTGTCCGCCGCGGGCCTTTCCGGTGGCCAGCATCTCCTCCATGGCGAGTGGAATCGAGGCGGCCGACGTGTTGCCGGTGTTCTCGATGTCGTTGGCCATCGGCAGATCGTCGGGGAAGCCGAGGTTCTTCTTCATCAGTTCGTTGATCCGTGCGTTCGCCTGGTGGGGGACGAAGACCTCGATGTCATCGATGCCCACCCCGGAGGTCTCGATGACGGCGGCGAGTGCCTTCGGCAGTGTGATCGCCGCCCAGCGGAACACCCGCGAACCCTGCATCGTCACCACCATGCGGCCGACGGGATCGGTGTCGGGATCCTTGTGCTGATACTCCTGCGCCCGGTCCATGTAGTCGGGGATGTCGTAGTTCTGTCCGATGGCCTCGGCGTTCTCGCCGTCGGAACCCCAGACGGTCGGGGAGATACCGTTCTCCTCGCTCGGTCCGACGACGACGGCACCGGCACCGTCACCGAAGATGAAGGCGGTGTTGCGGTCGGTGGGTTCCATGACCACCGACATCGTCTCGACGCCGACCACGAGGACGTACTCGGCCGACCCGGCCCGCACGGTGTCGGCGGCGACGCCGAGTGCGTACCCGAAGCCGCCACACCCGGCGGCGACGTCGTAGGCGGGTATGCCGTTGAGGCCGATATCGAAGGCGACGACGGGGCCGCCGTGCGGGATCTTGGTCCGCCAGCTGTTGGTGGCCAGGATCAGCGCGCCGATCTTGTCCTTGGCGATGCCGGAGTTGCTGATGGCACGTTCGGCGGCGGCGGCGGCCATCGTCCGCGCGGTCTCGTCACCACTGATCCAGCGTCGGTTACGAACACCGCTGCGCTCGTAGATCCATTCGTCCGAGCTGTCGAGAACCTCGCACACCTCGTCGTTGCTCACCAGCCGCCGGGGCCGGTAGGCGCCGATGCCTAGCATCGCGACATTCTGATGTCCGGTGTTCGCTGCGAGTTTCGCCACGTGTTGGTCCCTTCGTGTTGCGCCGGGGGAGATTGTATGCGGTGATCCGGCAGCGAGATATCACCAGGCGTGCACGGTGTTCTGCGCGGCCTCGAGGCCGTGGCCGAGCAGCAGGTCGACGGCGTCGGCACCGTGCTCGATCAGCAGGTCGACCTCGGCCCGGGCCGCCGACGGGAACGGTTTGAGGACGAAGTCGGCGGGGTCCTGCCGTCCCGGGGGACGGCCGATGCCGAGCCGGACCCGCAGATAGTCGCGGGTGCCGATGGCCTGACTGAGTGAACGCAGGCCGTTGTGGCCACCCTCACCGCCGCCCCGTTTGAGCCGCACCAGACCGAAGTCGATGTCGAGTTCGTCATGCAGCACGATCAGATCGGCGGGGGCGACCGAGTAGAACTTGGCCAGCGGCCCGATCTGGCGGCCTGCGGTGTTCATGTAGGTGCGCGGTTTGGCCACCAACACCGAACCGCCGGCGAGCGGTACCGATGCGACCTGGGCGCCGGAGCGCTTGTGCACCGTGTACCGCTCGCCGGCAGCGGTGACCAGACGATCGGCGACCATGGCACCGATGTTGTGACGTGTGTGCTCGTACTTCGTCCCCGGATTACCAAGTCCGACGATGAGTTTCACGTATCAGGCTCCCGGTGCGGCACTGTCACCGTGAGCCGAGGTCACCCGCTTGGGGGTCACGCGGACTCGTTGGCCGATTCCGTCGGCACCTCGGCGCCGGCTTCGACGGCCTCGGCCTCGCGGTCGGCGGCGGTGGCGGCCTCGTTGATCGCGACGATCAGGGTCTCCGGATCGGAGATGAGGGTGACGCCCTCCGGCAGTGCCAGATCCGAACCGTGGATGGTGGTGCCGGCGTCCTTGCCCTCGACGTCGACGACGATCTGCTCGGGGATCGAGAGCACGTCGGCCTCGACCTCGATCGTGTTGGCATCCTGGGTGACCAGCGTGCCGGGGGCGGCGTCGCCCTCGACCACGATGTTGATCTCGACGCTGACCTTCTCGCCACGCCGGATGAGCTGCAGGTCGACGTGCTCGATGTAGTTGCGGATCGGGTGGACGTCGACCTGCTTGGTCAGCGCGAGCTGCTTGGTGCCGTCGACATCGAGATCGATGATGGCGTTGATGCCGTTGTTGCGCAGGATCGCGGCGAACTCACGCGCCGGGATGCTCAGGTGCTGCGGGTCGGAGCCGTGGCCGTAGAGCACGGCCGGCACCTGGCCCGCGCGACGGGCGCGGCGCGCGGCGCCCTTGCCCTTCTCGGTGCGAATGGTGACGGCGAGGCCGGAGGTCTGGGTTGCCATGAATGTTCTCCTTGGTGCGGGGACCGGATCGCCCGGTCGGGGGTGGTGCTTCCCGGCGCGACGACGCCCACATCACGACCGCCCAGGTGCACTCGGAGTCCGCACCGGAGGAGACATGCGATGGCCGCGCCGATCACGGTGATCACTCACCCTCGCCGAGACAACCCGAACAGCGTAGCCGATGAGCTGCGTCGATGTCATATCACGGTGGGTGGCCCTGGTCTCGGCGATACGGTCGCGACGCGCACACGTGGTGGGCATACTGGCCTTCATGACCTCACGCAGCCCGATCGACACCGCGACCGGCTTCCTCGATGCGCTGGCGCGCGGGGACAGCGCCACGGCCGCGCTCGACCTCGCCGACGACGTCGTCTACACCAACGTCTCGCTGCCGACGATCCGCGGGAGCAACAAGGTGGCCCGGCTCTTCGCACGCATGGACGCCTCACCGGTGTCCTTCGACTACCGGATGGTCAACGTCTCGTCGGCCGACACGGTGGTGTTGACCGAACGCGTCGACCAGATCAGCCTCGGCCGATTGCGGCTGCAGTTCTGGGTCTGCGGACGATTCGAGGTGCTCGACGGTCGAATCGCGGTGTGGCGGGACTACTTCGACTACTTCGACATCACCAAGGCGCTGGCGCGCGGTCTGCTCAGGCTGGTCATCGGCTCTGCGGTGCGTCCGCTGCACGGTAGCCCGAAAGCGGGACATGCTCTCGCCGAATGACGGCGTCGTCCCCTAGCATTGGCGCCCATGACCTACCAGCAACCACCTGCGTATGGATACGGCCAGCCCGCGGGCGGCTCCTTCTACGTCAACGTTCTCGGCCAGGAGTACGGCCCCCTCGGGATTGCCGAGCTGCAGCAGATGGCGCTCGCGGCATCATGATGCTGACGGGCAAGGTCACCGACTCCGACGGACGGCCGTTGGCCGACTGAGTCGGCAGAATTCGCCACCATGACCGTCGACACCGAGACCCGGACCCCGCGACTCGCGGCCAGTGAACTGGTCGCGGGCGTCGGGGTCGTCGGTGTCGGCGTGGCGTGCGCGCTGCCGTCGGCAGGTATCGAGCACGGTCCGATTCTGTGCCCGTTCCGGCTGGTGACGGGCCTGCCGTGTCCCGGATGCGGGCTGACCCGCGCGTGGGTCTATGCCTGCCACGGCGACTGGGCGCAGTCGTTCGCCGCGCATCCGTTCGGTCTGCCGATGGTCGCGGCGGTGCTGGCGCTCGCCGTGGCCGTGCTGGCCTGCCGCATCACCCGCCGACCGCCGCCACCGCTCACGCGGTTGTTGTGGAATCCGGTCACCAAACTCGTCGCGGTGGCCTGGGTGATCTTCGCCGTGGTGCGGCTGATCCTGGCGATCTGAGCCAGATCCCGGTCGGCTCAGAGGATCTCGTCGAGCGATTCGATCGGACGGCCCAGCCGTGTGCCCTTGTCGGTGACGACGAAGGGACGCTCCACGAGCACGGGGTGGGCAACCATCTCGTCGAGCAGCGTGTCCTCGGACGCGTCGGCGAGGTCGAGTTCTTTGTAGAGCGCCTCGCGTTTGCGGGCCGCCTGCTGTGCGCTCAGGCCCGCGTCGGTGAGCAGCGCTTCGAGCTGCGGACGCGTGTAGGGCTTGTCGAGGTATTTCACGATGGTGGGTTCGATTCCCGCATCGCGCAACTTCTCCAGGGCCTTGCGGGAGGTCGAGCACCGAGGGTTGTGGTAGATCGTCGCCTTCACGACTCACACCCTATTCGAGGTCGTCGGGGGGAGTGCGCCGCGACGCGCCCCGACGTCCCCGGTTCAGGCGATGCCGTCGAAAAGGCTTGTCACCGAACCGTTCTCGAATACCTCGCGGATGGTCTGGCCGAGCAGCGGGGCGATGGACAGGACGGTGAGCGTGTCGAAGCGCTTGTCCTGCGGGATCGGCAGCGTGTCGGTGGCGATGACCTCGGTGGCACCGCAGTTGGCGAGCCGTTCGGTGGCCGGATCGGAGAACACGGCGTGGGTGGTGGCGATGATGACGTCACCGGCGCCCGCGTCCTTGAGTTTGCTCACCGCGCCCGCGATGGTGCCGCCGGTGTCGATCATGTCGTCGATGAGCACGCAGGTGCGGCCCTCGACGTCGCCGACCACGCGGTGTGCCACGACCTGGTTGGCCACCAACGGGTCACGGGTCTTGTGGATGAACGCGACCGGTGCGCCGCCGAGCGCATCGGCCCACTTCTCGGCGACGCGCACGCGGCCGGAATCGGGGGAGACGATGGCGATGTTGTCGGTGCCGTATTTCTCGCGCACGTAGTCCGAGAGCTGACCCAACGCGTGCATGTGGTCGACCGGGCCGTCGAAGAAGCCCTGGATCTGGTCGGTGTGCAGGTCGACGGTGATGATGCGGTCGGCGCCCGCGGTCTTCATCAGGTCGGCGATGAGGCGAGCGGAGATGGGTTCACGGCCGCGGTGCTTCTTGTCCTGGCGGGCGTACGGGTAGAACGGCAGGATCACGCTGATCCGTTTGGCCGACCCGCGCTTGAGCGCGTCGATCATGATCAGCGCCTCCATCACCCACTCGTTGAGCGGGGCCGGGCAGCTCTGCAGCACGAAGGCATCCGATCCGCGTACCGACTCCTCGAAGCGGACGAACAGCTCACCGTTGGCGAAGTTGCGGGCGGTCTGCGGAGTCAGCTTGATGCCCAGTTCGTCGGCGACGGCCTGAGCGAGTTCGGGATGCGCACGCCCCGAGAACAGCATCAGGTTCTTCTGGTTGTCGGTCGTCCAGGTCATGAAAACTCTTCTACTCGGGGCTGGCTGGTCGTGGTCGGTGTTGCCGTGGCGGGTACTGCTGGGTCGGGCGGGCTACGACGGTGCGGGTCCGTCGATGGTCGGTGTCGAGGGCGTCTCGGTGGCCGAGCGGGCGGCCTGCGCGGCGGCCGTGTCCGGCCGCTTGCGAACCACCCATTCCTCGATGTTGCGTTGCGCGCCCGCCGATACCGCGAGCGCACCGGGCGGGACATCGTCGCGCACGACGGTACCCGCACCCGTGTACGCGCCGTCACCGACCTGCACAGGTGCGACGAACATGTTGTCAGAACCGGTCCGGCAGTTCGACCCGATGACCGTCTGATGCTTGTTCACGCCGTCGTAGTTGACGAACACGCTCGACGCCCCGATGTTCGATCGGTCGCCGATCGACGCATCCCCGACGTAGGTGAGGTGCGGCACCTTGCTGCCCGCGCCGATGATCGCGTTCTTCGTCTCCACGAAGGTGCCGATCTTGCCGTTGACGCCCAGGATGGTCCCCGGCCGCAGATAGGCGAACGGACCGACCGAGGCGCCGTCGCCGATCGCCGCATTGCTGCCGTGGGTCCGGATGACCTGCGCGCCGCGGCCGACGACGACGTCGGTGAGAGTCGAATCGGGACCGACGACGGCGTCCGAACCGATCGCGGTGACGCCGTGCAGCTGGGTTCCCGGATCGATGCGCACGTCCTCCCCGATCGTGACGTCGATGTCGATCCAGGTGGTGGCGGGATCGGCGACGGTCACCCCGGCGAGCTGATGGCGACGGATGATGCGCCGGTTGAGTTCGGCGGCGAGCTCGGCGAGCTGGGCGCGATCGTTGCAGCCGGCGACGAGCATCGGATCGCCGATAGTGAAGGCGCGCACGGCTTTTCCGTGGTTTCGGGCGATCTCCACGACGTCGGTGAGGTAGAACTCGCCCTGCTCGTTGTTTGTCGAGAGACCGGCCAGCGCAGTACGCAGGGTGGCCGCGTCGAAGGCGTATACCCCGGCGTTGAGCTCTGTGATGGCGAGTTGCTCGGGCGAGGCGTCCTTGTGTTCGACGATTGCGTGGACGTTCCCGTCGCCGTCACGGACGATCCGGCCGTAGCCGTTCGGGTCCTCGGCGGTGAATCCCGTGACGGTCACCGCGGCCCCGCCGTCGGCGGCGTGGGTCTCGACGAGGGCCCGCAGGGTCGGCGCGTCGAGCAGCGGGACGTCGGCGGCGGTGACGACGACGGTGCCGTCGAAGTCGCCGGGCAGCGCGGTGAGCCCGGCCCGGGCGGCGTCGCCGGTACCGAGCGGCGCGTCCTGCACGGCGATGGTGACGCCGGTGCCGAGTCCCTTGGCGGTCGCGGTGATCGAGTCGGACACGCGTTCACGTTCGTGGCCGACGACGGCGACCAGATGCGTGGGGGCGATGCCGTCGGCGCCGTGCAGGGCGTGTCCGACGAGCGTGCGTCCGGCGATGGTGTGCAGGATCTTCGGCGTCTTCGACCGCATCCGCGTGCCCGCTCCGGCGGCGAGGACGATGACGGCGGTCGTCGTCGGGGACGTCTGTGTCATGTAGACCTCCGATGGAGCTGGGTCCGGTGAGTTCGGGCGAGAGTCGGGCGGTCCCGTATCGGGCTTCGCCGCGCGGGCAACGTCTGGATACTACTGAGTGGTTCGCGGCGCCCGACCCCATCCCCCGGTGCGAACGCTGCCTGATAGAACCAAAGGGACTCACGTCACACTCGACGGAAACCAATGAAGGGAAGCCGATGAGCACCCAGAAGACAGCAATCGTGACCGGTTCGGCACGCGGGATCGGCGCGGCCGTCGCCAAACGACTCGCCGCCGACGGACTCGCCGTCGCCGTGCTCGATCTCGACGAGGCGGCCTGCGCCGACACCGTCAAGGCCATCACCGACGCGGGCGGCAAGGCCATCGCCGTGGGCGCGGACGTGTCCGACGAGGCGTCGGTCGGCGCGGCGGTGGACAAGGTCGTCGCCGAGCTCGGTGCCCCGACCGTCGTGGTCAACAACGCCGGCGTGCTGCGCGACAACCTGCTGTTCAAGATGAGCGTGGACGACTGGGACACCGTGATGGCCGTCCACCTGCGCGGCGCGTTCAACGTCACGAAGGCCGCGCAGAAGCACATGGTCGACGCGGGCTGGGGTCGCATCGTGAACCTGTCGAGCACCTCGGCGCTGGGTAACCGCGGTCAGTCCAACTACTCCGCGGCCAAGGCGGGTATGCAGGGCTTCACCAAGACCCTCGCCATCGAGCTCGGCAAGTTCGGCGTCACCGCCAACGCCATCGCCCCCGGCTTCATCGAGACCGAGATGACCGCGGCCACCGCTGCCCGGGTCGGCGTTCCGTTCGAGGATTTCAAGCGTGCCGCCGCCGCGGAGATCCCGGTCAACCGCACCGGCGTGCCCGAGGACATCGCCCACACCGCATCGTTCTTCATCAGCGAGGGCGCCGGATTCGTCTCCGGCCAGGTGGTCTACGTCGCCGGTGGTCCGAAGGACTGAGGTCTGCGTTCCCGCGCACCGCGAGTCGGCGCGTGCGCGGGAATCGATGCGGACCCGTGCGTAGCGCTGTGGCACAATCGGGTCCGCAACAATCCCCCATGGTGTAATCGGCAACACTTCTGATTTTGGTTCAGGCATTCCAGGTTCGAGTCCTGGTGGGGGAGCAACGCCATATCCGCAGCTAGATGCGGGTTTCGGTTCGCTCCCAATTCGGTCCGTGCATCTCATCCGCACCTTTTGGACCTGGTGATCGGTAAGGGCGGCCCTGGTCAGTGCGCTAACACTGACGAGGGCCTCGACCCATACGGAGAGCCCCGCATGAATCGTTCGACCAGCATATTCACCTACCTCGGCGCGGTCACCTTCGCGCTGGCCCTGTACTTCCTCCCCCTCGGCGCGTTCGACGTCGCCATGCACCTCGGTTGGTACGCCCGATGAGCGCGGCCGACGGACTGATCGAGCGCGCGTGGGTACTGCTCGACGCTGCGGCCGGTCGGGCACCCGAGTATGTGCTCTCCGAGTTGAGGGACGCGGTGTGGCAGTTCGACGACGTCACCGCCCAGAACCTCCGAGACCCGGACTCGGCCGCCCATCGGCGTCTCACGCAGGCGATGCGGGCCGCCCAGCAGTATGCGGGCGGCCCGCGATGAGCGCGCACACGAGCGCGGGGAATCCGACCGCCGATCGGTGGTCGCTGGGCTACCAGCGCGCCGCCGACGACCTCGACGAGCTGCCCGGCCCCGTGCTGCAGGACGTCGTCCGAGCAATTCTGCGCGTCCAGCCCGACCCCGACGACGATCCCTTGTATGACGCGGGCTATCGCGCGGGATTGCGCACAGCGCTGCCCTAGATCCCCACAGCCCCGGCGGTCGAGCCGTACGCGCGTCGAAGCGCACCGGGGCGCTGAGCACACAACCCGCTTCGGACCGTGTGCCCGTCGTCATCGCAGAGCCCGACGTAAACCAGCCTGCTCGACGTAGCCCAGTCCCTCGACGTCGACGAGGGCCACCGATCACGACCTCGCGAATCGCGACCCGGTGCCACAGCGGTACCGCCTGCCCCTCGGGTCGGGTGGCGATCGGTGTTGCGCAGATGCGATATGCGGCTATGGACTCGTGGGTCGACGGTGTGAGGGATCGACACCGGCACCCGCCTGCCCGTAGGGCAGTCCGTTGTCGGTGAGCCCACCACACCCAAACAGAAAGTGAGACAACACGATGGCAGATCAGATCGAGTACGCGATGCGCCGGGGAGATGACGGTGTGTTCGTGACCGTCGACGGGGAGATGACCCTCGAACAGTGTGCCGAGTCGAGACTCTGCCAGCCGATTACACCCGGCCGCGCCCGTGAGGTCGCCCTGTCGATCCTCACCGGTATCGACATCTCCGAACGCATCCGGTCCCAGTAGCGGACCGCACGCGCAAACAGACCCCCGAGTGTCCGTGATGGACTCGGGGGTCTGTTGCCTTTCTACCGGTGCCTTTCTACCGGCGCGGCGCTCGTACGACCTCCCCTTGGCTACCGCGAGGTGTGGGGATCGTGGGCCGTCGATACTTGGCCGGGGCAGGGAATATGAGCCCCCCCGGCCGGAGCTTGACGCCGAAGTTGTTGCGAGTCAGTCGAATACGGCCAGCTCGGCAAGTAGTGACTTCGCCGTGAGGTCGACAGCCGCCGACTTCACCGCGTTGGCCCCGTCGGCCGCGCCGGACAGGTCAGCATCGTCGTCGGTGGTCGCATCGCCGTCGGCGAGCCACGGGGCCAGCGCGTCAAGCTGATCGCTCACGACCTGCAGCGCGGCGGGTAGATCGGCCGCGCCGAGGCCCTGCAGTGCTGCCACATCCGAGATGAACTGCGCGAGCTGGTCGCCGTCGATCTCGACCTGCGGCGCATCGCCGTCGTCGGCCGGGGCGGCAACCGACTTGGCGGCGGTCACGCGCGCGTCGGCGTTCGCCGGGGCATATACGACGCTCCCGCCGAGTAGATCCCGCGTGCCGTCGCCGTGGTCCAGGAACTCGACGGACAGGCCACGGAGGTGGCCGGCCGCGACGAGCTGCCGGACGCGCTGGCCTTGCTCGGTGTCCGCGAATACGCCTCGAACGCAAAGGTTTCCGGCGCTGTCGAGGTAAGGCTGTGCCGAGCCGATCACCCCGCCGACGCTCATGTCATGGTCCATGGAGATCGGGATCTGATCGGGTAGTGGCTGCTGCCACCCGTCCGGGTGCAGCACGTCGCCGTCCCGGTCCCGGCTCGGAGCCGAGAGCACACCCTCGAACGAGCCGGGACCGGCGTCGGCCGCGCTATCCGTCGGGCGCAGCGTGGCCGTCGCCGACTTGGTTCGGGTCATGCCTGCACCTCCTTGTCGGCGGCGGCGGCCGCCGCAAAACCGTGCTCGATCCACTTGGCGGCCACCGACGCGGGCACAGTGGCGCGCTGGCCGCCGACCCGAATCAGTACGCCGTCGAATACCTGGATGCCCTCGGTGACGATCACGTCCACTGTGGTCTCTTGCACGGCGCGATCAGAGCCCCGTGACGATGCACAGGGACGACGGTTTGGTGACGCCGAGGGCTAGGCGCTCCTCGACGATGAAGGTCGTCTTGTTCGAGGTGAAGTCCCCGGCGCCGTACGGTCCCATACGAACAGAGATGCCTTCGCGGACAAACAGACTCGTCGCCGAGGTGTCGGCAATCAACACCTTCCCGGCCGGGCACTGCGTGGTCAGTACGACGTCGATACCCCACAACTTGGATGCCTCGTCGGCCGTCGGGTCCGGGTTCAAGTAGTAGCGGCCGGTGCCGTCCTTCGATCGGCGCAGCGCCGAGAACGTGGTCGGATTCGCCACGATCAGATCGGCCTCGGCGAAGCTGGCCCCGGTGCGAAGCAAGGTGATGCCCCGCTCAATGGCGTCGATACCGATCTCGGCCGGAGTAGCCGAGCCGTCGACGGCCGTCGTGAGCGCGCCGGTGGTGTTGAACAGTCCGAGCAGATTCGTGCCGGTGCCGTCGCCGGTGAGAAGTTGCGCGTTCTCGGCGTCGATCAGCAGCGCGGTGAGCGCGTTCTGCAGGTAGCTGGCGAACGAGTCGACGTCGGCCAGGTCTTCGTCGACGACCGACGTGGTCACCGCGACCTTGCGCGCCGTGATGTCGAGCGGAGTGACGTTGATTCCGGCCGCAGGCTTCGTAGCACCCGGAGCAACGGTGCCGGCGGCGCCGGTGGTCGAGGTGTGCTGCAGGATGCGCGTGGTGGGCGCGCCGAGGGCCTCGGTCGGCAGGTGTGCGGCAACTCGGGTCGGTTCGAGCGACCGGGGCACGATGCCGGGCCGCAGAGTCGGCGGAAGCTGGCCAGACACGCTGGCGACGTCCTTGACGGTCGCGCGGTACTGCGAGCGGGTCTGCAGGGCCTCGAACATGCCGCTGATCTGCTCGGGATCGAGCGCCAACTGCGGCGCGCCGAACTTGCCGACGGTGACGCCGTGGGCGGCACCGTCGGCCGATGCCATGCCGTCGTTGAGCAGCCCGCGAGTGCGGGCAGCCTTGTTGTGCTCGGCGCGGATCGCGGTGAGCTGGTCGACATACCCGGACAACTCGCTGAGCTTCGCGGACTTCACAGTGACCGACCCGGCGCCACCGCTGGCAGCCTTGATCGCCGATCGCAGCTCACGGGCCAGGGCAGACGCGCGGACTGTCGAGTGTTTTGCGGCAGCCAGTTCAGCCGCCCAGTCAATGGTATTCAATTTGACCCCTATGGGTGAAAGGTGTTGCACCCGTGGATATTTCGGGCATGAAAAATAGATGTTGCCGGTGTGCCTTTCGCGGCCTGCAAGCCGGTGGTGTGCGTGTCCCGGCCGGTTTGCAGACCGGCCGGGCAGACACACCGTGTGAGGCCACTGGGCGCCCGGTCCGGTAGCGGCCCTTTGCGGGGGCGGGTACCGAAGACGGGGCGGCGCATCGGCGCCTCGATTGCCATCGTGGCACGCGGCGCCGGGCCGCGTCACTATATTGCCACCGCCGCGCGCACCATGCTGAACGCCTTGGCCGCCAAGGCGAACGCCTCGGCATTGGCGCACCCGCAGCCCCACAGAATCGACTCGGCGGCCAGATGCGCGGCGACCTCGGCGAGCGGATTGCCATCGTCGAGGTCGCAGGCTTCGAGTAGGCGGAGCCCTGCGGCGGCAAGCGCTGCCCCATGGGCGGACTCGGCCGCCCGGAACACTGCGCGGACCGCCGTCGGTATGCCACCGATCAGCTCACGCCGGTCTAGCTCGTCGGCCCGTGCGACCAGAGCGGTCGCACGGGCCGCCAGGGCGGCCGCTGAGCCGAGCGCGCCGTGCTGGGCCACAAGTTGTTCAGCGCAAGCCATGAACGTCGCTCTGCGTACGTCTGAGACCGGTAACTGGGCGGCCGTATCACGGAGGCCACGCGCCAAGTGCACCACCGAAGCCGGTGGCGCCCCCGACACAATGGCGAGGGCCAGCCGTTGGCGCGCGGTCGCGGCCGGATCACTCATCGGCGGCCACCTCCTGCACCTCGACGCCGTAGAGCCGATCGAGGCGGCCGGACAGATCGGCGATGACCTCGGCGCGGCGCTGATCGGTGTGCCCGTTCAGCGCGTCGACAGCCCGGCCCTCCTCGAACTTGGCTAGTATCGTTCCGAGCCGCCGGATCTCGGCCTCACCGGCCGCCTTGCACCCCGACGAGCACCAGCGCGTCGGCCTGCCTCGGGATTGCGTCAACGAAGTTCCACACTTCGCACATAAACTTGGGTACTTCACAATGGTTCTCCTCGTGTTTCTGGGCCAGACCTGGCCGTTTGCAAACAACTCTCAGCGGTTCGAGCCGGGCTGGCGGACCGGTCTCCTGAGTGCGATCGCCGAGATGGTTGCCACCCCCCGGCCTGTCGGGTCGGCGAGGTCGGCCGGGGCCGCCTTTTTGGAATCGGAGTCGGCCGGCCTTTTTGCCTGCATCGCCCTGTAGCGCGGGCACGTGTCGTCATGGCGGGTCCATACATGTGTGATCCCGAGCGCGTCCCTGGTCACGTCGTAGGTCGATGAGCAATCGGGGCATCGTGCTACGGCGTCGATGAGCGCGGGGTCGATGCGCTTGCCTCGATGGCCTTTGGCGCGTCCCTGGTGTCGTCTCTGGTGTCGGTTCATGTGTTGTTCCTTGTCGTTGGTTCCGTGACCTCGGCACTGTCCGTTCGCCCCCTCTATAGAGGGGGGCGAAACGTGACCTATGTGTGTGTGAGTGGCGCGTGAGGGTGCGTGACGCTATGCGTGACGCTGTGACCTGCGGTTATGAGTTTGGCGTGACAGCGCGTGACGTCATGCGTGACGTTGCCGACGGTAACCCTGCGTGACCCCCGCGTGACACCGACGCAAGCCTCTGACCTGCGCTTTTCCTATCGCCACCATGGGCGCGTGACCCTTGCGTGACCCCGGCGTGATCCCGTGGCGTGAGGGCCGGAATCAATGCTCTGACCTGCGCACTTGTCGATCACTGCTCATTCGAGGCCGTGAACGGGAGTATCTGCGCGCCGAGGTCGTCGTGACGCGCCTGCACGTCGGCCTCGGGGTCCGACCACCACACATTCGGGCTACTCCCGTCCGAGTGCATCCGCCCGGCGCGCTCGTACTCGTCGAGCTTCCGGCGCGCCTTCTCGACCTGTGCGCGACTCGGCCGCTCCGTCTCGAACATCGCCTGCGCCGCAGCGCGGGCCGTCAGTCCTCCGCGCGCCAACGTCAGCAGCTCGGCGCCTCGGCGCACCTCCGTCGAACCGTCGGCGTTGTGCACGAGCGTCAGCGGTCCGATCTCGTTCACGGGCTGTTTGAGGTGTCGGGCCGTCACAATCGGATCTCCCGGGTTGCCGCTCAGCAACAGCACCGACCCCGCGCCGGACGTAAGCCAGGTCGAGCCGTACAACGTGTCGATGTCGACCGGCGGCCCCTTGTCGCCGCGTTCGCGCGTCACCTTCTTGAGGTGGTGTAGCTCGGCGATCTGGCGCCCCGTCACGAGGAGCTGCTGCCGCGCCCGATTCCACCCGGCGCCAACCTCGTCATCACTGAGCCCGATCGCCGCATCCTTGAGGGAATCGACGACCACCACGTCAGCCTCCGCGCGCTCGGCCATCTCGGTGAGTAGCGCCGGATGACGCGCGAGGTCGTGGGGCGGCGGTCCCTTCCACACGACGAGTCGCCCGCGCAGGATCTCGGGATCGACCTCATGCAGTTGTCGGCGAATCGACCGCGCGAGCTGCCGGGGTCGGTCCATTGCCAGGTACAACACACGCTGGGCGCATCGAACGGGCAGGCCCCACAGCTCGGCCACCTCATCGGAGATCATTCCCCGCACAAGGTTTCCTGCGGTCGTCGTTTTCCCGACACCCTGCGGACCGGCGATGATGAGAGACTCACCGGCCGCCCACAGCACGTTATCGCCTGCGCCCCAGAATGATTCGACACCTTCCGGCTCGTCGGTGAGGAACTTGTGCCCGTCGACCAGCAAGTCTGTGAACGTGCCGTCTAGGATCGCCTGCCGTGACTTCTGCGCCTCCACGAGCTGCCGGGCGCGGTCGTTCGCGGCCAGACGTTCGGCCATCGCCCGCACCGTCGGCGATTCAAGCGCGAGTTGATCGGTGTCGGCCAACTCGGCCGGTGGTGTGACAGTGAATCCGTGATCGGCGAGGTATCGCGCCTGAAAGCTGAGCACCGACAACTCGGCGGCCCGGTCGTCGGATATGCCCTCACTCGTCACTGAACTCGACCAGTTCGGCGATTTCCTCGGCAGTGAGTTTCGGGAGCGCGGCGACCATTACCGCGTGCGCTATGTCGCCCCACAGGTCGGAGCGTCCGAGCGCGTCCACGATCGCGGACCACGCTGCGCGCGCGATCTCGTCCTGTTTCGCGGCCGGAACCTTGTCCGACCAGCGAAACGTCGGTGTCGCTTCGAGGAGTATGGATCTCGCGGTGTTGGCGTAGTCGGTCACGCCGCGCCGCCGACCGGCTGGATCACTGCCTCGATGTCGGCGACCCGGATTCGAATCATGCGCGGCCCCAGTCGTTGGGCACGGATCGCGCCGGATGCGATCCAGGTGCGAATGGTGTTGCGGTGTACGCCGAGCATCTCGGCGGCCTCGTTCACGGTCACCATCTTGGTGTTGGTGTTCTTGGGGTTCGGCATGGCCGGTACCTCCTGTGTCAGTGGGTTTCGCTTGCTGACACAAGCTAGAACACGCCGACGCCGTTGCGCACTCGCAGAACCGACGAAAACCGTTGTGGCACAGAAAAACGCGACGCTGTGACCTCGTGTTTACCCGCTCACCGGGTAGGCTATGCGACTTGTTGAGGGCACCGCGGATCTCACATAGTGGGATCTTCGGCCAGCTTGGACAGCCGTCGAGCGATCTCCGCATCACGACCGGCGGCCACGTGCTGATACCTCATCGCCATCTCGGGAGTGGTATGTCCAAGCCTCCCCATGAGCTCCTTTGTGGTTGCGCCGGACTGGGCGGCGAGCACAGCGCCGACGTGCCGGAGATCGTGAATGCGGAACGTCGGTTTGCCCACCGATCGAACCGCAGCCTTGAACGGCTTCGTGACCGTCCCGGCGGCCAGCCTCGTCCCGTTGCGGCTACGGAATACGAAGGACTCACCGCCGCGCCCGGTATGGCGCCTCATGTGGTCGGTGAGGCGCCGCGCGACATGCGGCGGCACGTGCACGTCACGGATGCCGGCCTCGGTTTTCGGCTTGCCGACGTGCAGCTTTCCATCGACCAGAGTGGCGGCCCGCCGGATACGCAACACCATGCCGTCCTCGGTGACCTGAACATCCTTGCGGCGCAGTTCGATTACCTCACCGAACCGGAGCCCGCACCAGGCCGACACGACGACGAATAGGCCGTAGGTTTCGGGCAGCATCGCGGCGACCCGGTCAAGCTCGGCGACCGTCAGCAGTTCGAGATCCCGGCGGCGCGGCGACCTCCCGGCGCCCCTGATCTGGCACGGATTCGCAGTGATCAGTCCGTCAGTGACCGCAGTGCCGAAGATGGTGCGTGCGAGCGCGTACGCCTGCGCCGAGGACGTCGGTGTGTTATCGGTGCCGAGTGCGGCCCACCACGTGCGAATCACGGCCGGTGTGATGTCGGCGAGCACTTCGTCACCGAGGTGCGGAAGGATGCGCGAATCGAGTAGGCGCCGGTACAAGGCGCGTGTCTTCGGGGCCACCCCGCGCTCGTCGATCCACTTCTCGGCGAACTCCCGAAGCGTGATCGCGCGGGCGGCCTTCTGCTCGGTCCGCAGCGCCGGGGGAGTCCACTCGCCGTGCTCGATGAGTCGGCGTTCGAGAGACAGCCAGCCCTCGGCGTCGAGCTTGGCGGTGAACGTGTGCGGCGCTGTGTGTCGACGCGCATCCTGCCCGACATACGATGCCTGATACCGGCCGGATCGTTCTTGGCGAATCTTCCCGAAGGATCGGCGAGTGGACTTCTTTGCCCTGGACATTGCACCCCTGCTGCACCCTAAGCGCTGTTTGGCGCTGGTAATTGCCGTGATTGATTGTGACGTGTACATTATCCCTCACCTGCGCAGACCATGTCTATTGCCGCAGGTGGACAACTATAAATCGCCCGATACGGTCACCCGGTTCGAGTCCTGGTGGGGGAGCAACGAGAAAGACCAGCTCAGAGCCGGTTTTGCTCACGCGCCGCAACCCTCGTGTCGACTAAGTGTCGATATCGCGCACCATCGAACTTCCTCGTTCTGTGGCCGCTTTGCATCTCAGCGAGCGCGGAGGTGGGTTACGGGGACGAATTGCTTCCCGACACTCGATACGAGCTAACTCACGTCGGCCGATCCTGGGGGATCATGTGCTAATGGCATTCATCGGCGGAGCCGATCTCACCGCCTTGATCGACGATCAAAGTGCGGACGTCCTTTCATATAGCCGTGGGTACATCGAGGTCACGGATAGCGGAGGGCGTGTCCTGGCTCGCGGAGTCTGCGCCGGACTGAGCCTCACAACGCAACTCGTACTCCCGGAATATGGACCCGCAATAGCGCCCAACGTCCCGGCGAGTGAGGGTGCCATTTGGGATTTTTTAGATCGGATGCCTCTCCGGTACGCGCCCGGACAGGGAGTCCGAGTGTTGAGTAACGAAGACCCGAGTGGCTGGCGGACGACCCGGAGTTTGATCTGATCGAGGTGAGCGCGGAGACCGAGGCGTTGGTGGAGCGGGTTTGGCCGAACGTGAGCGCGGCATGGCAGGTGAGCGCGGAGCTGATCGTCGAGGCGCGGGTGTCAGAAGGTTTGCCGGTTCCGTCGGGTCCTGATGATCCGCTGGCGGTGATGGTGGCCGCCCTCGTCGATCAGGACATGGCGCATGACGCCGATGTGCGCGCGCAAGCAAAGCGCATGAGAGGTTAGCCAACGGCCACGGCCGGAACGGAATTCGCGCAATCTGCGAGCGAGCCCGCGGCAAGGTCTCCTCGTCGATGCTATGCTCGTCGACGAGCAAGGTATGGATTCTCCGAACTCTCCCCCCGAGTTCCGACGATCCGTCTGGCCCCAGGTTTGGCTACGGCACCCTGGGGTTGCTCTCTTTCTGGGGCTCCGCTCTTTCTGGGGCTGGGACTACGTATTCTTTCGGGGACCATCACCCTGGTGAGGCCCGGTCGCTCCGACCTCGCGAGACCTGCGACGGCGACTACTACCTATACCTACTCTTGCCTCCCCGACGGCTTACCCGTCGAGGCGAACGCCCGACATGGCCGAACGGAGGACTGAGGTCATGACTGCTTTGTGTGCCGGCCGAATGATGGTTGCGTAGGCGGCTCCCAGGCAGTCCACGCTGTGGGTCTGAGTTTCCAGAACTCCGTAGGAAACTCCCGACCGCAGCTCGACGCGGAACGTTGATTCGAACACTATCCGCCTGTCGGCATTTCCTCCTCGCACGATCGAAGAGTTGACCTCGGAGAACACGAATGGTCCTGCAGTCCCACCGGGGATGACTTCGACGTTTCGCGATCGGGAAGGTTGAGTGGCAAAGCCCAATCGACCCATGAACCTGTCGCGCAGGTCCAACACGCGGGTGAGCCACCGCGGCGCATGACTCAACACCTGCACCGTGAAGTCGGTTGCGGTCCAACCCGACGGGACCGGCACGCGATGTGTGTCGGAATATGCGACCACGCCTGCACTCCTTTCAGTGACCTATCCGTCGACCACAGATGACCGTGATCGATGGCAACACATTCTTGGGGTGAATATTGCACTGGGTTCGGTGTCGTTCAGTCTGGCGATGGGTACCTACTCTTGACCCCCACACCCTGGGTACCGTGGACGGTTCCGTCCTTGAGTACGACGACAGAGCAGCCGAAGGCGCTGTCACGCTGGAGACTGACCGAGTCAACAATGTCGGGAATCGTCAAGTCGCCGCTGACTTCCCACGTCACGCGGACGTCGTCTTTTGTCTTGTTCAGGTCGGAGAGTATCTGGGCTGCATCTTCGTCGACGACGGACTTGACGGTGGCGATGTGAGAGGGCTCGGTGGTTGCCGCGATACGCGCGATGTGGGCGGCGGTGAGGCCGTCGTCTCCGGGGACCAGGCGAGAGATGATCGAGTGCCGTGTGGAGGCGATGCAGTTGTCGATGGCGTCTTGGCGGTGGAAGTAGGCGTTCTGGTAGGCGAGCCGGTAGGTGAGGACTCCTCCGCCGATGAGGACGATGGGGATGAGCAGGAATGCGACGGCGCGCCAGTTGATGGTGGTGGGCAGGCGGACCGGTGCGCGTGTGACCGGGGTGTGGGAGGCATCGACTAGGAGGTTGCGATTGTCGCCCTGGTGTGGGTGGTCAGGCCGCGTCGTGGGCACTGTTCGGCTCCCGCTGGTAGATCGTCGGCGGCGTCGGGCGACATGCCGACATCGCGTCGCGCAACGCGGGAGGTCGGACCATGGTGGAGAAGTCTAATTGGTCGAAATAGCTCGCGGGCAATGACTCCCGACGATGTCCAGATTGGGCGGTGACCGGGGCGGTGTCGCTGCCGACTCGGGTGGTACGCACCGAACGGAGTTGCCGCTGCGGCGGAATGTTTCCGGCGAGATGCCCTTGGGTGACGCTGGACACGTTCGCGTGCAGATCGGCGTGTCGGCCGCGTCTACACCTCCTGACTGCCGATGGGACGCACAAGGGAGGTGGGCGGCATGAGACTGGCCGATAGGGGTGAGGACGCATCCGCACCTGCGATGCGCAACGCCGGAGCGTGGGCAGGCGTCGTCCGCGCGGTGCTGTTTGTCATCGGTTGTGGACTGCTGGCGGAAGCGTTGCTGCACATCGGGGATCTCGGGCCGTGGACGCAGCGATGGGGCATCGTGCCGGTGGGTGCGGCATTTGTCGTGGTCCTCGCGCTCGGTGTCTCTTCGTCTGCATTGGTGCCGCCGCCATCGTGGGTTGGCTGATCGGTTGAGGTGTGGCGGGGAATGCCAAGGGCGACAATGGCGTTGCATTCCCGTTGCTGATCGGAGTGGTTGGGCTCGCTCGGTCGCGGTTACGGAGACTTTTGGTCGATACCTGCGATTTGGGGGCCGTGGACGGTTCCGTCATCGAGTACGACGATCGAGCAACCGAAGGTGCTGTAGTGTTGAAGGACGGTCGAGTCGCCAACGTCGGGAATTGTTAATTCACCCAGTACTTCCCAGGTAACGCGGACGTCGTCCTTTGTCTTTTTCAAGTCGAAGAGGATTCTCGCTGCATCTTCGTCGACCACCGATTTGACGGTTCTCGCATGGGAAGGCTCGGCGGTTGCCGCGATATGTGCGATGTCGGTGGCAGTGAGGCCGCTCTGCCCTGGAACCATGAAGAAGCTGATGGAGCGCCGTGCGGCGGCGATACAGTTGTCGATGGCGTCTTGGCGGTGGAGGTAGGCGTTCTGGTAGGCCAGCCGGTAGGTGAGGAATCCTCCGCCGATGAGGACGATGGGGATGAGCAGAAATGCGACGGCGCGCCACCTGATGGGGGCGCGAAGTCGAGAGAATGGGCTCATGCGCCAGGTAGCGGCGGTTTGGTCAGCCCATTGAGGGCGGACAGTTCTCGATTGAAGCCGGTAGTGTTGCCTTCGTCGGCGGCTGCAATTGTTTGAGCGGCGTCGATAATGGACCGGGCGTTCGCGGCCAGATCCCGAATGAACTTATTGATTTCGTCGTGAAGTTGGCTGGAATATGCGGTGAGTGCGGGGCCTGCGGCGAATCCCGGGTTGGCGGCCGCCGCTGGCTCCTGGGAGGTGAAGAAGGTGTTTGTCTTGATGGTGGCCTCTGAACTCAGCGAATCGAGTTGATGGCCAGTGGATTTGACTGCTTCGGGACGGATACTGAGGTTGTCATCGCTCATAGTAGGCTCCTGCTTTGTGTCTCATTTTGTGGTCACCATGTGCGCTTGGGAGTGACGATCGTGATGTGTTGCTGGCCTTCAGATTGCGACACTTCAGGAAGTCGCCCTTGTAATGCGAGATCGGTGTCGTTGGAGGTGTGTTGGGTATAGACCACCTGGCCATCGGGTAGGACTCCGGTCACGATAGCGGCATGGTGGGCCTGACCTGGGGTCATCGGGTCACCATCCTCGGTCACCCCGTGCTGTGTGTACTCCCAATAGGGGAGGTCACCGGGACGTGCTTGGTTCGGCGAAATACTGGCGCCGCCGTGGTGGAGGAAGAAGTCTCTCTGCGCATTGGCTAGCGACCAGCTCTTGGTGTGGGTAAGCCCGGGGAAATTATCACTGATGCCGAGCGGGTCGAGATATGGGTCATCATCAACACCCCAGCCATCGTGGTCGAAGCGTGCAAAAGAGTGATCGCTCTTATAGGGAAGCGAGCCCCCTTCACTTAGAGCGTATGACACGAAGTTCGCGCAGTTGTTCGGGTAGTCGTCAATCGAATCGTCGTTCCTGTGTGCGAGTGCCCATCGAACGGCGCCGACGGAGCTGAAGCCATTTTCGGGTCGGTCGATGGCCGCCTTGACGGTGTCGGGTATGCCGTTCAAGTCGAAAATCTCTACCGGGCAGGCTCGTTCGAAGTCGTTCTGCTGTTGTGGTGTGAGGCTTAACCACCAGCGGAAGGCTTCCTCCCGAGTCGCACCGGACGGTATCAGGTCGCGCATCTCTTGGAGTGCCTTGGCGATTCCGATCTTCTGTTGTGCCTCTTGGGCAGCCTTTAGTGTCGTCGAGTCGTTGTCATCCGCTTTGAGTATCTGTAGCGCCGTCGTGCAGTCCCCATCGGCTCGTGTAGCAGCGGCAAGAGCGGCCTGGATCATCTCGGTGGCTTCGTCTTGCACGAAGCACAGCATAATGTCGCCCGCTTGCTCGTCGGGGATTGTCACAACACCGGTGGTGTTGTCGACATCAAGGCCTCGGGACCGTGCGTAGTCGACCGCGGCATGTAGTTCGCGCTGGGCAACACCGACCGCATGCCCCAGCGTGTCGAGCGGATCGACGACTCCCCGCGCGAGGATCGATGCGACTTGGGATCGGTTTGCGATCCGAACGAGGGAGTCATGCGCCGCGCCGAACGCCTGCCCCGACCAGTTGTCGGTGAGTGGGCGTGTGCCGTTGTAGTGGATGTCGTCTTCGATCCGTTCGCACTGCTTGGCGGCCGCTAGCAGATCGTCGGCTGCGCTGATCCACATGTCGGGTTTCGCGTTGAGCAATTCGGGAAAGGTGACCACGGTTTGGGAAGTCTAGTCCGTCGAAGGCGTTGGCAGGCAACAGGTCCCGACTGTCCAAGTTGGCCGTTTCGGGCAGTTTGCCGGTGTTCTCGGATAGCTGCCGTCTTCTAGCCCGGCTGTCCGGACCGAGCGGGAGTGGTTCGTCGGAAGTAGATGGCGAGGACGACACGAACGACAACTGCGTAGGCAAAGGACAGCGGTCCGATGATGATGCCGGCGCCGAACCACGCCAGGCCGGAGACCGTCACGGTGAAGGCTGTGGCTACCAGCGTGACCCACGCGTTTTCGGCCGCCATCCATGGGGTGAGCCATGGCACGACGACTGCGGCAATCAAGAGCGCGGGAAAAGGTACGAGCAGGAGTGGATAGCCCAGGCCGTCCGGCGCGCAGACTGCCGTCACGACGAGGGCTACCACCAGCAGCACCACCCATGCGACCCAAAAGGTCAGCGCGACATGGCTGTTCGGCTGCGGCCAAGAAATGCCTCGCCGATTGACCGGCGATCGGCGCGGTGTATCTGCGGGCTCGGTGGTGCTCACCGAACAGGACACTACCGCCCCGGGTTCGGTGAGCTTCACCATCGCGAGTCGTGCATCAGGCGGCGATGGGGCCGTCATGTTTGGGAATGGTGGGCAGCAGGACGAGTGCGACGAGCAGTGCGGCGAGGGCGAACCCGGCGCCGGCGGCAAACCCGTCGTGGAAGACCGTCGTCCGCGCCGCCGCTATGAGCGCTGGGTGGCCGCCGGCGGCCGCGGTGAGCTCGTCGACACGGCGGAATGCGTAGGTGGCCGCAACCGCGACGCCCAGGGCGCCGCCGACCTCTTGGCTGGTGTTGATCAGACCGGCGGCGAGCCCGGCCCGCTCCTCGGGGACGCCGACCTGGGCGGCGATCTGGAGCGGGACGAAGGAGAGTCCCATGCCGATACCGGTGAGCAGGAACACCGGGAGCACACCGGTGAGATAGGAGGCCGAGCTCGGCATCCGTGCCAGCAGCACCAGCGCGGTGACCACCAGGACGAGTCCGACGACGAGGACGATCTTCCCCGGAACCTTGGCCACCAGACCCGAGGCGAGGCCGGCGCCGACGGCGACCACGAGTGCGAGCGGGACGTAGGCCAATCCGGTCTGCAGCGGCGAGTAACCCAGAACCTGCTGCAGGAACATGCTGGCGAAGAAGAAGACGGTCACCACCGTCCCGAGCAGGAACAGGGTGGCCAGGTTGGCGTACCGCAGGGTCCGGATGGCGAACACGGCGAAGGGCACCAACGGCGCGGCAGCACGGCGCTCCACCACCACGAACCCGGCCAGAAGCGCAGCAGCCACCCCGAGGCAGACCAGAACGACCACATCGGTCCACCCGTGACTGATGGCTTCCTCCAACGCGTAGAGCAGGGTAAGCAGTCCACCGGTGAGCAGCACCGCGCCGAAGGTGTCGAAGCGTTGCCGTGGCCCCCGGCTCTCCGGCAGCACGCGGGGTGCGAGAAGCACCGCGGCCAGCGCGATCGGGACGTTGATGAAGAAGATCCATCGCCACCCGGGACCGTCGGACAGGACCCCACCCAGAGTCACGCCGGCCACCGACGCGATGCCGGTCAACGCGCCCCACACGCCCAACGCCTTCGCGCGTTCCTTGCCGCCGACGAAAGTCGTGGTCAGGGTCGAGAGCGCGGCCGGTGCGATCATCGCCGAGCCCAGGCCCTGTAGGCCACGCGCGACGAACAGCAGGCTCTGGTCCTGCGCGATCCCGGCAGCCAGCGACGCGGCCCCGAAGACTGCGAGGCCGACCTGCAGCATCCGTCGGCGGCCGAACATGTCGGCCAAGCGAGAGCCGAACAGCAGGCACCCGCCGAGAACGGTGCCGTAGAGCGTCACGACGTAGGGCAGGTTCACCTCGTGGATACCCAGCGCTTCGGCGATCGACGGCAACGCGACATTCACGATGCTGACATCGAGGAACACCATGAACTGCGCGATCGACAAGAAGGCCAGCACCAAGCCGGGCCGCGTCACGCCGGCCGCGATGCCCGGTCGACCAGCATCAATCGGTGGGTCGACGGACTGGGTTGGATGAGCAGGTAGCTCTCGTTTCATGTGGCTGTGGTCGGACATGGTTCGTCTCCTTGGGAAAAGTGGTCGTGCGGAAGCAGACACGAGACGACGCTAGTTCCCTGCGTACACTAGGTACCTAGAGGAAACCGACACGAGTGTGAGGCAGATCATGACGGCGCATGTCGACCTTGAGGACGAACAGACCGGCCACTCCGCGGCTGCCGGCTGCCCGATCACGCCCGTGGTCGACATCGTCTTCAGCCGCTGGACCACGCCGATCCTCTGGCAGCTGAACAGTCATGGGCGGCAACGGTTCAACGACCTTCGCGACCTTGTCGGTGGTATCACGGCCAAGGTCCTCACCCAGCGTCTCCGGCAGCTCGAGCGCGACGGCCTGGTCACCCGGACGACCTACCCCGAGATCCCGCCGCGGGTCGAATACGAGATCACCGACCTCGGCCGCAGTCTTTCGCCGGTCTTCGCCGCACTCGTCAAATGGTCTGACGAGCGCCTCGACCACGTGCTCGGCTCCCGCGCCGCCTACGACGCATCCGATCGGCCCATGCCGTAGCTGCTCCCGCCTCACCGGTCGACGCGTAGGTGACGCTGGACACGTTCGCGTGCAGATCGGTGTGCCGGGTGCGTCTACACCTCCTGACTGCCGACGAGACGCACAAGGGAGGTGGGTGGCATGGGATGGGGCGATAGGGGTGAGGACGCATCCGCACCTGCGATGCGTAATGCCGGAACGTGCGCCAACGTCGTTCGCGCGATGCTTTTCGTCATCGGTTGTGGACTGCTGGCGGAAGCGTTGCTGCATATCGGGGATCTCGGGCCGTGGGCACAGCGGTGGGGCGTCGTGCCGGTGGGCGCGATATTCGTCGTGGTCCTCGCGCTGGGCGTCTACTTCTTCTACCTCGGGGCCGCTGCCATCGTCGGCTGGCTGATCGGCTGAGAAGATAAGCGGTTGAGACAGAGCGGGTTTGGCATTCATGGCTCCATGAGGTCCAGCGCATGCGCGGTGGACGTCAGCGCATCTCCGATGTCGTCGACCGACCGAGGCGGATCGGCCTGGGCCGGAACGGCATCGGCGAACAGGCTCTTCCACGGGTGTGGCCCGAGCGTGCTTCGCCATGGGCGAGCCCGGTCGCCGACACGCCGCCGGTTTGCGGAGTCGTGCAGGTACGGGCACACTGCGAATCACTGACCACGGGCGCCCCGGGGGCGCGGGAGGGAATGGGCCGCATGGCCGATGCGCACCAACAGTGCCGGTCATCGGTCGCGTCGGCCCAGATCAGCCGACGGCGGTTCCTGTCGTTGTCGGCGGCCGGTGCGGGGCTGATCGGTGCGTGGTCGCTGGCCGGATGTGCTTCCGGGACAGGTCTCGCGGACTCCGACAACACGATTCGCGCGGCCATCGCGGGCGAACCCGATCAGCTCGACCCACACAAGACCAGCGCCTACTTCTCGTTCGAGGTCCTGGAGAACGTCTTCGACACCCTGGTGGAGCCGAACGGCGTCCTGCAGATGGTGCCGGCGCTCGCGGAGCGCTGGGACATCAGTCCCGATGCCACGCGGTGGACGTTCGCGCTGCGGCCGGGCGTCCGATTCCACAACGGTGACCCGTTGACCGCCGACGACGTCGTGTACTCCTATCGGCGCATCATCGACCAACAACTCGCCAGCGCATGGCGATTGGAGAATGTCGCGACCGTCGAGAAGACCGACGAGCAGACCGTCGTCCTGACCACCCGGACACCGAGTCCGAACCTGCTGGCGACGATCGGCGGATTCAAGGGCATGGCGATCGTGAACCGCCGCAACGTGGAATCCGGTGAGATCGCCACCCGGCCGATCGGCACCGGCCCCTTCGCCTACGAATCCGGCTCTCCCGGAACGTCCATCGTCCTCAAGGCACGCCCGGGCCACTGGTCGGGTGGCCCGCACGTCGGCGCGGTCGCGTTCAGCTTCATCTCGCAGGGCACCACCGCGGTGTCGGCGCTGCGGTCCGGCGAGATCGACTGGACCGATGCGATTCCCGCACAACAACTCCGCGTCCTGCGTGGCGACGACGCGGTGACCCTCGGCACCGTGACCGCCAACGACTACTGGTACGTCACGATGAACTACACTCGGAAACCCTTCGACGACACCAGGGTTCGGCAGGCAGTCGCCTATGCGATCGACCGGCCGTCCATCGCGCAGGTCGTCGGCTACGGCACCGCGACACCGAATCAGCTCGCGATTCCGTCCACGAGTCCGTGGTTCACCCGCTACGACCGCTACACCGCGGGGTTGGATCGGAATGCCGCACAGGACAAAGCACGTGGCCTGCTCCGGCAGGCCGGGGTGCGCTCGCTGCACATGGGACTCATGGTCACCACCGAATACCCCGAAACGGTCACCGCCGCACAGGTCATCGCCTCGAACCTCGCCGACGTCGGCATCGACGTCAGCATCGAACAGCTCGATTTCGGGGTGTGGCTCGACCGGCAATCGCAGGGGAAGTTCGACGCCCTGCTGCTCGGCTGGCTCGGCAACATCGACCCCGATGACTACTACTACGCCCAGCATCACTCGAAGGGCACATCCAACTCGCAGAAGTACGCCAATCCGACCGTCGATCGGCTGCTCGACGCCGGGCGCACCGAGCTCGACGTCGCCACGCGCAAGCAGATCTATGCCGACGCGGCGACCCGCATCGCCGACGACGTCAGCTACCTGTATCTCTACAATCCCTCGGCCACCCAGGCGCACACCACTGCGCTGCTCGACTACACCGTGCGGTCGGACAAGGCGGTCCGCTTCCGTGATGCACGCCTGGACAGGAGTCGTGGCGCATGAACGGATGCGGTTGGCCGCTGGCCCGTTTCGTCCTGAAGAGGCTGCTGTACTCGGCGGTGGTCCTGCTCGGCGTGATCGTGGTGGTGTTCCTGCTCATCCAGGTGGTGCCCGGCGATCCGGTGCGCATCGCACTGGGCACGCGGTACACGCCGGAGGCCTACGCCTCGCTGCGGCACGCGTCGGGGCTCGATCAGCCGCCCTTGACGCAACTGTTCCACTACATCGGAAACGTGTTCACCGGCGATCTGGGCGTGAGTTTCCGCAACGGCGAACCGGTCACGACGACGCTGCTCGAACGACTACCGGCCACCATCGCGCTGGCCATCGCGGCCATCGTCGTCGCCCTGGTCATCTCCATCCCGCTGGGAACCTGGGCGGCGATGCGGGAAGGGCGCATGGCCGACAACAGCATTCGGGTGCTGTCACAGTTCGGTCTCTCGGTTCCGGACTTCTGGATGGGCATCCTGCTGATCGCGGTCTTCTCGACGGCGCTGGGCTGGCTGCCGTCGGCGGGGTACCGACCGCTGTCCGCCGGACCGGTGCCGTGGCTGGAACACATTGTGCTGCCCGCGATCACCATCGGTGCGGTCACCGGCGCCATCATGACCCGGTATGTGCGGACAGCGGTACTCGAGGCCGCCAACGCGCCCTTCGTCACCACCGCCCGGTCCAAGGGCCTGAGTCGTCGCCGAGTGCTGGTGTCCCACATCGGCCGCAACGCGTTGGTGCCCGTACTCACGATTTCCGGGATCCAGCTCGCCGCGCTGCTCGGCGGCGTGATCGTCGTCGAGGTCGTCTTCGCGTGGCCCGGCCTGGGCAAGCTCGTCTACGACTCCGTCGCCGCCCGCGACTACCCGATGCTGCAGGGTGCCATCCTCCTGATCGCCGCGATCTTCCTCATCGTCAATCTCGTCGTCGACGTGCTCTATGCCCTCATCGATCCGAGGATTCGGCTCTCATGACCACCACGACGGATTCAGCCACCGACGCTGCGGGTTCGACCGACTCCGCGTGGCGGCTGTTCCTGCGCAACCGGGCGTCGGTGGTCGGCCTCGTCGTGATTGTGGTGGTCATCGTCTGCGCCGTCGCGGGCCCGCTGATCGCTCCGTACGGAGCCAACGACATCAATGTGCCCGACGCGTTGGCCGCACCGACGTGGACGCACCTGTTCGGCACCGACGATCTCGGCCGCGACGTGTTCTCGCGGGTGGTGCTCGCCGCGTCGGTGAGCATGCGGGTGGCCGTGGTGGCCGTGGCCATCTCGCTGGTCGTCGGGGTGGTGCTGGGCATGTTCTCCGGCTTCGTCGGCGGCATCGTCGACACCGTGCTCATGCGCATCGTCGACGTGATGTTCTCGTTTCCGGTGATGCTGCTGGCGTTGGCGATCGTCGCGATCCTCGGCCCCGGTGTCACCTCGGCGACGGTGGCGATCGGCATCGTCTACGTCCCGATCTTCGCCCGGGTCGCCCGCGCCGACACCCTGCGGGTACGCCAATCACAGTATGTACAGGCGGCCACCACGATGGGTGTCTCCACGCCGCGGACCCTGTTTGCCCATGTGCTGCCGAACATCTCGGGGCCCGTCGTCGTCCAGACCTCCATCTCCCTGGCGTTCGCGATCCTCTCCGAGGCTGCGTTGTCCTTTCTCGGTCTCGGTGTGCAGCCGCCGGAACCCTCATGGGGCCGCATGCTCTACGACGCCCAGGGGTTCATCACCAGCGCCTGGTGGATGGGTGTCTACCCGGGTCTGGCCATCTTGTTGACCGTCTTCGCGTTCAACCTCATCGGCGACGGTGTGCGCGACGTGCTCGATCCGCGGCAGCGAACCATCCTGCGCAACCGCGGAACCCGGCGATCCCGGCGCCGCGCCCGAAATGCCGTGGCACCGTCGTCCCCGATGCCGGATACCTCGCGGCGTCCGGACTCCGATGACGCGGCGGTCTGGACGGTCGCGGACCTCGTCGTCGGGGTGGGATCACGAGAGATCGTGCACGGCATCGGTTTCGCCGTCGCCGCGGGCGAAACACTGGGCATCGTGGGGGAATCCGGCTCGGGAAAGTCGCTGTCGGTGCTCTCGGCGACCGGCCTTTTCGACGCGCCGAGCGCCTGGATCACCGGCACCTCCCGGATCGGTGACACCGAGGTCATCGCGGCCTCCGACGCGGTGCTGCGCGCAATGCACGGCGCCCGGGTGGGATTCGTGTTCCAGGACCCGTCGTCGAGTCTGAATCCGCTGCTCACCATCGAGCAGCAACTCACCGAGGGGCCGCGGCACCATCTCGGGCTCAGCCGATCCCAGGCACGTGAGCGCGCGCTGAAGTTGTTGCGGGACGTGCGGTTGCCCGATCCGGAATCCCGGCTGCGGGCATATCCGCATCAGCTCTCGGGAGGCCAGCGGCAGCGGGTGATGATCGCGATCGCGCTCGCCTGCGACCCCGAGATACTCATCGCCGACGAGGCCACCACCGCCCTCGACGTCACCACCCAGGCTCAGATCATCGACCTCGTCGCCGACCTGCAGCGCCAACGCGGAATGGCCGTCGTGTGGATCAGCCACGATCTCGGTGTGATCGGGCGGATCGCCGATCGCGTGCTGGTGATGCGGGCCGGAGCGGTTGTCGAAACCGGTTCGGTGAGCGAGATCTTCGCCCATCCGAAGAACGACTACACGCGGACGTTGCTGGACTCGCGGCCGCTGTTGCGTGACGTCACCCACCGCGCTGCGTCGGAAGATGTTGCTGCAGAAGAGCATGCGCCACAGGTATCGATGCGGGGGCTCGGCGTCGACTTCACCATCCGTCGTTCGACCGGGCGCGATACCCTGGCCGCGGTCCGCGGCGTCGACCTCGACGTCGCGGCGGGCACCACGCTGGGGATCGTGGGGGAGTCCGGGTCGGGGAAGTCGACCATCGCCGGTGTCCTGAGCGGACTCGTGCGCAGCGGGTCGGGTACCAGCGTCCACGGCAGCATCGAGGTGCGGGTCGACGGACGCGTCATCAACGCCGTCGGTGTCCGGGGTTCCGACGCCGCCGTCTTGCGCCGGCGCGTGGCGATGGTGTTCCAGGATCCGGGCGCGTCCCTCGATCCGCGTATGACCGCGGCAGCTTCGATCGCCGAGCCATTGCGCATTCACAAACTTGCGGCAGGACGCGACGCGGTGCGCGAGCGGGCCGCACAATTGCTCGGCGACGTCGGTCTGGATTCGTCGTTCCTGCGGCGGTATCCGCATGAGATGTCCGGCGGGCAGCGTCAACGGGTGTGTCTCGCACGTGCGTTGGCCTCCGACCCCGACGTGCTGATCCTCGACGAGTCGACGTCTTCCCTCGATGTCTCGGTGCAGTCGGCGGTGCTCGATCTGCTGGCCGAGTTGCAGCGGGAGAAGGGGCTGACCTACCTCTTCATCGCCCATGATCTCGCAGTCGTGGAGCAGATCAGCGACACCGTCGCGGTGATGCAGAATGGACGTGTCGTCGAGCAGGGTCCCGCCGCCAGGATCCTGCACGATCCCGAAACCGATTACACGAGAAAGCTGTTGGCGGCCATCCCGCCGGATACGCCGCAGCGTGCGTGAATGGTGGTGGCGAGGGGGAGGTCCACGCTAGGCTCTCGGGTGTGTCAATCACCGACGAGCGCATTCGATCCGCCACCCACGACATCTCGGCCGACGCCGCAACGGTTTTCGAGCTGATCGCCGATCCGGCCCGCCAGCCCGACTGGGACGGCAACGACAATCTTGCCGAACTCGTCGGCGGCGGGCGGATCCATGGAGTAGGGGAGACCTTCTCGATGCGGTTGACCAACGACGCGGTGCGCGACAACCAGGTCGTCGAGTTCGACGAAGGACGGCTGATCGCCTGGCTGCCCAGTGAACCGGGCAAGCCGAGCCCCGGGCATCTGTGGCGGTGGGAGATCGAGCCGATCGACGACACGCACGTCCGGGTCACCCACACCTACGACTGGACCGAGTTGACCGACCCGGGCCGGATGGAACGGGCGCGCACCACCACCGCCGAGCGCCTGCGCGCGTCGATCGACAACCTGGCCAAGTTGGCCGAACAGTCCCACTGACCGACGCGAGACATCATGGCGCCGAGGGCGTCTCGCCCCGCCGTGGCAGCACCCATCCCGGTCGGGGGAAGTGGCAGGTGTACCCGGCCGGGTAACGCTGGAGGTAGTCCTGATGTTCGGGCTCGGCCTCCCAGAACGGTCCCGGTGATTCGACGGTCGTGACCGCCGTACCGGGCCACAGTCCGGACGCGTCGACGTCGGCGATCGTGTCCCGCGCGATCTGCTCCTGCCGGGCGTCCAACGGGAAGATCGCCGAGCGGTAGCTGCTGCCGACGTCGTTGCCCTGGCGGTCCTTCGTCGTCGGATCATGGATCTGGAAGAAGAACGCCAGAATGTCGCGGTACGTCGTTTGCGCCGGGTCGAACACGATCTCCACGGCCTCCGCATGTCCGGGGTGGTTGCGGTAGGTCGCGTGATCGTTGGTCCCGCCGGTGTAGCCGACGCGGGTGGCCAGTACACCCGGCTGTCGGCGGATCAGATCTTCCATGCCCCAGAAGCACCCGCCGGCGAGGACGGCGGTCTCGGTGCCGGCCGTGCGGGTGATCTGTCCGGAGTCGTGGTTTCCGCTGGTCATCAGGGATTCTCCTTCGTGGTGTCGGGCTCGGGCAGCGGCGGATGTGGTGATAGCACTGCTCCTGTCATAGGAGAACAGCAGGGATGCCCATTTTGGTCCCGGCCCGGTGTCTTAAGCCGTGATTCGATCAGCGCCGTAGATCGCTGCCACTGGGTGACGCCGATCTACGGCACAAGCGTGTTCAGTGCTTCCGGGACAAAGTTGTCAGACCCTCCCCGTATGGTTTCGGGTATGGACCACACCGGCGGCGAAGTCCCAGGCCACGCCGATGAAAGCATCGGTGTGACAGGGATTTCCGGGTCTCGAGTGGAGTCTCTGTTCACGCAGTTGGCCGATGACAACAAGCTGTACTCGCGGGAACTGGTCGAGGTGCTCTATCACTGCCAGTCGGCGAAGTCCTCCATGGATTACCGCATGTTGCAGGCGGCGTTGCTGATGTATGAGGACCGTGAATACGAGTACCTCGAACGCGTGTACCGCGAGATCGGCAGCGGCGAGGTCACCGTCCCCGCCGGCCTTACCGACACCGACGAGTTGGCGCGACTGCTCGCCGACGGGAGAGATCGGATCGCCCGCCTGGGCCCGGACGGTTTGACCACCGCGATTGCCGAGGTGGGTGCCGTCCTGACGCTGCCACCGGCACAAGCGAAACGGATGATCGAAACCGGCGCCTCGATGATGTATCGGCTACCCGAAACCGGTAAGCAGTTGGCGGCGGGGCGTATCGACCTATCGCGTTTTCAGGAGATCGTGTCCCGCACCGACATGGTCGCCGACGAGCACGCCCAGTCGTTGGATGCGGCGCTGGCCGAGCAGATCGCGGGCCGCGATCCGATGTCGATGACCCGCTTCCGCACCATGATCGACGCCACCATCACCCGCATCGACCCGGCCGCGGTGCGGCGCCGCCGCGACACCGCCGACCAGAAACGCCACATCCGCATCCGCCCGCACCGCGAGATGCCTGGCCACTCGGTGATATCCGGACAGCTACCGGCCGCCCAGGCCGCCGTGTTGGATGCCCGCCTCGATGCGATGATCACCGCCGTGCACCGCGCCGATCCGCGGTCCGCATCGCAGCAACGCGCCGACGCACTCATCGCGCTGGCCCGCGGTCACCAACACCTGGCGTGTGAATGCCTCGCCTGCACCGACCCGCAACCGGAGCCGGAGACCGAGACCGAGACCGAGGCCCAAGTCGAGGTCGAGGTGGAACCCGACGCGGCGGCCCAGCCTGCCGATTGTGGTCACACTCATGCGCCGCGGCCGCAGTTTCACATTGTGGTGAACCTGTCGACGCTGCTCGGCCTCGATGAGGATCCGGCGTTCCTCGACGGACACGGCGTCCTCGACGCCGACATCGCCCGGAGCCTGCTCACCGAGGCCAAACGCACCTACATTCATCCCGGCGATCCTGCCGCTCAGCGCGCAGCCGCACGCACCGCGGTCGAGCACACCTACGAGATCCCCCGTAAACTGCGGGAACTCGTCCTGGCCGGCGAATTGTGTTGCACCTTTCCCGGCTGCACCAACAAGGTTCGGGCCGCCGACCTCGACCACACCATCCCGTTCGACAAGACCGATCCGTCCGCCGGTGGGAAGACCGCTGAACACAACATCAAACCGTTGTGCCGGTTTCACCACCGGCACAAGACCTTCGCCGTCGGGTGGCGTGATCACCAAACACCTATGGGGGCGGTGTTCTTCCAATCCCCGGACGGCTACATCTTCGCCGGCAACGCCTACACCGGCCGCGACCTGTTCCCCGCCCTGCACCGACGCGCCGGGCCGGGCACACCACCCGACCCGCGCATCGCCGCACGCTTCACCGCACCACGCACCGCAGCGAGCGCCACACACCACGCCGCCTACCACGCCGCCCAGGACGCGGATCCCCCACCGTTCTGAAGCCGGGGTACGCGACGCCGTTCAGGCGAGGGCCACGACCAACGCCACCGCGATCACGATGATGAACAAGAACACCACCGCCGCGACGACCACCACGACGCGAGCATCGGTGTTGCGGTTCGCAGACTGCGGAACATGTTGTCGCCCAGGCTGATACCCCGTGTGTGGAGAACCTGGCACCGGGCCGGCCAGCGGAGGAATGTAGGTGATCGGCGGCAGCGGCTGGGTGGCCTGCGTCATCTGCGCATTTTGGCTCATCGGCGCTCCGGGGGCGATGGGCGCGCCGGGAGCCGGCGGTGTGCTGTGCACAATCGGCGCATTGGGGGCCATCGGCTGCCCCATCGGTCCCGGTCCGGTGGCGGCCGGTTGGAGTGGTCCGCTCGGCGGCAACGCCGTCCCGGGTGGAACCCGGCCTTCGAGCGCATCATTGGCTGCTTGGGCGAGCTCGCCTGCGGTGCCGAAACGGTGGGCCGGATTCTTGGCCATGCCGCGCGCGACGATCGCGTCGAACGGGCTGCCGAGGACCGGGGGCGCCTGGTTGAGATGCGCGGCGACGAGCACCTGCAGGTCGCCCGCGCCGAAAGGTGCCGCACCGGTGAGGGATTCGACCAAGACGCAGGTCAATGCATAGATGTCGGTCGCGGGGGTCGCGATATTGCCTGCCCCGAATCGTTCGGGCGCCATGTACGCGAACGATCCCACCGCTGCACCGGTGTCGGTGAGTCGCGGATCGGTGGTGGTCTGCGCCAAACCGAAATCGACCAGGTAGGCGAAGTCGCCGCTGTCGATGAGGATGTTGTCTGGCTTGACGTCGCGATGCACGAGTCCGGCAGCGTGTGCGGCATCGAGAGCTTGGGCGACCTGTTCGACGATCGACACCGCTCGATCCGGAGTCAACGGACCAGAGCTCAGGAGGTGCCGCAGATCGTTGCCGCCGCTGACGATACGCATGTCCAGGAACAAGAAGCCGTCGATCTCGCCCCAGTCGTGGATCGGGATCACATGCGGGTCGTTCAGCTGCGCTGCCATGCGTGACTCGCGGAGGAATCGTTCGCGGAACACGGCATCGCCGGCGAATTGCGGGGACAGCAGCTTGAGGGCGACGGTGCGCCCGCGGCGGGTGTCGAGCGCCTCGTAGACCTCGCCCATGGCGCCACGACCCAGCAGCCGTCGCAGGGTGTAGTCACCCAGAACGGAGCCACTGCGGTCGGCGGGGTCATGCATACTGCGGTGTTCCTCCTGCCCACCGGGCGTCGGGCGGTCCCATCGCGGGGTCGTCTTCTCGCGGTACGCTACCCGCTCGTCGTGCGCCTGGCGGACAGGACTCGCACAGCGGGGTTCTCGCCCGAGGCTACGCGAGTACCCGCTTCAGGTGGGTCGGACATGGAACCCCTGAAATCTCAACGTCATTGGCCGATGCCGGTGCCCGGATACCGCGCCGCAGGTCCGCCGGGCCGATGATCACCGTTGTCGGTCATACAGACGGCCCGGCCACCGGAATCGCCGGTGGCCGGGCCGTGGGTCGTGCTAGTTCGGTGAGTCGCGACAGATCAGTGAGCCATCGGAGCCGCGTCGCCCTCGGTGACGGGCAGCGGCCCGCTGCGGATGACGAAGCCTGCGATCACTGCGCCGACCGCGAAGACTCCCGCGGCCACCCAGAACGCCACCGTGTAGGAGTGCACAGCCGCCATCATCTTCAGCTGCTCCATGTTGGCGGTGTGCCCGATATGACTGGTTGCGTAGGACGCCGCGGCACTGGAGGCGATGGTGCTGAGCAGCGCGGTACCCACCGACCCGCCGACCTGCTGCATCGTGTTCACCGTTGCCGACGCGACTCCGGCGTCGTCGTGGGAGACGCCCGAGATGGCGCCCTGCATTGCCGGGGCCATGGAGGCACCGATGCCCACACCCATGATGAGCAGGCCGGGAAGGATGTTCACCGCGTACGAACTCGAGTCGGAGAGCTGGGTGAGCAGCACCATTCCGACAGCGGCGGTGGTCATCCCCGCCGTCATCAGCCAGCGCGGCCCGAAGCGCGGCAGCAGCACCGCGGTGGAGGTCGTGGCGGTGACGATGAGGGCTCCGATCATCGGCAGGAACGCCAGGCCGGTGCGAATCGGGCTGAACTGCAGATTCTGCTGCAGGTAGTAGGTCAGGAACAGGAAGATCCCGAACATTCCGATTCCGGTGATGAACACCGTGAGGTAGGAGCCGGCGCGAGTGCGGTCCAGGATCACCCGCAGGGGGAGCAGCGCGTGCGGCGTCCGCGACTGCAGCCACACGAACACACCCAACAGCGCCACACCGACGATCAGCCAGGTGATGGTGGCCCAGTCGGCCCAGCCGTTGGTCTCGGCGTTGGAGAAGCCGTACACGATCGAGAACAGTGCCGTCGAGACGGTGACGACCCCTGGCAGGTCCAGCTTGGGACGAACGTCGGCACGATGCGGGCCGATGAACAGGACGGCCCCGACGAGCGCGATCGCCGCGATCACCAGGTTGACGTAGAGGCACCAGCGCCAATTGGCCCATTCGGTCAGCATTCCGCCGAGGAGCAGCCCCAGGGCGCCGCCGCCGCCGGCGATCGCTCCGAAGATGCCGAAGGCCTTACCGCGTTCGGCGGGGTCGGTGAACGACGTGCTCAGCAGCGACAGTGCGGCAGGTGCCAGCAAGGCGCCGAACACGCCCTGACCGGCGCGGGCGGCGACCAGCATGTCGAAGTTGACCGCGGCACCACCGATCGCCGACATCACCGCGAAGCCGATCAGACCGATGATGAAGGTGGTCCGCCGGCCGAGGAGGTCGGAGAGCCGGCCGCCGAGCAGAAGAAGACTGCCGAAAGCCAGCGCGTAGGCGGTGACGATCCACTGACGGTCGGCATCGCCGAACTGCAGCGCGGTCTGGGCATGGGGCAGAGCGATGTTGACGATGGTGGCGTCGAGCACCACCATCAGCTGGGCGAGACCGAGCACGCCGAGGATGACCCACCTAAGGCGGTGGTGTCGGTCTCCGGCCGATTCTGTGGTGGCGCCGTCGCCACCGGACTTTTCGAGAGTGGTTGTCATCGGGGCTCCTGAGGATTAGATGAAAGACGTTCCTCCGCTTACCGGGATGGCAACCGGCCCCAACCGGAGATGATTCCTCCGGTTGCTAATCTGTGATGATGCCCACTGAATCCGCGTCGGAGATGCCCGCTACGCCGGAAAAGCCGCTACGGGCCGACGCCGAGCGCAACCGTCAGCGGATCATCGGGGCGGCCCGTGACCTCTTCACCGAGCGCGGCCTCGACGTCTCCCTCGACGAGGTGGCCGCTGCAGCCGGTGTCGGCGTGGGAACGGTCTACCGCCGATTCGCCAATCGCGACGAGCTCGTCTTCGGGGTGTTCATCGATCACCTGGAATCTGTGGTCGCGCGTACGGCCGAGGCGATCGACAACGAGGACCCCTGGGATGCCGTGGAGGGACTGGCGACGTGGATGTGCCGAATCCTCGCCGAGGACCGCGGGCTGGCGGCGATCATCATGACCGTCGACCACAGCAACCCGGAGATCGAGAGATTCAAGGCCACGCTGTCCGAGCGCATCAACCGGATCTTCGCTCGGGCGATGGCGGCCGGGGTGTTGCGCCCAGACCTCGCGTTCACCGACTTCTTCGCCCTGTTCACCATGATCAAGGCCATCGCCGAGGCGACCGAGCAGACGGCTCCGGGAACGTGGCGCCGCTATCTCGATCTGTTCCTCGACGCCGTGCGCGCCGAGCCCCGGCGGGCACCCCTGGGTGCGCCGGCGATGACCGAAGCGCAGGTGCGCGACATGCAGGCGGCGCACAAGGCCGGGCGCTGACCGCGAGCGTGACCGGTGCCCACGCGCACTCAGGCGATGAGGTGCTCGCTCTTGAGCCAGTCGTAGGCCACCGTCGACGGGTCCTCGCCGTCGATGTCGACACGACCGTTGAGGTCCTGCATGATGTCGGAGTTCAGCCGCTGCGAGATGTCGCCGAGGAGATCGGCGATCTCCGGGTACTTCTTGAGCACCTCGTTGCGCACCACGGCGGTTCCGCTGTAGGGCAGGAAGAACTTCTTGTCATCGTCGAGGACGGTCAGGTCGAGGTTCTTGATGCGGCCGTCGGTGGTGTAGACCTCGCCGAAGTTGCAGGGCGAGCTCTTGGCGGTCGAGGTGTAGATCACGCCCGCGTCCATCCGGGTCACGTTGGTCAGCGGGACCCCGTTGGGGTCGCCGAGCGGTATCCCGTATTTCTCGAGCATTGGCCCGAAACCATCTGAGCGCGAATAGAATTCGTCGTCGACGCAAAAGGTGCGGTCGGCGACGGGGAGCTTGGCCACATCCGACAGCGACCGGACGCCGAGGCGTTTGGCCGTCGCCGACGACGCCGCGAAGGCGTAGGTGTTGTTGAAATTGGCCGGGGGCAGCCACACCAGGTCGTGATCGGCGAGCTCGATGTCATGCACCTTCTGCCACAGGACCTTCGGGTCGGCGATGGTCTCGGTCTGGTTGTGATAGTTCACCCAGGCGGTGCCGGTGTACTCCCACAGGATGTCGGCGTCACCGTTGAGCTGCGCCTGGCGCGACGAGGCGGAGCCGGGTGCGCCGGTCAGATCGGTCACGTCGGCACCCGCGGCGGCCAGGTAGGTCGCGGTGATCTTGCCCAGGATCACGCCTTCGGTGAAGCTCTTGGACGTCACCGTCAGCGACGCACCCTCGAGCGGCTTCTTCCCGTAGGGCAGCGAGGCCTTCTCGAAGGTGCCCGACGAACTCACCAGACCGCAGCCGGCGATCGTGAGCACCGCGGCGAGCGCCACCAGCAGTCCACGAGACGAGCGCAGGAGTCGTTGTGTGCGCGTACTTGTCATGCCACACCTCGGGGAGTGGCGACCAGCTCGACGATCCGGCCGAGCCAGTCGATGACCATGGCGAGCAGACCGACCAGGATCGCCCCGGAGATCAGCAGTTTCGGCAGGAACAAGGTGACGCCGGTGGTGATCAGGGTGCCGAGGCTGGTCGCGCCGATGAAGGTGCTCAGCGTCGCGGTGCCGACGAGGATCACCAGCGCGGTCCGGACACCGTTGAGGATCACCGGAACCGCGAGCGGCAACTCGACCTGGACGAGGGTGCGGAACGCGGAGTAACCGATCCCGCGGGACGCCTCGATGGTGCGCTGGTCGACCTGACGGAGTCCGACGATGGTGTTCTGCAGGATCGGCAGCACGGCGTAGACGACGAGGCCGATGACCGCGGTCTTGAAGCCGGTGCCGAGCCAGAAGGTGAACAACACCAGCAGGCCGACCGCCGGCGCGGCCTGACCGATGTTGGCGATGTTCACCGCGATCGGATTGAGCCAGCGCATCGAGGGCCGCGTCAGGACGATGCCCAGCGGGATGGCGATCACGATCACGATCACCGCGGCGGTCAGGGCGAGCTTGATGTGGTCGAGGATCGTGGTCTGCAACGTCGGCCACGCCAGCGAGGTCTGTTCGGTGTCGGTGAACGTCGTGGTGGCGTACCAGCTGAAGTATCCGATACCGATCACCAGGAACACCACCGGCTCGAAGATCACGTCCACCGGTAACTGCCGCAGGCGTCTCATGAGGCCGGCGCCGATCCGCTGCCGGAGGCGGGAGTCGAGCTGCCGTCGCGGTGGTCGGCGTAGGAGACCTCGTCCTCGTCGGCACGGGCATCTGCCAGTTGGGACTGGATGATGTCCATCACGGCCGCGATGGTCAGGGCGCCGAGGACCGCGCCCCGCCCGTTGGCGACCAGGGTGCCGCCCTGACTCGCCGCAAGCATCGAATCCAGTGCGTCGTTGAGCGTCGCCGAGTCGGCGACCACCGGGAGGCGCGGATCGACGTAGTCCGAGATCGTCTTCTTGGTGGCGACCTCGGCCAGTGTCGGCCAGGCGCGCGGGCGTCCGTGCTCGTCGACCACGACGACCCAGTCGGTGCCGGCGGCGCGGGCCCGCTCGATGACGGGCCGCGACGCCTCGCCGACTCGCGCGGTCGTCACCTGATCGACCTCGACGTCGCGCACCCGCGAAAGTGTGAGGTGGGCCAGCGTCGCGCCGGAGCCGATGAACTCCTCGACGAAGGGCGTGGCCGGGTTGGCGAGGATCTCGTCCGGCGGCGCGTACTGCTCGATGTGTCCGCCCTCGGACAGGATGAGCACCTTGTCGCCGAGTTTGGTGGCCTCCTCGAAATCGTGGGTGACGAGGACGATGGTCTTGCCGAGTTCTCGATGAATGGCGATCAGACTGTCCTGCAGCCGGACTCGGGTGATGGGGTCGACCGCGCTGAAGGGCTCGTCCATGAGCAGCACGGGCGGGTCGGCGGCCAGCGCCCGGGCCACGCCGACGCGCTGTTGCTGGCCACCGGACATGTCCTTGGGCAGCCGGTGGGCGAAGGTCTTGGCGTCGAGACCGACGAGGTCGAGCAGATATTCGGTGCGCTCGGCGATCTTCTTCTTGTCCCAGCCGAGGACTCGCGGAATGGCGCCGATGTTCTTGGCGACGTCCCAATGGGGGAACAATCCGCCCGACTGGATGACGTAGCCGATCGACTGGCGCAGTTTGTCGGGATTCTCCCGGGTGACGTCGCGATCGCCGATGAAGATGCGGCCCTCGGAGGGTTCGATGAGCCGATTGATCATTTTCAGCGTCGTCGTCTTGCCACAGCCGGAAGGGCCGACGAAGGCGACGATGTCGCCGGCCTCGATGGTGAGGTCGAGTCGCTCGACGGCCGGACTGTCCTGCCCGCGATAGCGCTTGACCACGCCATCGAGTCGGATGGAGGCCCCGGTGACGGTGCGGCCGTCGGACGCCGGGGCGTCCGACGGAACCGGGTCGTTCGAGACCGGCTCCGGGGAATCCGGTTCATGGGAGATAGGGCCGTTGGATCCGCCGGTCATGACAACCCCTTGGAGATCGTGACGCGTCCGAGCAGGACGAGCAGTGCGTCGAAGACGAGAGCGATAAGGACGATGAGAATTGTTCCGGTGAGCGCCATTTCGAGTGCATTGGCACCACCGAGGCGGGAAAGGCCGTTGAAGATCAGCGATCCCAGCCCCGGGCCGAGGACGTAGGCGACGATCGCCGCCACGCCGACGATCATCTGGGTGGAGACCCGGATGCCGGTGAGGATGACCGGCCAGGCGATGGGCAGTTCGACGGTGAGCAGAATCCGCCAGCGCGACAAGCCGATACCCTTTGCCGATTCGATGACCGAGCCGGGGACCGAGCGCAATCCGACGACCGCGTTACCGATCACCGGCATCGCCGCGAAGAACGCGAGCATGATGAACGAGGGCACCACGCCGAGCCCGAACGGCACGATCAGCAATGCGAGCAGGGCCAGCGATGGGATCGTCAGCGCCACCCGGCTCGAGGTGAGAGTGAGTGACGACACGAGCGGCAGCCGGTACACGGCGACCGCGACGAGTACGGCGACCACGGTACCGATGAGCACGGTCTGGAAGGCCAGTGAGGCGTGCTGATAGGTGAGGAAGGTCAGGTTGGATGCGTGGTCGTCGATGTATTTCCACAGCTGCACGTGTCGATGCCCCTTCCCTGGTCACGACGCGCGACAACATGATTGCCGACGGTGACAGCGCCGGCGGCGCTTGTCGAGGAGAGTAGATGGACCCTGGGAATCGCGGAGGTCGTTTCGCCGATATCGGCGGCGATTCATCGCGCCTTCGTGTGGCTCTCGAATCTTCTGACCTGGTCAGATGTCGATGCGATCACAATTGCGCGCGGATTTCACTCACGGTGAGCCGAAGTCGGTGGCGCCGCGGCGAACAGTCGACGCGGCGGTGGCGTGGGCGCGACCTCGATATGGTGGCACGCATGGCAGTCAGTCGTCCCACCGACAAGTCCGACGAGGTCCAGCGCGCGCCGCGGGCACGGATGACCGGGACCCAGCGTCGTCTGCAACTCATCGAGGTGGCGCGCGGGCTGTTCGCCGAACGCGGTTTCGATGCGACGACGATCGAGGAGATCGCGCAGCGGGCCGGGGTCTCCAAGCCCATTGTGTACGAGCATTTCGGCGGAAAAGAAGGCCTCTATGCGGTGGTGGTGGACCGCGAGATGGAAACCCTGCTCGAGATGGTCACCTCGTCGCTGAGCAAGAACCGCTCGTTGTATCGCATCCAGCAGGTTGCGCTGGCCTTGTTGACGTACATGGAAGATCGAACGGACGGGTTCCGGATTCTGGTGCGTGGTGACTCCGCCAACACCAGTGATACGACCACCTACTCCAGTCTGCTCAACGACGCCATCAGCCAGGTCGAGCATCTTCTGGCCGGGGACTTCGAGCGGCGCGGCTTCGACCCGGAACTCGCACCGCTATATGCGCAGGCGCTGGTGGGCATGGTGTCGGTGACGGCGCAATGGTGGCTCGACGTGCGCGAACCCTCCAAAGAGGTCGTCGCCGCCCACCTGGTGAACCTGTGCTGGAACGGACTCACGCGGCTCGACCCGAACCCCGAACTGGTCGGACCCGATCACGTCGAACCCGACCATCGCCCGACCGACGCGGACTGAGCGCCGATCACCCGCTCGGCGGCCCGTCGGCCCCGGACAGCGCGGCGGCGCGGACAACCTACACTCACATGAGTGTCATCATCTCCCGCTCTCGCCGGGCTCGCCGAGGTCGCATCCTCGGACGCATCACTGTCAGCCCTTCGTGAGCGGAGCGACGACCCCCGCCTCGACATCACCGGACCGGACGCCGCGCGGCCGTTCGTGGTGACCACGCTGGCGCAGGGGCCGGCGCCGCTGCTGGTCGTCTCGGCCAACGGGCGCGAGGCCGACGATCTGACGGCCGAATTGCAGGAACTCCTCGACGACCCCGACGCGGTGGCCCAGTTCCCGTCATGGGAAACCCTGCCGCACGAGCGTCTCTCGCCGGGGGCCGACACCGTCGGCCGTCGGCTCGCAGTGCTGCACCGTCTCGCCCAGCCGGGGGACAAGCCGCTGCGTGTGGTGGTGACGACGGTGCGCTCGCTGGTCCAGCCGATGGCCCCGGGTCTCGGTGAGGTCCGCACCATCACGTTGCGCGAGAACATCGAGATCGATTTCGACACACTGCTCGCCGACCTCGTCGAGATGGCCTACGAACGCGTCGACATGGTCGGGCGCCGAGGGGAATTCGCCGTGCGCGGCGGTATCCTCGACGTGTTCCCGACGACCGCGGATTACCCCGTCCGCGTGGAGTTCTGGGGTGACGAGATCACCGAGATCCGTGCCTTCTCGGTCGCCGATCAGCGAAGTCAGCCCGAGGTGGAGGCATCGGTCGTACAGATCCATCCGGGCCGGGAGCTCTTGCTGACCGCGCAGGTGCGAGGGCGGGCCACCGATCTCGCCGCCGAGTATTCCGTGGATCCGGGGTTGTCGGACATGCTGGCCAAACTCGCGCAGGGCATCCCGGTCGAAGGCATGGAAGCTCTGATCCCGGCGCTCGTCGAGGGTCGGATGCAACTGTTGACCGAGGTCATTCCGGACGGTTCGCGCGTGCTCATCCTGGACCCCGAGAAGGTTCGCACCCGAGCCGGAGACCTTGCGACCACCGGAGCGGAGTTCCTCGAGGCGTCGTGGAACGCTGCGGCCCTCGGTGCGACCGCTCCCATCGACACCCGCGGTGGCACAACCGGAATCGACCTGCAGGCCAGTGCGTACCGACTCCTCGACGAGGTCCTCGAGACCACCGTCGCGGCCGGCCGTTCGTGGTGGACCATGAGTCCGTTGTCGTCGGGATCGGGTGCGGAATTCGAACTCGACCTGGAACCCGGCCCCGCCCCGCATGGCAGCGACGACGAGATCGCGCAGACGTTCGCGATGCTGCGTGCCCATGTGGCCACCGCCAAGCCGGCGGCAATCGTCGTGGCGGGCAAGGGAACCGCGGCACGCACTGCCGAACGCCTCGCCGACGCGGAGGTGCGCCACGTCCTCGCCGAGCCGGGCGCCACCCCCGTGCCGGGCGAGGTGACCGTCTACTGCGGCACACTTCGGCGCGGTATCGTCGCACCGTCGGCCGGGCTGGTGGTGATCACCGAGAGCGACCTCACCGGCGCCCGGGTGGCCGCGGCACGCGACGGGCGGCGGTTACCGGCCAAGCGGCGCAACCAGGTCGACCCGCTGGCACTGACCGCGGGCGACCTCGTCGTCCACGATCAGCACGGCATCGGCAAGTTCGTCGAGATGATCGAACGCACCGTGTCCGGGGCGCGCCGGGAGTATCTCGTGCTCGAGTATGCGGCGGGCAAACGCGGTCAGCCGGGTGACCGCCTCTTCGTCCCGATGGATGCCCTCGATCAGCTGTCCCGCTACGTCGGCGGCGAGCAGCCCTCGCTGTCCAAGCTGGGCGGATCGGACTGGCAGAACACCAAACGCAAGGCGCGCAAGGCCGTTCGCGAGATCGCCGGCGAACTCGTGCAACTCTATGCCGCCCGCCACGCCGCTCCCGGCTACGCGTTCAGTCCGGACACCCCGTGGCAGCGTGAGATGGAGGACGCCTTCGACTTCACCGAGACCGTCGACCAGATGACGGTGATCGGCGAGGTCAAGGACGACATGGAGAAGCCGGTGCCGATGGACCGCGTCGTCGTCGGCGACGTCGGGTACGGCAAGACCGAGATCGCGGTGCGCGCGGCGTTCAAGGCGGTACAGGACGGCAAGCAGGTCGCGGTTCTGGTGCCCACCACGATTCTGGCGCAACAACATCTGCAGACCTTCACCGAACGGATGGCCGGTTTCCCGGTGCGGGTGCGCGGCCTCTCGCGGTTCACCGACGCCAAGGAATCCAAGGAGATCATCGATCAGATGGCCGAGGGGTCCGTCGACGTGGTGATCGGCACCCACCGGCTCCTGCAGACCGGCATCATCTGGAAGGACCTCGGTCTGGTGATCGTCGACGAGGAGCAGCGGTTCGGTGTCGAGCACAAGGAACACATCAAATCGCTGCGCACCCACGTCGACGTGCTGACCATGTCGGCGACACCCATCCCGCGCACCCTGGAGATGTCGATGGCCGGCATCCGCGAGATGTCGACGATTCTCACGCCGCCCGAAGAACGGCACCCGGTGCTGACCTACGTCGGCGCCTATGCGCGCAAGCAGGTGGCCGCGGCCATCCGGCGAGAACTGCTGCGCGACGGCCAGGTGTTCTACGTGCACAACCGGGTTTCCTCGATCGACAAGACCGCCAAGGACATTGCCGACATGGTGCCCGAGGCCCGGGTCGTCGTCGCCCACGGGCAGATGAACGAGGACCAGCTCGAGCGGACGGTGGCCGGGTTCTGGAATCGCGAGTACGACGTGCTCGTCTGCACCACCATCATCGAGACCGGCCTCGACATCGCGAATGCGAACACCCTCATCGTCGACCGCGCCGAGAGTCTCGGTCTGTCGCAACTACATCAGCTGCGCGGACGTGTGGGCCGCAGTCGCGAACGCGCCTACGCCTATCTGCTCTACAGTCCCGACCGGCCACTCACCGAGACGGCCTATGATCGGCTGGCGACGATCGCGCAGAACAACGAGCTCGGGGCGGGAATCGCGGTGGCGCTCAAGGACCTCGAGCTGCGCGGAGCCGGAAATGTGCTGGGCGCGGAGCAATCGGGACATGTCGCCGGAGTGGGCTTCGACCTGTACGTGCGGCTCGTCGGCGAGGCGGTGGAGGCCTATCGGGCCGCCGCCGACGGCCACCCGGTGGTGGCCGAGGAGACGCCCGAAGTCCGTATCGATCTGCCGGTCGACGCGCACATCCCGGTCGAATACGTCGACTCCGATCGCCTGCGGCTCGAGGCGTATCGAAAGCTCGCGGCCGCAGCCGACGACAGCGATGTGGAAGCGGTGCTGGCAGAATTGGTCGATCGTTACGGTGAGCCACCGGAGGAAACCCGCAGGCTTGCGGCCATCGCGATGCTGCGGCTGCGGTGCCGGGAGCGTGGTGTCGCCGAGGTCGGCACCGTCGGGACCAATGTGAAACTTGCCCCGCTGCATCTGCTCGACAGTGAGCAGGTGCGCCTCAAACGGCTGTATCCGGCGGCGTCGTATCGGGCGACGACCTCGGTGGTCACCCTGCCGATCCCACGCACCGGCGGTGTCGGGTCGGCGCGGCTGCGCGACAACGAACTGATCGACTACCTCACGACCTTCCTCACGCAGATCAAACCCGCCCCGGCGTCGTAGAATCCCGGCGGTACCCAGCGGCGTCGAGGTGAGGAAATCGCCACCCGAGATCCCACGTTGTGCGCACCCGAGCGTTTACCGTTGGAATGTTGTTTCATGGCTGTTGTTACCGCAGCCCGTTACCGAAAGGCGTGCCAGGGATGACGGTCGTCCTGCTCGATCCACTCCGACCGGACCTGATTCCGGTTCGGGCGCGAGCTCATCTGTCCGGCACCGTCTACGTGACCGAGGACGTCCCGACCGGCGTGCTCTGGGATCTCGACCACTTTCAGCCGGTCTTCACCGTTGACGAGATCGCCGGCACCCTGCTCGCGGCAGACGCGCAGCATCCCCTGGTGCGTGCGCGGATTGCGCAGGGTGAGGAGGTGATCGCGCCGACGATTCCCAGCGGCAACGACCTACTGGCCGCGGTCGCGCTGATGGACACGCTGCGGCGCACCGGACCATGGGAGAGCCGGCAGACACATGAATCGCTGCGGCGCTACCTCATCGAGGAGGTCTATGAATTCCTCGACGCGATCGAGCGTGGGGACCAGACCGAACTGCGCGGGGAACTCGGTGATCTGCTGCTGCAGGTGCTCTTCCATGCACGCATCGCCGCTGACGATCCCACCGAGCCCTTCGACATCGACGGGGTCGCCCGCAGCTTCACCGACAAGGTCAGTGGCCGGACGCCTGGTGTGTTGTCCGGCGCCCACGCGGATCTGGAGACACAGATCCGCGAGTGGGAGGAACACAAGGCCGCCGAGTTGCACCGCGGATCTGTTCTCGACGGAATCGCCACCGGCGCCCCGGCTCTGGCGCTGACCCAAAAAGTACTCGAAAGACTCACCGCGGCAGGCTATCCGGTCGAGCGCATCGATCCGCAGGTGCTGTCGATCACCGTGACCGCCGGCGACGACAGTACCGAGGATCGCGCGCGAAGGCGCACTATCGCGCTGATGTCCCAGGTACGCGCCGCCGAGGAGCAGGCGGCACGGGTCGGGCTGACGCTCGATGGGCCGGCGGCCTGGACGGCGATCCTCGACGGTACGGCCGTACCAGAAGACGTCGAGGCGAGCACGGTGACCGCAGCCGACGAGGAAGCTGATACCGAGGAAGCCGGCGCAGGGGATTCTGACCCAGAGGATCCTGGCGCAGGGGAACCTGGTGCGGGGGAGTCGGCCGTGGAGGTCACCGACGAGCTGCCGATCGTCGAGTCGGACGTGGCCGTCGACGACGCCGCCGGGCCGGGCGCGCCGTCCGGTACGGCTTCGCCGGATCTTGGTGCCGAAGGCGACGTCATCGACGTCGAGGTGGTCGAGACCGTCGTGGAGGGCCCGACGGACGGGTAGGCGGGACCACTGGTCCCGACTTTGCCGCAACCGCGCTCGCGTACCTGCTCCCGCGAATATGAAATGCGGCTATAGCGACGGTCACGACAATAATCGTCGCGTCCGTCGCTATAGCCGCACGCCATATTTCCGCGTCGTCACGATCACCGGGTTTGCCGACCCCGGGAGCGCAGTGTCGTCAGGGGACGCCCGCCGTCACCGCCGTCCGTGCTCGCGCCAGATCGGCGAGGACGAGTCCGTGGGCCACCGCGTCGGTGAGGCGGGGCAGTCCCGTTGCCAGACTGGGGATATCGCCGACGGGCAGACCGAAACTCACGTTCGCGCCGATGCTGAAGATGTGGATGTCGGCGAGCCATGGTGCCGACCCGGCGACCGACTCGGTCAATTCATAGCCCGGTCCGAGGTAGGGTGCGGCGCCGAGCACCGCCGATTGCTCGTGCACCGGAGGTGTGTACCGATCGCGCCACCGGGCGATCTCGGAAGCGATGGACCCGAGTTCCGCGCGGGTCGACGGATCTTGCTGATAGCCGGTCCCGGCGATCACGAAGTCGGTTGTGCGCACACCGTCGGCGGCATCGATGCGGACGCGGCCGTCGGACTCGACCGCCGAACTCCACGGCGCGGACACGTGCAGATGGTAATTCGGGAAGCCGGCGACGCGTCGTACCGAATCGGCGGGCACGGAGGCGCCCCGGGCCTCGACCTCCTTACGCCGCCGCCAACGCTCACCGTCCGGCAGGAGCGAAAAGACGTCCCGCTCCAGGGGATTCGGACGCCTACCGGTTTCGGGCTGCACGGTGAGTTCGGGTCGGCGGGTGTACACGTCGACGCGCGCGGCGCCGGCTTCCAGGGCGGTCGCAGCGGCATCGAAAGCCGACGACCCCGCACCGAGTACGGCCACATCCTTACCGATCAGGGCGTCGAAATCGATGGGGTCGGCGGTGTGGGCGAATACTGCCGGGGGTAGATCCGAGACGACCGGCGGGATCAGCGGGCCACCGGTGCCCGACACCCCGGTGGCGAGGATCAGCTTGCGGGTGTCCTCCGTCCAGGACGACGCGGCATCGCCGGTCCCGGCGGCATCGGATGCGAGGTGCAGACGTAGGAATCCGCTCTCGAGTGGCTCTATCCGGGTGAGCCGGATTCCGTGGCGCACCTCGACGGCGACCCGGGCGCGAAACCACGCCAGATAATCGGCCCAGTCCTGCGTCCGGGCCCTCTCGAACCCGTCATATCCGTGCCCGGAGTGGACTCCGGAATACCACGCCTCGAAAGACAGGGCCGGTACGCCGAACTCGGGTCCGGCCAGGGTCTTGGGCGTGCGAAGATCGCGCATCCGCGCCGTCGTGCGCCACGCGAGGCCGGACTCGCCGGCGGCCGCATCGATGACGCTGACCCGCGAAAGTCCCCGCCGCCGTAGGCCGTAGGCGGCGCCCACACCACTCTGACCGCCGCCGACGACAACCACATCGTGGTCGACGTCGGTCCGGTCGGCGATCGGGTTGTCGAGTTCCCCATAACCCAACAGCCGCAGCGATTCCTGTGCCTGCCGGTTGTGTCGCTGCCCGTCCTGTGGGAGTTCGTTCTCCGACATCAGGCGCTCACCTGCCTGCGCGAGTTCGGGTTCGCCGGGCGCGGCAGTCCGTAGTGGCCACGCAGGGTCTTCGCGCTGTATTCGCGGCGGAACAGCCCTCGTTCACGCAGAAGTGGGACGACGTGCTCGACGAACAACTCCAGCCCGGACGGCAGCACCGGGGCCATCACGTTGAATCCGTCGGCGGCACCGCCGGTGAACCAGGCCTCGATGGTGTCGGCGACCTGCTCGGGCGTACCGGTGAACGTGCGGTGTCCGCGTCCACCGCCGAGCCGCCCGATCAGCTGCCGCACGGTGAGCTTCTCCCGCCGCGCCAGCTCGGTGACCAGGGTGTAGCGGCTCTTGGCGCCCTCGATGGAGTCCTCGGGAAGGAGGTCGCCGGGCAACGGCTCATCCAGTGGCAGCTTCTCGACGGGGATGCGCAGGGTGTTGGCGAGTTGCCGGTGGGCGAACCTCGGGACGATCGCCTCCTCGAGTTCGCGCTCCCGCTCGAGCGCCTCCGCCTCGGTGCTCCCGATCACCGGCACCAGTCCGGGAAGAATCTTGAGGGTTTCCCGATCGCGGCCGGCAGCGGCGGCGCGTGCCTTGAGGTCGGCGTAGAACTGCCGCGCCTCGTCGGTCGTCTGCTGGGCGGTGAAGACGGCCTCGGCGAATCGCGCGGCCAAGCGTCTACCGTCCTCGGACGAACCCGCTTGTACCAGAAGCGGATATCCCTGTGGGGAACGGGGGATGTTCAAGGGCCCCTCGACGGAGAAGTACCTGCCCCGGTGCCGGGGTGGGTGCAGTGTGGTGTTGTCACCCCACACGCCGGCGGCCTTGTCTGCCACCACCGTCTCGTCTTCCCAGCTGTCCCAGAGCTTTTCGGCCAGCTCCACGAACTCCTCGGCACGGGCATAGCGCGCGGCATGGTCGGGCAGCTCGTCGTAGCCGAAGTTGCGCGCGGCCTCAGCGGTGGCCGTGGTGACGATGTTCCAGCCGGCGCGGCCACCGCTCACGTGGTCGAGAGAGGCGAACCTGCGCGCCAGGTTGTATGGCGAGTTGTACGACGTCGATGCCGTGGCGATCAGGCCTATCCGCCGGGTCGCCCCGGCCAGGACGGTGAGCAGCGTCAGCGGCTCGAGCGACCCCGACGGTCGCCGTTCGATATCGGTGAACAGCGCCGGGCTGTCGGCGAGGAACAGCGAATCGAAGGTGCCGCGCTCGGCGATCTGCGCGAGATTCGTGTAATGCGCGATGTCGGTGCCGGCGTACGGGTCGCTCTCGGGCAGGCGCCAGGACGCCTCGTGATGGCCGGTGGTCATGAGGAATGCGTTGAGGTGGAGTTGTCGGTCGGTCATGGCGCATCCCCTCCCATGGCGTCGTGATGTGGGGTTCGTGTGGTCGTCTGCACGGCATCAGATGGTAGTGACCGGTCGCCGGGCAAAACCCGTACTTGAGCTACGCGAATCGTAAAGGGCCCAAGACTTGCACACCACGGAATATGGCTTCAAGGATGAATGCCGACCCGCAGTCCGCATATTGAGAATGCGAATCGATATTCCGCCAGAACAAGTGAGAAAGAAGTTCCATGACCGAAACCCTTACCCCCGTCGCCCCACCGGCACTCTCGTCATCGACGCTCGACGAGATCATCGCCCAGATCGCCGACGATGCCCGGCGACGCCGCGCTGCGGGCGGTGGGAAGCCCGTACTCGCATTGGACCTGGTGCGCACGCACCGTATCGGTGCGGCGCGCGTGCCGGTGGAATCGGGCGGTGGTGGATATTCCAAGCGTGAGCTCTACGAACTGATCATCCGGCTGGCGCACGCCGATCCCGACGTGCCGCACATCCTGCGTATTCACTGGGGATTCACCGAGGAACGTCTCCGTCTGCGCCACGGCGACAAGGACCGCCGACTGCTCGAGAAGATCGTCGAGGGAACACTGTTCGGCGGCGCATCCAGCGAGTTGAGCAGCGCGGCCGTGGGGACGTACACGTTCGACACCACCCTCAGCCGCGATGGCGACGGCTACCGGCTCAACGGGCGCAAGTTCTACAGCACCGGGAGCATCTACTCAGATCACCTGCGCATCACCGCGGCCGACGAGAACGGCGAGACGGTATCGGTCCTCATTCCCGCCGACCGTGCCGGGGTGGTCCACGCCGACGACTGGGACGGCATCGGACAAGCAGAGACCGGCAGCGGCACAACCATTCTCGACAATGTGCGGGTGGAGGCCGAAGAGCTGTATCCCTTCGAGCGAATCGATGACGTGCGGCGTCCGCGCTCCTCGCAACCACAACTGATCCTGCACGCCATCGCAGCCGGGATTCTGCGTTCGGTCCTCGACGACGCAGCAGCGCTCGTGCACAATCGGCAACGTAGCTATGTCTTCGCGACATCCGCGACGCCCGCCGAGGATCCGCAATTGCTCGAGGTCATCGGAAGGCTCAGCGCCGCAGCGTTCGTGGCGGAATCGACAGTTCTCGCCGCCGCAGACGCCCAGGATCGCGCAGCGCAGTATGCGTTTGTGCACGGCGAGGCCGATGACACACTCGAGGAGATCGCCTCACTGCAGGCCGCGCAGACAAAGGTCGGAATCGAGGACATCGCGCTGAAGGCGGCCGGAGACCTGTTCGCCGTCGGCGGCGCATCCGCGACCCGGGCTTCGGCACATCTCGACCGGCACTGGCGCAATCTGCGCACGCTCTTCTCGCACAATCCCACTCCGTACAAGGCGCGGATCATCGGCGAGCGAGTGGTGACCGGCAATCCGCTGCCCCGGGTCGGGTTCTTCTGAGCACGAACGATATTCGATAATACCGGAACCAATATCGGCCGGCGTTCCGATTATCGTTCACCGCGCGTTTTTGCTGGTTGTGTCCGCGCCCGGCTGCCTATCATCGCTCCAGATGAAATTCGGCACCGACGGTGACGGCCGCTCGCCGAGCGATCTGCGGTGACAAACATCGAGTCAACGATCAGAGTTACATTCCTCACGGATTGAAAGAAGCGAGTCATGGGCGGAATATCCCGCATACTGCGGAAGTCGAGATTGGCGCTCGCGCCGGTCATATTGCTGGTCGCGGTGCCGTTGCTGCTCGCCGGCTGCGGCAAGTCGGGCAATGGCGTCGTATTTCGCTTCGCCAACTCGCCGACGGCGCTGTCACTGGTGCGGATCGCCGACGAGTTGGGCTACTGGAAGGACTCCGGGGTTCGGCCGGAGTATGTCGGGCCGGCGTCGACGGTGCCCGCAGTGCAACTGCTCGACGAGGGACGCATCGACATCGCCACCGGCATGTTCAACAACGACATCGACGGCAAGGTGAAGGGTTTCGGCTTCACCGCGATCGCGGCGAGCATGCTCGACCTGCCCGACGAGCCACACATGGCCTACTTCACCAAGGCCGGGTCGCCGGTCACGAAGACCGATCTCAAGGCGCTCGAGGGCAAGACCGTCGGATTCACCGGCAAGAACAGCTGCACCGACCTGGTGATCAAACAGTATCTGAAACGCAATGGCGTCGACCTGAACAAGGTCACCTTCCTCTCGTTCAAGGACGAGAACCTCCTGCCGCCGGCGCTGGAGAAAGGTGATATCGATCTGGGAGTATTCCACCCGCCACTGATCGGCGTGTTGCAGAGCAAGCCCGACAAATTCACCAAGGCGTTCACCGCCTTCGACGACTGGGGGCCGCTGGGCGGGCAGGCGCCGTACGTCGCCAGTAACCATTGGCTGCAGGCACATCCGAAGGAGGCCCGCGAATTCGTCGGTGTCATCGCGAAGACGGCCAACTGGGCCAACGCGCATCCACGCGAATCCGCGGAGATCGCCGGTAAGACCACCGGCTACCCGGTCGAGCAGACCACCAACTGGCACTACGCCCCGAATGCCCTGCTGGACAAGGCATCACTGCGACTGTGGTGGGATCTGACACGTGATGTCGGGAGCCCGCTGCCCGGCGCGGAGAAGTTGAAGCCCGAAGACATCGCGACGAATGCGTTCAATCCGTATGCGAAGTCCGCCGATCTGCTCGACACCCCGTCGACGACGATCGTGGCACAGACCCAGAACACCGGGGTGCTCGATACGCATCTGGTCGAGATCAGAGGAGAGAAGTAGCGCACGCGACCACCGAGGACCCCGGCCCGCGAAAGAACTGCTGAAAGGTACATCGCATGACCAACCAACTCCTGGACCGGCCCGACCCGTCCGGCGACGCGAACCGGCTGCTCACACCGGGCACCATCACAGCCGAGAACGTGTCGAAGTCCTTCGTCCAGCCCAATGATCCACGGGCCACCTCGACCGTCCTCGACGGATTCGATCTGCAGATCGGTGGTGGCGAGTTCGTCTCGCTGCTGGGACCGTCGGGCTGCGGGAAGTCGACCTTTCTGAACATCCTCGCCGGACTCGAACAGCATGATGGTGGAACGGTACTGGTCGACGGTGATCGGGTGACCGGTGTCAACAAGCGAATCGGCGTGGTCTTTCAGGGATATGCGCTCTTCCCGTGGCTCACCACGGCCAAGAACGTCGAGGTCGGTCTGAAGATCCGCGGGGTTCCGCGCGCCGAGCGAAGGGAACGGGCCGCGGCAGTCCTCGAGACGGTCGGCCTCGGGTCGGCCGGTCACCGCTACCCGCATCAACTGTCGGGCGGTATGCGGCAGCGGGCCGCGATCGCCCGCGTACTCGTCTACGACCCGGAGATCCTGGTCTTCGACGAGCCGTTCGCCGCACTCGACGCCCAGACGCGGGAGTTCCTCCAGCACGAGTTGCTCCGGATCTGGGACGCCGGCACATCGCGGAAGACCATTCTCTTCGTCACCCACTCGATCGACGAGGCGGTATTTCTGTCCGACCGCGTCGCCGTGATGACCCGCGCGCCGGGATCGGTCAAGACGGTCATCGATGTCGATCTGCCGCGTCCCCGCGACAACGACGTGCGGGGTTCGCAACGGTTCGCTCACATTCGCTCGCGCGTGGCGCGAATTCTGGAAGAAGAGGTACGTCATGACAACTCAGACCATTGACCGCAAGGGCGTGGGCGTTCGGTCGGTCGTCGACAAGCGGCGGCCGACCGCGACGAGGCCGCGGAATGCCTGGTGGGCAAAGTACAACCGCTACATCTACGGGACGGTCGGGCTTGTCGCCTTCCTGCTGATCTGGTGGCTGGTGGTCGCCTCCGGTCAGGTCAGCGACCAATACCTGGCCACACCGCAGGACACGCTGCGCGCCTTCTTCAGCGGTCTTTCCGACGGAAGTCTCGCCTCGCAGATCTGGCCCAGTGTGCAGCGGGCTCTCATCGGGTTCGCGATCGCTGCGGTCGCCGGCCTCGTCCTCGGTATCGTCGTCGGATCGTTCCCGGTCTTCCAGAAACTGGCCGAGCCGGTCCTGCTGTTCTTCCGCAACCTCTCGCTGCTCGCCCTGCTGCCGGTGTTCGTCGTGTTCATGGGAATCGGTGAAGGCGCCAAGATCGCCATCGTGGCGTGGGCGAGTTTCTGGCCGGTGTTCCTGACCGCGGTCACCGCCGTCCGCAATGTCGAGAAACTGTTGGTGAATGCTGCGCGGGTGCTCGGTGCCGGCCGGCCGTGGGTGTTCGTCCACGTCATCCTGCCCGCGGCGATACCCGGCGTGTTCCCCGGCCTCCGGCTGGGCGCATCGAATGCGTTCACCGCACTTGTCGCGGCCGAACTCGTCGGCGGTTCAGACGGTTTGGGAATCTACATCAACAATGCCGCGATGCGCTACCAAACCCCGCAGCTCTATGCCGGGATATTCGCGCTCGGCCTGATCGGGATCATCGTGAACCTGATAATGACAGTGATCGAGTGGCGGGCCACATCCTGGCAACGCGGACTGACCACCAGGTGACGAGAGTTCGGGGTGCCACGACGACGTCACCGGCCGGTCGGAGAAGGTCGCGGCCACCTCTCGTGGGTCTCGTGGTCATGGCCGTTGCCGCCTCGGTGGCCGCACTCACCGGCTGTGGCTCGTCCTCGGATGTCACCTACGACACCTCATCGCCGGGCGCCGACGCTCTCACCGTCTATGCCGGAACGGGCAGCTATCGGTCGATCCTGAAGTTCGTCTCGGACAAGGGACTCGCCGCCGGCGTGCACCTCACCGTGGTGGATGCCCCCGCGGACGCGGACGCGAAGATTGCGGCAGGACAAGGCGACCTCGCGTTCTTTCAGCACGTACCGGCGTTCGACGCCGACGTGGCGGCCGGGTCGATCAAGGATCTCAGCGTCGTCTCCGCGGTCGATGTGGTGCCATACGGCCTCTACTCGTCGCGATGGCACGACCTCAAGGACACCTCGGGCTGGGTCAACTCGGGGCTCGGGGCCGACAATGCAAGTGGGCGGAGCCTCCCGCACGGGTCGCGGATTGCCGTCCCCGACACCGTGACCGGAGCGGCGCGGGCCCTGTACTTGTTGCAGAGTGCCGCGCTGGTGAGACTGGACCGCCGCTTCGGTGGCACCACGGTGCCGGATCTGACCATCACACAGAGCAACGTTCTGGACTCGCCACGGCACCTGAGCCTGGCCCCGGTGAGTTACGCGCAGTACGTAGGCGACATCTATCGCAACTACGACGCCGTGGTACTGGCCCCCGACGACGCTGCCAAGGCGGGATTGCGACCCGATCGCGACGCCTTGGCTCTTGAACCGGGGCAGGGAAACCCGTATGCACATGTCCTGGTGGCGCCGGCCCGGCTGGCCGGGGACCACCGGGTTCTCGAGCTCGCGCGGGCACTGGAAAGTCCTCAGGTCGCAGCGTTTCTCGAGAACACCTATCACGGGGCCGACATCCCGGCCGCGCGGAGCACAACCAACCGAGCACCCGTATCGACCGGTCCGTAACGGTGAGGGCCCCGCGGAAATATGGAGGGAGACAACGTAGACATGAGTGATGCAGATACGAGTGCCGAATCGCCGCCGGGACACCGGCCGCTGGTGATCGTCGGTCTCGACCGCGCCGTCGCGGCGGCGCTCCTGGCCCCCGGACGTGCCGACGAACGCGCCGATTGGGGAAGGCGATTGGACGACTTCGCCGACGCGATCCTCGTCGGTGCCGATCTGGTCCTTCCCGGCCACTCGGGTCCGTGGGGCGAAAAGCGCACGGAGCGGGGCGGAATCGACCCGAGTCTGGCAGCCATCGTCCTGGCCGCCGTCACCTCCCGGGCCGGGTTGCTCGTCGCCGCCTCGCCGCTGCGCGACCACCCGTACAACCTCGCACGTCGAATCGCCGGTCTCGACCACGCGTCGAGGGGCCGTGCCGGACTGGCGATCGCACCGACCGACCCGCGGGCCCCGACCGGATCCCCATGGACCTCCGCCGTTCCCGACGCCGCCGCCGCGGATGCAGTGATCGCCGTCCGCGAGTTATGGCGCAGCTTTCCCGCCGACGCCGTGATCGCCGACCCGGCCCGCGGCGTGTTCGCCGAATCGGAGCGGATCGTCGCGATCGATCATCGGGGCGCCTTCGACATCGATGGGCCACTGCAGCTTCCGTCCGGCCCACAGGTGTGGCCGCCGGTCGTGACCTTCGGCGAGCCGTCGCCTGATCTGGCCCGGGTGGCCGATCTCGTGGTGACCGAGAGCGATCGTGAGGTGGTCGTGCATCACCCACGCGACGTCGACGAGCTCGCCGATCTACTCACCGGCACCGCGTCCACCTCCGTGGACCAGGACGTGCTGCGCGACGGTGCGGTGTCCGGCGCCCTCCCGACGCCGACGCTGCGAGACCTGCTGGGGCTGGCCGCAGTACGGCTGCCGACAGGTGGCCGGATTCTGTTCCCGGCGGCCGAAACCGACACCCGACAACCAGTAGGGGCGAACAGCCATGTCCGATAAGCGCACCGACCACGTCATCCTCAACGTCAACGTCCTCGACGTGGGGATCGTCCACGACGCGTGGCGCTCGAGCGAACTGCATCCGCTGTCGTTCGTCGACGTCGACTACTTCACGCGGATCGGACGAATAGCCGAGCGCGGACTGCTGGATGCGTACTTCTTGGCCGACGGTCCGGCGTTGCGAGAAGACCCGCGCCACAAACCCGGTCGCGCTCTCGAGCCGACGAGCATCCTTGCCGCGGTCGGCGCGGCCACCGAGAACCTCGGATTGATCGGCACGTTGTCGACCACGTTCAACGACCCCTGGGAGCTGGCGTACCGCGTGCAATCGCTCGACCATCTCTCCGGTGGCCGCGTGGCCTGGAATGTCGTGACCACCTACAGTCCCGAGGCGGCCGGCAATTTCGGACTCGCCGAACTGCCCGATCGCGATGTGCGCTATCGACGAGCGGAGGAGTTCGTGACGGTGGTGAACGACCTGTGGCGATCGGTGATCGATGAGCGGCCGACTGTACATCACGGTGAGTTCTTCGACGTCGAAGCCGTTCTGCCGGTTCCGCGTTCGGCGCAGGGATATCCGCTGCTCGTGCAGGCCGGCGGGTCGCCGGATGGGCGGGCACTCGCCGGTCGGGCCGCCCACGCCGTGTTCTCGGCCGAGATGAGTCTGGGCGCCGGGATCGAACACTATCGGCACGTGAAGTCGGTAGCGGCTGCGGCCGGCCGCAACCGGTCCCACATCCGGGTTCTGCCCGGACTGATCACCGTGCTCGGAAGTACCGAGGAGCAGGCGCGCCGGCGGCACCGGGAGTCGACGGCGCTCTCGCCCGACGGGTTCTCACTTCGTCGACTCGCCGGCACCCTCGGCGTGGACCCCGATGAACTCAACCACGACGCCCCACTACCGGTGTCGGTCGTCGACGGTCCGCCGGATCCGGCCAGATTTCGTGGGTCGCTGGGATTTCGCGAGGCCGTCGTCCGGCTTGCGGTGGACGAACGGTTGACGGTCGGGCAGTTGCTGGACGTCCTGGCGGGCGGCTTCGGGCATCGTCGGGTGGTGGGGACACCCGAGCAGGTGGCCGACACCATCGAGCACTGGTTCCTCGCCGGGGCGGCGGACGGCTTCAATCTCATGCCGGACAAGTTTCCGGACGGGCTCGAGGATTTCGTCGATCAGGTGATTCCCATCCTTCAGGAACGGGGATTGTTCCGGCGTGAATACGAGGCACCGACGCTGCGTGGGCGCTGGGGGATTCCCTTGCCGGAACGGCAGTTCGCCGCGTCGTGAGGGGGCCGGGGTCTCCTGGCCCCGGCGCTCTCAGTCCGGGGGAGTGAGACTAGTCAGTTGCGCGGCACGCCCGGTCGCGTTCTGTCCCTGGACGTGGAAGAAAAGGATTGTGCGGGCATAGAACTGGGCCGTGTCGTCCCGCGCGATACCGTGGCCGGCGCGTGCGACGAGCAGTGCTCTGGACAAGGCCGAGAGAGCGTCGAAGGTGGCGACGCGCGTGTTCAGACGCTGCTGCACATCGAGTGAGGGGTCCTTGGCGTCGGTCGCCGCATCGATGAGTTGGTAGGCCCCGGATCGGAGCCGATCGATCTGGGGACGCCACGCCCGCGCGAGGGCGCGCGCCTCGTCGGCGGTGGATTCGGAGAGTTCGTTCAGGATCGACTCGGCGAGGCCGAAGTGGTGTGGCCGAGCGTCATTGGCGTTTCCGACGTCGTTGTGATGCCATTCCTCGATCGTCTGCACGGACAACACGTTCTCGTCGGGGACGAATACCTCGTCGAGGAAAACGCGTTCGGTTCGGCTGCCGGTGAGCGCGGCGAGTTCCAATGGGGCGGCGCGCAGCCGGTCGGTGACCGGGATCAGCGCGGTGACGACCCGGCGCTCGGCGGAATCGATGGCGGCCGTGGTCAGTACCGAGTTGAGGCCCCAGCCACTGACCCATGACACCCGCCCCGTGACGACCCAGCCGCCGGTGATCCGGCGGGCCCGGATGTAGTGATCCGGGAAGCGCCGGACATCGCTCAACGCAGCGCCGGCCAGTCGCTCGCCGCGCAGGATGTCGAGTGCGAGATCGGGGAGTGTCAGTCCCTCGTCGCGGGCCGCGATGAGTCGTGCGGCGATGGGCGCGTGTTGTGCCCACACCAGCCAGGTGTTGGGGCATGCCCCGGCGATGATCTCGTGGAGCCGCCGATCATCCGCGCGTCCCAGGCCGGCACCGCCGAATTCGGCTGGGGCGAGATGGTTGAGGAGCCCCAGGGTCGCGAATTCGGTGATTCGCTCCGGGGCGACCGCGGTGGCGTCGGTGGCGAGTGCGCGGGGCCGCAGGACGCTCTCGGCGTAGTTCTCGACCTCGGTGAGGAAGGGATGAACATCGGTGGCGGCCGGGGTGTCGGTGGGGCGACCGGTGATGGTCATGCGCGAATTCCTTTCCGCCGGGGCGTGGTCCTCGGGTCGAGATGATTCTGAATCGTGGCAGCAGTTGTCGAGATAGCCGCTCGGATAGGGAGTTTGCGAGAAATCACCTTTCCCAGAGTAGCCATCGGAGCGTTCGCGATCGATTCTTGTGCTCACCTTGATCGAAGATGGACGACACCGGGAGTCTTTCGTGAATATCACCCATCGGATCTTCGGTGTCCTCGTAGTGAAAGATCGTTGTTCCCGACGGGCCCGGGTTTGCACACTGTGACCGGCCGGTGGCGATTCGCGCCGGCATGGCCGTGCCAGGCCGATACTCATGATGGGAGAAACACCGTGACCCAGGTCCAGGAGAACCCAGTCCAGGAGAACCCAGTACCGGATAGGGCAGGGACCACCGTCCTCGACATCGCGCCGTCGGCCGGTTACATCGGGGCCGAGATCGGCGGCGTGGACCTCGGCGGCCCGCTCGCCCCGGAAGTGGTCGACCAGATCAGGAATGCCCTCCACGAATACAAGGTGATCTTCTTCCGTGATCAGCGGATCGGTCATGCCGAACAGATCGCGTTCGCCCGGCTCTTCGGAAAGATCACCCCGGCTCATCCGCACGAGGAGCGGCCGCCGGCGGGTTTTCCGGAGATCCTGCCGATCGACAGCCGGCGCTATGAAGAAAATCTCGGGCGCAAGCGGACCTCCTATGACCATAGTTGGCATACCGATGTGACCGCGCTGGTGAATCCGCCCGCGGCCTCGATACTGCGTGCCGACATCCTCCCGCCATACGGGGGCGACACCACGTGGACCAATCTGGTTGCGGCCTACGAGGGGCTTCCGCAAGAACTGCGTGACCTCGCCGATACGCTCGATATCAAGCACCAATTCGCGCCGCGCGCGGCGGCGGGCAGCCAACGCGCCCGGAAGATTTCGGAGGCCAACCTGGTCGCCTATCACCCGGCGGTACGGGTTCACCCGGTGACCGGGGAACGGGCACTGTTCGTCAGTCCCGGATTCACGCGTGGCGCGCGGGAGATCCGCGGTTTCTCCCCGGAGCAGAGCGAGCAGATCCTGCGCTTGTTGTGGCAGGAGGCCACCCGCATCGAATACACGGTCCGGTTCCGTTGGGCCCCGGGCAGTGTCGCCTTCTGGGACAACCGCGCCACCGCACATCTGGCCATCGGGGACGCCGCACATCTCGGTCATGATCGGGTTCTCTACCGGGTCACCCTCGAAGGCGACATCCCGATCGGTGTCGACGGACGCGAGTCCGAACTCGTCTCGGGCGAGCCGTTTCTGGGATCCTGACCCGGCATCGAAGCTCGTCGTCGGACTACCGGGTTCGGTGCCGAGGGGTCACCGAACCCGGTAGGAGAACGAGGCCAGCCGAGGCCCCTGCGTGCCGTCGAGTCGCACGGTCACCCTCCAGTGGCCGGCCGCCGGAACGATCAGGTCCCGGCTGCGCCAGGTGTGACCGCGCGGTGTGCGGGATTCGGTCAGATCCACGGGGAGGCGCGCGACGTTGGCGTCGGCGGACGACAGTTCGACGTCGACGGTCGGTGTCGTCCCGGCCGGGGCCGGATCGACGACGGTGAGTCCTTGCTCTCCCCGGCGGATCGAATCGATCCGGACGTCGAGTCGCTGGGAGTTCCCGAAATCGAGATGGGCGGTGACCGATTCGTCGAAGCTGTCGCGTGCCGGGGTCAGCGACGACAGGATCGACGTCAGCGACATCACGATCACGGCCAGCGCGCATTCGACGAGTAGCAGCCGTCGTCGCCCGCCGCCCTCGGCCGGGACCCGACGCCTCCGGTAGGTGCGCAGTACCCCGTATCCGGCCACGACCGTGCATGCGACGGCTGCCACCTTGGCCGTCAGTGTCAGGCCGTAAGCGGTGTGCACCAACGCCTTCAACGGCGCGACCTGGAGGAAGGCGAGTGTCACCCCGGACGCGGCGAGCACGACGAGATGTCCGACGACCACGCGATGCCAGCGTTCGATGCGCAGAGGTGCCGGCCGGAGGGCGGCAAGGAGTGCGATCCCGCCCAACCACACCGACGCGGTGTAGACGTGCGCGAGCGTCGCGACGAGCGAATAGGGCCAGCGCCCGCCGGCACCCCCATGGCCGGCGAGGGTGATGGACACGATCGCGCATGCGCCGCCGAGATACCCGAGGAGTTGGGTAGGCCAACGTGTTCCGGGTGGACACAGTCCGGCTGCCACCGCGGTCGCCGCCGCCGCGGCGAGCGCGATACCCACTTTTCCGTCGAGCACGGTCGTCCACCCGGGAACCGACCACCCGGCGCCCCCGGATTGCTGGCGCGCAAGGAGTATCAGGCGGGCGGCGAGGCCGGCGACGAGTACTGCCGACCCGATCCGGTAGGTGCGCCGGAACCGGGGCAGCGCGGGCGTTTCCGGCCACACCCATCGCGCGGCCAGCAGCAGCCCCGCGGTGAGGACGGTCCCGGCGTAGACCGCCACCTTCGCCAGAAGGCCCCCGATCGTATCCGTCGTCGGCGTCGCGTTCTGCGGCGCGGGCATCGCACCGAGTTCGGTCACCGATCCGACCGTGAATCGCACCGCCAACGACACGACGTGGGTGTCGGCGGACACCACCCGCACGGTGGCCAGATAGGCACCGTCGCCTGGCGGATGTGCCGGTGTCAGGACGACGCGTCGGCCCCCGTCGGCCAGTTGGGCCGACCGCAGCGTGTCGCGTGTTCCGTTGGCGCCCAGAATGCTTGCCGAGCCGGCGACGATGCTGACCGGCTCGTTCAACTCGACCGACACCGTTGCCGGGCCCTCGTCGAGATGGCTGCCGTCGGCCGGACTGCTGGATACGACGACGGCGTGTGCGGATGCCGGAGCGGCTGTCGCGGTCAGCCAGCAGCACGCCGCCGCGAAGCAGAGCACCACGATTCCCGCGAACCGGCGCGGCGAGTGCGACAACTCCTATTCCGGCCTGTTGCGGCCCGACCGGTACACGAATGCCAGTGCGACGAGGGCGAGAACGGCGACCACCAGGCCGGCGATCGCTATCCACCGTGATGTCCAGTCCGGGTTCTCGGAACCGGTCTCGGCGTGGTCGAGCGCTTGACCGTGGGCGTCTTGTCCGGCGGCGCCGAGATGCACGACGGGCGCCGGATGCTCCGGTTCGCTGCCCTGATCGACCGCGATCTCGTTCCAGGAGACGGTGGATCCGTCGCTGTAGCGTTGCTCGGTGGGCAGGTTCACCGTATTCGTGTTCGTCGGCCACGGTCCGGCGGAGAATGCGAACTGTCCGAGTTCTGTTGAGGTGAGCGCGTTGTCGGGCGTCGTTGCGGTCCAGGTGATGCGGGTGACGCGGCCGTCGGCGCCGGATCGGTGGTCGACGGTGGCGGTCCATCCCGGCACCGGGGTGGTGCGGGCCGAGGTGAAGTCGACGCCGTCGGGGATGGTGACCGAGACCGCCGTCGTCTTCGCGGTGTCTGATTCGCTCGGAACCAGCAGGCGCACGACTCCGTATCCGCCTGCGGCGATCTGGGTGCCGGGATCCACGGTCACATGGGCGTCGGCACGGGGGAGTGGGGCAAGCGCGAGTTGCGCGAAGCCCAACGTGGCCACGATCGCGGCGAGCATGAGTGCACCGCGTCCGAGGCGGTGACGACGGTTGTGGGATTTGTTGCGGCGCACGGAGTCTCCTCATCGAGCAGGGTTGTGTCGACCGGATACTGCCCGGGCCGGCGACCGCGAGCAATCTTTATCCGCGGACGGATCAGATGGGCACGCTATCCGGCCAGCCCGATCGGGGTCCGGGTGGCGCGAAGCGCTCCTTCGGAGATCAGCTGCAGCGCGCGCAGTGCGATAGCTGTCTTCGGATCCCGTTGACGCCCCGCGCGGACCACAGCCTGGATCTGTCGTGTCTCCAATGTGACATCGTCGACGACGAGTGGCCGGAGATGCTCGGGCACGGTGAGCAGTGGGACGACGGCCGGCCCGATCCCGGTTCCGGCGACATCGCAGATGTTGCGGGCGCCGACGAGCCGGTGGGTGATGCGGGGGATGAATCCGGAGCGCTCACCCGCACGCATCACGGCGATCCCCAGACCGGAATCGGCGGTTCCGGACACCCACTGTTCGTCGGCGAGCGCCGAGAGCCCTCGCGTCCGGATCGCGACGTGCAGGCGCGGCGGTGCCATGAGCACGAGTGGTTCGTCGATGAGCGGCACCGTCATCAGGCCGCTCTGGGATTCGTGGCCGCCGAACCCATAGGCGCAGGTGATCGCGAGGTCGGTTTCACCCTGGCGCAGGAGTCGCAGGGCACGTGCGCGACTCTCTTGTTGGATGAGCACCCGGACGTCGGGTGCGTCCTCGGCGAGACGTTGCATCATCGGCGCCACCAGCAATGAGATGCCCATGTTGAACGAGGCGACCACGAGTTGTCCCGACGCCCGGTCGACGGTGGCGGCCACCGCGCTCATCGCCTCGTCGAGGGCACCCAGAACGCGACGGGCGTGGTCGGCGAGCACCTCACCGCTGCGGGTGAGTCCCAGCGTCCGGCCGTCCCGGCGGAAGAGGACGGCGCTGCTCTCCTCTTCGAGGACGCGTAGCTGTTGGGACACCGCAGAACTCGTGATGTGTCTGCGTTCGGCGACGGCGGTGACGGTACCGAGTTCGGCGAGGTCGCACAGGAGCATCATGCGTTTGAGATCGATCATCGTCGGCTCCCGTCCGTGGAAGGCGCCGGGCGCGCGTGGATTCGGCGTGGGAGTTGCCGCAAACCGGTTCTGATGACTGTCATTCGGGCCTTTGGGGGTGGTTCGGCGGTGGGCCGCCGCGCCGGAGAATCCACCTGGCTTCACGCAAGGTGCGACGCACCCCGGCGACGTATCAGACCGGCACAGCGTAAACCGCGTGCCCGCCAACCGGTACTGATTGCCGTCGTTCCGACCACCGTGCGCAATACGAAAGCCGACCGGCGTTCGTCCGGCGACCCGACGTTCGCCACGATCAGGCTGGTGGCCAACAATTCTCGCAGCGAGAAACAATTGACCTCCCGCCCGTGAGGGTGGAGTGTGACCGTCGCAATCGGAGTCGACAGGCCCACAACAGCGGGAGAAGCCATGCCCATCACCGAACAGGTGCCCCTCACCGGACAAGCCGTATCCATCGCCGAACGCTATGGCGACCCCGACGCGACGCTGGAGGTCAGCAACGATTCACTCGCGATCCAGCTCGCACATCGCTCGGTGCGCGCATTCACCGACGACGCTGTCGACGATGCGCGGGTGCACGCCATCGTGGCCGCCGCCCAATCCGCGCCGACCTCGTCCAACCTGCAGCCGTGGAGTGTCATCGCCGTCCGCGATGCCGGGCGCCGGGCGCGACTGGCCGACCTGGCCAACCACCAGCAGTTCATCGTCGAGGCCCCGCTGTTCCTGGTGTGGATCGCCGACCTCGATCGCGTCCGGCGACTGGCCGCGCGGGCCGGGAAGCCGCTGGACGGGGCGGACTATCTGGAGACCACGCTCATCGGCATCATCGACACCTCGCTCGCGGCGCAGAATGCCGTCGTGGCCGCCGAATCCCTCGGACTGGGAACGGTTTTCGTCGGAGCCCTCCGAAACCGGCCACGTGAGGTGGCCGCGGAGCTGAACCTCCCGCCGCACACCGTCGCGGTGTTCGGCCTCGCCGTCGGCACCCCCGACCCCGCCGAGCGTGCGGGCATCAAGCCACGCCTGCCGCAGTCGGCGGTCCTGCACCACGAGCAGTATGACGCCGAGGGTGCCGATCGGGACCTCGCCGGGTACGACGAGTCGCTGTCGCGGTACAACCGTGCGCACGGGCTGACCGGTGATTGGAGCAGCCGCGTACTCGCCCGACTCGCGAACGCCGACGCGTTACACGGCCGCGACCGCTTGCGTGATCACCTGGAATATCTCGGGCTATCGGCCCGGTGATCGATCCACGCCGTGGTCGGAGACCTCGTGACGCCGAAAACGTCGGGCGTGCATCATTGAGGGATGCTCTTTCCTGACACCGATGACCACGCAGCGGCCGACCCGACCCGCGAGAACGTGATCCTGGTGCACTGGCACGACCTCGGCCGCCACCTCGGGTGCTACGGCGCCGATGGCGTGGAGAGCCCGCATCTGGACCGTCTTGCCGCGTCGGGAATCCGCTTCGCCGACGCGCATTCGACCGCGCCGCTGTGTTCTCCAGCGCGCGGATCGCTGTTCACCGGGCAATATCCGCACCACAACGGGCTCGTCGGGCTCGCCCATCACGGCTTCGCCTACCGAGCGGGCGTGCAGACCCTGCCGGCGATCCTGCACGAGGCGGACTACCGGACGGTGCTGTTCGGCATGCAGCATGAGAGCACCGACCCCACCAGCATCGGTTTCGATTCCGTCGACGTCTCCGATTCCCGCTGCGACCACGTCGTCGCCGAATCCCAGTGGTGGTTGCGACATCACCTCGCGACCGAGCCGGACCGTCCGTTCCTGCTCACCGCGGGCTTCTTCGAAACCCATCGGCCCTATCCCGACGACGAGTACCCGCCGGCCGATACCGGCGACATCGAGGTGCCGGGCTTTCTGCCCGATACCGACGATGTGCGTGCGGACATGGCGGGATTACACGGCAGCATCACCAAAGCCGATGCGGCTGTAGGTCGTCTGCTCGACACCGTCGACGAACTCGGGCTCGCGGCGAACACCTGGATCATCTTCGTCACCGACCACGGGCTGGCGTTTCCCCGGGCCAAATCGACGCTGTACGCCGAGGGCACCGGGATCGCGCTGATCATTCGTCCGCCCGCGGCCCGGTCGTTACCGCCGCAGGTCTACGACGGACTGTTCTCGGGGGTGGACCTCACCCCGACGATTCTCGATCTGGCCGGCGTGGAGATCCCGGCCGACGTCGACGGCGCCTCACATGCGCCGGAACTGGTCACCGCGGCGCCCGCGCCGGTACGCGATGAGGTCTACACCGAGAAGACCTACCACGATGCGTTCGACCCGATCCGGGCCGTGCGCACCAAGCAGCACAGCTACATCGAGAACTATGCGCACCGGCCGGAGCTGCTGTTGCCACTCGACATCGCCGACAGCCTCTCGGCGCGGTCGATCGACCCGGCGAGCACCGCCCGGGCACGCCCGCACGTCGAGCTGTACGACCTGACTTCCGATCCGTACGAACGCAACAACGTGGCCGACGATCCTCGGTACGCTGCGATACGGACATTGCTTGCCGAACGTCTCGCGCAGTGGCGTGCCACCACCGGTGACACCATCCCGCGCGAGGAGGAGGGCACCGCGATCGCCGAGGCGTTCATGGCCGCCTTCGCGGCGAAAGCGCACGACATCGACCCCGACGAGGAGGCGCTGCCGTCGCGGCGGCCGTTGGGGGAGCAGCGTGAGCTGCGCGGCGAGATAACCTCCGGCGAGGGTGGGACGGTCCGCGCATCGGCCGCGGACCCGACGCGTCGCTGAGCCTCGGCATCCGGGCCGCGTGTTGTCAAGGATTTTCCGCTCGCTGACCTTAAAAGCCCAGGTTGCAGTCCCTTTCGGGCTGGTTACACTGAGCCGGTGTCCAACCCGGAGAACTACCTGGTGTGCGCCAGTCAGCGCAGCGGCAGCACCCTGCTCGTCGAATCGTTGTCGGCGACCGGGGTGGCCGGCAGGCCCGAGGAGTTCTTCCAGTACCTCCAGTCGTCGTCGTTGGCGCCGCAGCCGCGCGAATGGTTTGCCGGCGTGACGGATTCGTCGATACTCGAGCTGCTCGACGACGCCGAACCGGGGGAGGCCGACACCCGGGAGTTCGCGCAGTGGCGCGCCGATGTCCGCGCCGCCGGCGCGACACCCAACGGGGTATGGGGCGGCAAGCTGATGTGGAATCAGACCCCGCTGCTCGTCGCGCGCACCCGCGTGGCGTCCGGACGATTGCGGACAGCCGTTCGCCAGTTGCTCGGTGCAGATCCGCTGTTCATTCATGTCCATCGGGAAGATGTTGTCCCCCAGGCGGTGTCGATGTGGCGCGCCGTCCAGACGCGGGTCTGGCGGGACGGTCACGGACCGCACTTCGATGCCGATCGCGACGCGGGCGCCCAGTACCACGCCGAAGCGATTGCGCACCTTGCGGGACTCTTGGTGGATCAGGAACGTCAGTGGCGGCGCTGGTTCGACGAGGAGAGGATCGAACCGATCGAGATCGAATTCGGGAAGCTGGTCTCCGATCCGCAGGGCGCGACCGCGGCGGTGCTCTCGGCGCTGAATCTCGACCCGGGGCTGGCTCCGCCGCCTCCGCTCAAACCGCAGTCCAACGCGCGATCGCGCGACTGGGTTCGGCGTTACCGTCTCGACGCGGAAACGTACGGATACCCGCTATGACCACGCCGGACTTCGATCACGTCGGGGCGCTTCGTGTTCTGGAAGCCGAATCGGTCCACATCATCCGGGAGGTCGTCGCCGAACTCGAACGGCCGGTGCTGCTGTTCTCCGGCGGCAAAGACTCCATCGTGCTGCTCCGGTTGGCCGAGAAGGCATTTCGGCCGCACCCGCTGCCTTTTCCGATCCTGCACGTCGACACGGGACACAACTTCGACGAGGTCATCGAATTCCGCGACCGCCGCGTCGCGCCGAGCGCCCAGAACCCGGCAGGCATCAGGCTGATCGTCGCCTCCGTTCCCGAGGCGATCGCCGCCGGTCGCGTCGCCGAATCCACCGATCCGTCCGGTTCGCGCAACCGTCTGCAGACCCGGGTGTTGTTGGACGCGCTCGAAGAAGGCGGTTTCGACGCCGCATTCGGCGGTGCGCGCCGGGACGAGGACCGGGCGCGCGCCAAGGAGCGGGTGTTCAGCTTCCGGGATGAGTTCGGGCAGTGGGATCCGCGCGCGCAACGGGCCGAGCCGTGGTCGCTCTACAACGGCCGGATCCGCCGGGGCGAATCGGTGCGGGTGTTCCCGCTGTCGAACTGGACCGAGGCCGACATCTGGCGCTACATCGAGTTGGAGGACCTCGACCTGCCGCCGATCTACTACGCGGCGCAGCGCGAGGTCTTCGACCGGGACGGGATTCTGCTTGCGGTGTCGCAGTTCTCGCAGCCCTCCGCGCGCGATCAGGTGAGTACCGAGTGGGTGCGGTACCGGACCGTCGGTGATCTCACCATCACCGGAGCGGTGCGCTCGCGGGCGACCACCATTCCCGAGATCATCGCCGAGATCAGCGAGGCGACCGTCTCCGAGCGGGGCGCGACCCGCGCCGACGACCGGACGTCGTCGGCGGCCATGGAGGACCGCAAGCGAGAGGGCTACTTCTGATGAGTACGGCGATTCCCACTGCGCGCCGTCAGATTCTGCGGCTGGCCACGGCAGGCAGCGTCGACGACGGAAAATCCACCCTGATCGGCCGGTTGCTGCATGACACCGGCAGTCTGCCCACCGATCATCTGGCCGGGGTCACCTCCGACGACGGCGTCATCGACCTGGCGGCACTCTCCGACGGTTTGCGGGCCGAACGTGAGCAGGGCATCACGATCGATGTCGCCTACCGGTTCTTCGCCAGCGACACCCGTAGCTACGTCCTTGCCGACACCCCGGGTCACGAACGCTATACCCGCAACACCTTCACCGGCACCTCCAACGCCCACGTGGCGGTGCTGCTGGTCGACGCGCGCCGGGGCGTGCTGCGGCAGACGCGCAGGCATGCGCGGATCGCCACCCTCGTCGGGGTGCCGCATGTGATCGCGGCGGTCAACAAGATCGACCTGGTCGGCTTCTCCCAGCAGCGATTCGACGAGCTGCAGGCGGAGCTGAACGAACTCGCCGTGCAATTGGGTATCGACGAGATCGCCGCCATCCCGGTGGCCGCCACCCTCGGCGACAACGTCGTCCACCGATCGCCGAAGACCCCGTGGTATTCCGGCCCCACGCTGCTGGAGTACCTGGAATCGGTTGAGCTGCAAGCACCCTCACCCGAACCGCGCGAGCTGAGGCTGCCGGTGCAGTGGGTCTCACGCCCGGGTGCCGACGGCAAACGCACCTACACCGGACGCGTCGCCGCCGGTACCGTCGCGCCCGGTGATCCGGTGACCGTGCTGCCGTCGGGATCGCGCAGCACGGTGACGTCGGTGGACACCCTCGATCCGCAGCGTCCGGTGGCGGTCGCCGGACTGTCGGTCTCGGTGCAACTGGGCGACGAGATCGACGTCGGCCGTGGCGATGTCATCGTCAGCGGGGCGGCCGACGCACACCTGCCGGTGACGGCGCGCGAGCTCTCGGCGACGCTGTGCTGGCTGTCGGAGACACCGTTGCACGCCGGTGACCGGGTCGCCCTCAAGCAGGGTGCGCACACGGTCCGGGCGACGGTGCAGTCGCTGGAGCGTCGCCTCGATCCGGAATCGCTCCTCGAGGTCGTCGGGCCGACGGAGTTGGGGCTCAACGACATCGGCACGGTCACGTTGCGCACGTCGTCGATCGTGGTGGCCGACGCCTACGCCGACAACCGCGACACCGGCGCGTTCATCCTGCTCGACGAGGCGTCCAACGACACCGTCGCCGCGGGGACGATCCTCGAACCGCGCGAGGTCATCCCCGGCAAGGCGACGCGCAACGACATCAAATGGCACCCGAGTTCGCTCAACCGGTCCGAGCGTTGGGCCAAGACCGGCCAACGCGGCGCCACGGTATGGCTGACCGGACTGCCGGCGTCGGGTAAGTCGACCGTGGCGGTGGCCCTCGAGCGTGAACTGGTCAACCGGGCACGGGTCGCCTACCTCGTCGACGGCGACAACATCCGGCACGGCATCTCCGACGACCTCGGCTTCTCGCCGGGCGATCGTGCCGAGAACATCAGGCGCGTCGGGCATCTGGCCCGGCTGTTCGCCGACGCCGGGGTCATCGCGATCGCGTCGATGGTCTCGCCGCTGCACTCCGACCGGGAGATCGCCCGCGAGTTGCACCGGGCCGCCGACCTGGACTTCATCGAGGTGCACGTCTCCACACCGGTCGGCGAATGCGAACGGCGTGATCCCAAGGGGCTTTACGCCCGGGCCCGCCGCGGGGAGGTGAAGGGACTCACCGGCATCGACGCACCCTACGAGAAGCCGCAGTCACCGGACCTGCGATTCGACACCACCGGCGCCGATATCGACGACCTCGCCGGGCGCGTGCTCGCCCTCCTCGTCGAACGCGGCGTCGTCGACGAGTGAATGCCGTACTTTCATGCCACCTGGTGACACCGAAATACGGCACTGTTCTGGCGACGCGCGCTCAGCCCTGATACCCGAACATCTTCTTGCCGTACCAGTCGCCGATCTCGGTGAGACCGGGCGGGATCGCCCACAACGAGCTGGAAATCGGTGAGATGTACTCGTTGAGGGCGTCCTGGGCCAGATTGTTCTGGATGCGCGCAAACTGTTCGTGTGCATTCTTCTGGAACGCCATGAAGAACAATCCTGCCGCCAAAGTCCCGGTGCGGGTGTCTATCCCGTCGGTGTAGTTGTATCCACGGCGCAGGATCTGGGCGCCGCCGTTGTTGTCGGCATGCGCGAGCCGCACATGCGAGAACCGGTCGATCTCGGTGTGCCCGTCGGCGGAGGTGGCCGTGAAATCGAGGTCGGTGAACTCACTGCCGCCGGAGAGTGGTGCGCCAGAGTCCTTGGTGCGGCCGAAGATCCGTTCCTGATCGGAGATGTCGTCGGAATCCCAGGCCTCGATGTGCATCCGGATCTTGCGGGTGACGAGGTAGCTGCCGCCGCTCATCCACGGCTGGTCGGTCTCGTCGCCGACCCACACCCACTGGGCGGCGACCGAGTGCTCCTCGGCCTTGATGTTGGCGGTTCCGTCCTTGAAGCCGAACAGATTACGCGGCGTGACCTGTGAGGTGCTGGTCGCCGACGCGCGCCCGAAGCCCTCCTGCAGCCACCGCAGGGTCACCACGTTGCGGCCGATGCGGGCGAGGTTGCGCACCGCATGGAAGGCGACCTGCGGATCCTCCGAACACGCCTGCACGCAGATGTCGCCACCACTGATGCTCGGATCGATGGTGGTGTCGACGGCCAGCTGCCCCAGCGGGGCGAGGGCGGCCGGTCGCTTCGCGGCCAGTCCCAGACGATCGTCGAAGAAGCTCGGGCCGAACCCGACGGTGACGGTGAGCCGGTGCGGGCCGAGGTCGAAGGCCTCACCGGTATCGGCCGGCGGGGCCTCCGGCCGCGACTCGACCGGTCCCACCGGCTTGCCCTCGGCGAGCAGGCTGGCCGCGGCGGCCCAGCGGGCCATCATGACCTCGACCTCGTGGACCGTGGTCGATTTGAGGTCGAACGCGGCGAAGACGAGCGAATTCTGTTGGCTGGTGGTGATTCCGGCCTGATGGTCGCCATAGAAGGGCACCGTGGCCGCACCCGGATCACTCGACTGATCGGCGGTGGCCGAATAGGTGATGCCCGCGCCGGCGGCACCGCCGACCGCCAGACCGGCGCCGGCGATCCCGGCACCGGTGAGGAATCCTCGCCGGTTCACCCGGCCCCGCTTGCCCGGCGCCGGTTCTGGCGTGTCGGCGGTACTCATCGGTTATCGAACTCTCCTGTGGTGCAGTGCAACTGAGTTGTCAGCTCGCGGCCGCGATCTTGCCGCCCGCCTGTGACAGCGGGTCCTTGACGGCGATGATCGCAGCGGCCATGTCGCGCTTTTGTTGTGCGGACACATCGTTGAACAGCTTGAAACCGCCGGGCGCGTTGGGGTCCCGGAAGCTGTCGATGAGCGATTCGACGTGATCGAATGCCTGCTGGATCGTCGCGGTCAACTGCGGATCGATCTCGTTCAGCGCCGGCTTGACGATTGCGAACGCCTGCTGACTGCCCTCGATGTTGGCCTGCATGTCGACGAAGTCGATGTGCGAGTACGCCTCTTCCTCACCGGTCAGCTTGCTCGTGGACACCTCGTCGAGCAGGTCACCGGCACCGTTGATGATGTCGGCGGGCTTGACGGTGAACGACGGTTCGCTGACGAGTCGCTGCAGGTCTTTGACGTCCTTGAGCAGGGTGGCGCCCACCGGACCCATCCCGTCGAGGTTGTCGGCAGCCCACAGCTGCTTCTCGATGACGTGGAAACCCTGCCAGGTGTCGCCGGGGCCGAGGGCATCCGGGCGGGCGTCGATGGCGACGTCGAGGTTCACCGCATTGTTGTCCGAACAGTCCGAAGCGCCGTTGGCACAGAACGATCCGGCGATGGGCTCGATGCGTTCGTAGTATGGCCGGGCCTTGATGTAGGCGTCCTTGGCGGCATTGACGTCGCCGGAGTTCACCGCCGCCACGAGCGCCTCGGTGGCGGTGGTGAGGCTGTTGGCCTGGGTGACGACGTACTTCTTGTACTCGGCGCCGGCCGCGTTGAGCTGGTCGGCGACGCTGCCCGAGGCGCGGGCGGCCTGACCGGTCACGGTGAACGTCGTCTTCTCGTTCGTCGCGCCCGGGCAGTAGATCTGGTAGGTGCCGCCGTCGAGCTTGTGGGAGAAGGAGGTTGCGGCCATGCCGGGCGCGATGTTCTCGCGTTCGGCGAGGATCTTGCCGTCCTGGAGCAACTCCACCTCGCTGACCGCGGCGGCGTTGGTGTTCTTGATCTCGAAGGTGATCGGGCCGGCGTCGACCTTGTCGGGGGTGACCTTGCAGCCGCCGTCGGTCATCTCGACGGTCACCGTCTTCGCGCCGCTCGACGAGCCGTTGTCGTCATTGCTGCTGCAGGCGGCCACCCCCACGATGGCCACTGCGGTCGCCGATACGGCGACGAGTCTGGAAGCCCTCATCGGGTTCTCTCCTTTTCCTCCAACGGCGCCAACGCGGCGGCCGGGACCTCATCCGGGTCGGCGCCGACGGGCTCGGGCCCCGGCGCCTTCCGGTCACCGTCGTGCGACACCGGGGCCGGCGGTGTCGTGCGACGACGGGACGACAACACGAGCACTCCGGCGATCGCCGCGAGGACCGCCGCGATCACGGTGAGTGCGATGGGGATGGTCACGCCACGAGAGTCGTGCCCATGCTGCTGTTCGTCGGCAGCGCCGACGGCGGCGAGTGCGGCGGCGTCGGGCCGATGGGCGGCGCCGAACGTGGCGACCTTGCCCAGGACGACCGCAGAGCCATGCTCGGGGGTCGCGGTCGCGGTGATCGCATAGCGGACCTCGGTGGCGAGCGGCCGCCCGAAGTGCGGGTCGACCGACACCGTGACCGCGGCGCTCACCACATACACGACCGGCGCCGACTCGCCGAAGCGGCGGGTATCGAGACCCACCGGGAGCCGTCCACCGTTGGCGTCGACGATCTGCGCGACGCTCACCCGGGTCGGCGCGTCCGGTACGAGCGCGGTGATCGGCACGTCGGGGGTGACGACCTGATCGAAGGTGGCTGCGGCGACGCCGCCGTAGGTGGCGGACCGGCCGCCGGCGAGGCGGGTGAGCGGGGTCGTGACGCCATCGGTGTGCAGAACGCCCGAGGCGGTGTCGCCGGCGGTGCCCTCGACGGTGACGGCGACGTCGGCGGGTGGTCGCACGGTCGAGTGCGCGAGGATGCCGCTGGTGGCCGGGGCGCTCGTCGTCGCGGCCCGCAGGGTCGACGACGGTGGCTGCGGTGGCGCGGGCGCGGTGAGGAAGACGACGAGTGCCGCGACGGCTGCCGCCGCGGCGAAGGCGCCGGAGGTCAGGGCCGCGAGACGTCGGGGGAACGGCCGGCCCGCGGGCCAGAGCACGACCGTGCCGACCACGGCGACGTAGACGATCCAGCCGATCAGCTCGATCAGCACCGGCTTCGGCTGCAACCCGAGCACCCCGGTCAACAACGACGACTGCACCGATCCCGGGCGCACCAGCCACGTGAGGTCGACGACCTGCTGCTGACCGATGTCGAGCCACCCGGCCTCATGCGCGGTGTGCAGCGCCGTCATCACCAGTCCGGCGGCGACCAGCACCAGCAGCAGGCCGGTGATGGTGAAGAAGCGCGCCAGGTTGATGTGCACGCCGCCCCGGTAGATGCCGTAACCGAGTGCGACGGCAATGGCGATACCGAGGATCGCGCCGAGCGTCGAGGGGAGCGCGTTGCCGCTCGCATTGAACGCCGCCACCAGAAAGACCGCGGTCTCGAGTCCTTCGCGCAGCACGGCGAGAAAGGCCATCAGCACGAAAGCGATCGCCGACCCGCTCGCCATGGCATCGGTCGCGGCAGCTTCCAAGTCGCCCTTGAGGTCTCGGGAGTGTCTGCGCATCCAGACGATCATGTAGGTGACCATCGCGACGGCGATCACGCCGATGACCGTCTCGAGTGCCTCCTGCTCGCGTTGGGGCAGGTCGCGGGAGAGCACCTCCAGCCCGATCGCCACCGCGACACAGATGGCCACCGCGACGACGACGCCGGCCCACATCCAGCGCAGTGCGTCGGCTCGTTGCTGACGGCGCAGGAACGCGGCGATGATGCCGACGATCAGGGCGGCCTCGAGGCCTTCGCGCAGCCCGATGATCAGAGTGGCGAGCACAACCGACCTCCCCGTGAATGTGGACGACGCCACGTGTGCGTGGACGCAGCACCCGCGACCGGCTCCATGGATGACTTTCTTCCGCGTGATCCGGCTCGGGCCGGCGAATATTGGTAAGGCTAACCGAGCACAGTAGACCCTTGGTCGGGGGGAACCGGAATCGGGCGCCGGCAGTTGAGGTTGACTGTGGGTCGTTCACGCATCCGGCCGTGCGCGGCACGGATGATGGTGTGCAGGCGGCCGAGCGTTCGAAGAGAGTGGAGTTGCGGTGCAGGCGGGCAAGATGGTGTGGCGCTACCGCGGGATCGTGGTGGCCGCCGCGGCAGCGGTGATCGGATCGGTGACGCTCACGAGTTGCCTCGACGTGGGATCGCTGAATCGCCCCGACATCCCCGACGGCATCCCGCCGGCTCCCGGGGTGCAGCAGCCCTACATCGACATCGATCAGCCGGGCCGTACCGCCGAGCACATGGCCGACTGGGCGCGCCCGATCGCCGACGGCACCGGCATCCCGCTGACCTCGCTCGAGGCCTACGGCAATGCCGCCGAGATCCAGCGTCAGCAGCACCCCGAGTGCGGCATCGCGTGGACCAGCCTCGCCGGTATCGCCGGCGTGGAGAGCAAGCACGGCACCTACCGCGGTGCGACCGTCGCCGCGAACGGTGATGTGGCCCCGGCGATTCGCGGCGTTCCCCTCGACGGCACCGGCGGCAACCTCGCGATCCCCGACACCGACCACGGCCGGCTCGACGGAGACCCCACCCACGATCGTGCGATGGGGCCCTTCCAGTTCATCCCGGAGACGTGGGAGCGCTACGGCGTCGACGCCAACGGCGACGGCAGGGCCGACCCGGACAACATCGACGACGCAGCCCTCTCGGCCGCCCGCTATCTGTGCGTGTCGTCCGGCGGCGACATGACCACCGCGGCCGGCTGGGAGAAGGCGGTCAAGGTCTACAACAATTCGCGGGCCTACGTGATCAACGTCCGCGATCACGCCAACGCCTATTCGGTGAACGTCCGATTCTGACGCCCGGTCACCACGACCCACGGTGGCACTCGTCGGAAGAATCGATGGCCATGCCCTAGGCTTTGACGCGTAACCGTCGGCGCCCGAGCGGTCGCCGACCCGTCCACCGAAAGGGGCGTAAGCGTGGCAATCATCGAACAGGTGGGCGCTCGTGAAATTCTCGACTCGCGCGGCAACCCGACCGTCGAGGTCGAGGTGGTCCTCGACGACGGCACCTTCACGCGGGCCGCGGTCCCGTCGGGTGCGTCGACGGGCGAACACGAGGCGGTGGAGCTGCGCGACGGGGGTGAGCGCTTCAACGGCAAGGGCGTGACCAAGGCCGTCGAAGGTGTACTCGGCGAGTTGGCGCCCGCGGTCATCGGCATCGACGCCGAGGAGCAGCGTCTGGTCGATCAGGCTCTCCTCGACTGCGACGGCACGCCCGACAAGGGCCGGATCGGCGCGAATGCGATCCTCGGTGTCTCGCTCGCGGTGGCCAAGGGTGCTGCCGAATCGGCCGGGCTGCCCCTGTTCCGCTACGTCGGCGGCCCCAATGCGCACATCCTGCCGGTGCCGATGATGAACATCATCAACGGCGGTGAGCACGCCGACAACGGCATCGACTTCCAGGAATTCATGATCGCCCCGGTCGGCGCCCCGACCTTCAAGGAGGCGCTGCGCTGCGGAGCCGAGGTCTACCACGCACTCAAATCCGTACTGCACAAGCAGGGGCTCAACACCGCACTCGGTGACGAGGGTGGCTTCGCGCCCGACCTGCCGAACACCGAGGCGGCCATCGCGGTCATCGGCGAGGCGGTCGAGAAGGCCGGATACGGCTTCGGTCGCGATGTGGTGATCGCGCTCGACGCGGCGTCGACCGAGTTCTTCTCCAACGGCGTCTACAAACTCGAGGGCAAGGACTTCTCCGCCGACGAGATGGTGCCGTTCTACGAGAAGCTCATCACCGACTTCCCGATCGTCTCCATCGAAGACGGTCTGGCCGAAGATGATTGGGATGGCTGGGCCAAGCTCACCGAGGCCATCGGCGATCGGGTGCAGCTCGTCGGCGACGATCTGTTCGTCACCAATCCCGAGCGGCTCGAGGAGGGCATCTCCAAGGGCATCGCCAACGCGCTGCTGGTGAAGGTGAACCAGATCGGCACCCTGACCGAGACCCTGGATGCCGTGGCGCTGGCCCACAACAACAGCTACAAGTCGATGATGAGTCATCGCTCCGGCGAGACCGAGGACACCACCATCGCCGACCTGGCGGTCGCGTGCGGGTGCGGGCAGATCAAGACCGGCGCCCCGGCCCGCAGCGAGCGCGTCGCCAAGTACAACCAGCTGCTGCGTATCGAGGAGGGCCTGGGCGACGCGGCACGCTACGCCGGGGACCTCGCCTTCCCACGGTTCTCGTTCGGTTCGTGATTAGCTAGGGCCCATGGCTGATGCCGATGGGCGTTTCAACTCGGGACGCGACGGGCGTCGGCGGGCGAAGCGATCCAGCAGGGATCTGCGTTCGGAAGAACGCGCCCGCCGCGCCACTCGTCGTCCCGCCTCGTCGCCGACCCGCCGCTCCACGACCTCGTCGACGGGGCCCGCGGTCTCGGTGATCGAGACCGGTGAGCAGGAGATCCACCGCGACGACGTGGGATTGGTCGATGAGATCGATCCCGACGCCCTCGCACCGGCCGGCCCCGAGCGCAGGCGGACGACGTCGCGATCGGCCCGGCCGTCGCGCCGGCGCCCCAACCTCACCGACACGATCGCGACCCGGGTGCGTGGCCTGGACGCCAAACGTGCGGTGATCATGGCGCTGGTGCTCGGCGTCGTCGCCCTCGCGTTGGCGCCGTCGTTGCGCAACTACTACGCGGGGCGCTCGGAGTACAACCAAGTCGTCGCATCCAATGAGCAACTGCGTCAACAGACGTCGTACTACCAGCAGAAGGTCAACGAGCAAGGTGACCCCGCCTACAAGGAGGCGCAGGCCCGCGAGCGGCTGCAGATGCTGCGGCCGGGCGAGACCGGGCTGGTGATGGTGTATCCCGGGGACGCGGAGAAGCAGGCCGCGCAGAAGGCCGCCGAGCAGCACGCCCGCAATCCCTGGTACGGCAACCTGTGGGAGTCGGTGGCGACCCCACCGGGCGGACACTGAGAATTCCGCCCGTCGAGACGATGGCTCTTTCCTCGGCGACTACTGTTGACCTCTCGTGAGCATCTCCGACGACGACCTGGCGATCGTGACCGCCCAACTCGGCCGGGAACCGCGTGGTGTGGTCGAGGTCAGCTACCGCACCCCCGACGGCGTCCCGGCCGTCATCAAGACGGTGCCGCGGCTGCCCGACGGCACGCCGTTCCCGACGCTGTATTACCTGACCGATCCCCGCCTCACGTCGGAGGCGAGCCGTCAGGAGTCGGCGGGGGTGATGAAGGAGATGTCGGCGCGGTTGTCGACCGATCCCGCCCTCGCGTCGGCATATCGGCGGGCCCACGAATCGTATCTGGCCGAGCGTGACGACATCGATTCGCTGGGAACGGATTTCACGGGCGGCGGGATGCCCGACCGCGTCAAGTGCCTGCACGTGCTCATCGCGCATTCACTGGCCAAGGGGCCGGGGGTGAATCCGCTCGGGGACGAGGCGGTGGCCCGGGCCGCCGACGCCGGATTGCGTGGCACCGCGATACCTGCGGACTGGCCGGTCGCCGCCCCGACCGAGGCGGGGGATGCGTCGTGACCGTCGTGGCCGCGGTGGACTGCGGCACCAATTCGATCCGGCTGCTCGTGGCCGGTCCGGGCGAGGACACGCCGTTGACCGATCTCCATCGCGAGATGCGCGTGGTGCGGCTCGGGCAGGGAGTCGACGCGACCGGCACATTCGCCGACGAGGCGATCGAGCGCACCCGCGTGGCGCTTGCCGACTACGTCGACGTCATGGTCGCCGCCGGGGTCGAGAAGGTGCGCATGGTGGCGACCTCGGCAACGCGTGACGCGAAGAACCGGGACCGGTTCTTCGCGATGACCGCAGAGCTGCTCGGACGGGTCGTGCCGGGTGCGGTCGCCGAGGTCATCACCGGCGACGAGGAGGCGCAACTGTCGTTCCGCGGCGCCGTCGGTGAACTCGACGCGGATCAGGGACCGTTCGTCGTGACCGATCTCGGTGGCGGATCGACGGAGGTGGTTCTCGGCGATGCGCAGGGCGTGACCGCCGGCTTCTCGGCCGACATCGGCTGTGTGCGCGTCACCGAACGCGCCTTGCACTCCGATCCGCCGTCAGACGACGAGGTGGCCGCCGCGCAAGGATTCATCGCCGAACGGCTCGCCGAGGCGTTCGCGCGGGTGCCGGTCGCCTCGGCCAGAACCTGGGTCGGCGTCGCCGGAACCCTGACCACTCTTGCGGCGCTACATCTCGGGCTGGCGCAGTACGACTCCGAGGCGATCCATCTGTCCCGGGTGCCCCTGGCCGATCTCGACCGGGTGTGCCGCGATCTGGTCGCCATGTCCCGCGCCGACCGCGCCGCGCTGGGGCCGATGCACCCCGGCCGCGTCGACGTCATCGGCGGCGGTTCACTGGTGACGATGGAACTGGCCCGTCAACTCGCCGAGCGCGCCGGCATCACCGAACTCGTCGTCAGCGAACACGACATCCTCGATGGGATCGCGCTGGGTTTGCTCGACTGAGCTGGTGGCGTACTGCGGCGTGCGAGCGGGTTTCAGTGCGCGCTGTCGGCCAGATCGGTTTTGCCCAGATCGGGATTTCGCAGCGACAGGTTGTTGCACGCCTCGCACACCGTGTCGGGGATGACGCCGCGTCGTTGCAGGAAGCCGAAGGCGACGCAGCCGAGGCAGAGGCCGACGACGGATTCCAGGGTGGCGGCGACGATCAGGAGCCCGACGACGATCTGCGCGGCGAGTCCGTAGCCGAGCAGACTGAGCACCAGGGCGGTGACGCTGAAGGTCAGTCCGATCGCCTGGGCGAATCGCTTCGGTGGGCCGGGGACGAGCTTCGTCTTGCGCCAGATGTGCGGTGCGATCACCCGGACGGAGAGCTGGCCGAACGGCGACAGCTTCGGCCCGGACAACACGCGTAGTGCGAATCCGATGGCGAGCACCGCATACAGGGCCCAGTGGTTCACGACGATGGTCACGACCGCCAGTGCCACCACCAGACCGGCGGTCGACCGTGCGGCGTAGTCGTTGACGGGATTGGGGAAGGTGAGAACCGAGCGGGCCGTCCCAGACAGCTTCTCGTGCACTGATGCCTCCTCGGGCCTTGTCGTCGCAGCCATCTCCAGACGTGATGTCGAGAAGTGCACGAATCTACCCGGCCACGCGGGCAACGGCACGGGTTGGAACCAGGATGAATCCAACCGGCTCGAGCAGCGGCGATCTCACTCGTCCGACGGCGCGACCGGGGCTTCCATCGTCCCTTCCAGGGTGACGCCGTCGCCGGCGCCGGTGGGATCCTCGTCGGCCACGGGGTCGGCGGCACTGGCCCGGTCGGCCGGCCCCTCGAGCTCCTGGGGGACGACGGGAGCCTCGAGCGAACCCTCGATGTCGAGGTCGGTGGCGCCACTGTCGTCCGGTGCGGCGTCGGTGGCGTGTCGCGACTCGTCGGCGCGCGCACGCCGCGCGGCCTCACGCATCTCGAATCCGTCGGTGATCAGCTCACCGATTTCCCGCGCGATGTCGGTCACGGCGCCGGTGATGATGGTGGCGATCCGACCGACGTGGGTGGCGGTGGACTCCACCCCTTCCTGGATCAGGTCCTTGTTGCGTTCGATGCGATCGACCACGGTCGCGCCTCCATCCGAGCGATATCGACGATGCCTTGTTGGCGACGATACCGCCCGGATGGCCGATGGCGCGATCGGTGTCAGGCCACCCCGCCCGGCTTGTCACGCTCGATGACGACCGTCAGATCGTCGTCGTCGCGGGTCATCGAATTCGGCAGCGAGAGTTTGGCGATCTTCTTCCACGTCGACCCGAGTTGGTGACTCAGCGAACCGGTGTTGTAGGGCAGGCCGTAGCGTTCGCACACCTCGCGGACGTCGGCGGCCATCTGCGGGTACCGGCTGGCCGGGATGTCGGGGAACAGGTGGTGTTCGATCTGGTGCGACAGGTTTCCGCTCATGATGTGGAACAGCGGGCTGCCGGTGATGTTGGCCGAGCCGAGCATTTGCCGCAGGTACCACTGGCCACGGGTCTCGTTTGCGCACTCTTCGGCGGTGAATGTCTGTGCGCCGGTGGGGAAGTGGCCGCAGAAGATGATCGAGTACGTCCACACGTTGCGCACCAGGTTGGCGCTGGCATTGCCGAGCAGCGTCGAGAGGAACAGCGGCCCGGACAGTGCGGGGAACACGACGTAGTCCTTGAGGACCTGCCGGCTCGCCTTGCGCCACATGCCCTTGACGAGGCCCTTGACGTCGCTCCATTTGCGCTTGCCCGCGATGACGTTCTCGGCTTCGAGGTCGTGCAGCATCACGCCCCACTCGAACAGCAGCATCAGGGCGGTGGCGTAGCCGAGGTTACCCAGGTAGTAGGGATTCCACTTCTGGTCGCGGGCCATGCGCAGGATGCCGTAGCCGATGTCGCGGTCCTCACCGATGATGTTGGTGAAGGTGTGGTGCACGTAGTTGTGACTGTGCTTCCACTGGTCGGCCGGACACACCGTGTCCCACTCGAATTCGCGCGAGTTGTAGGTGTCCTCACGCATCCAGTCGTACTGACCGTGCATGACGTTGTGGCCGATCTCCATGTTGTCGAGGATCTTCGAGATCGACAGCGCGCCGACGCCGGCGAGCCACGCGGGCGGGAAGAAACCGGCGAACATCAGTGCGCGGCCGGCGAATTCGAAGCCGCGCTGGGTGCGGATGATCGAGTACAGGTATTCGCGGTCCTTGGTGCCGAGGTCGGCCACGATGCGGGCCTTGATCTCGTCGAGGTCGCGGCCGAGTTGCTCGACCTGCTCATAGGACAGCACGACGGTGTTCGGGTCGGACACCGGTTGCAGCGCTCTGGTTTTGGCGGCCGGGGTCTTGGTGGCCGGGGTCTTGGCGGCAGGGGAAGTGGGATCGTCCTCGGGGGTGGGGACGGTCTCGGGGGGAAGGATGTTGGTTGCCATGGTTGTCATACCTCGATTTCGACGTCGCCGACGGGTGCGTTGATGCACAACTGGATCTGGGTGTCGGACTCGGTATCGGTGTCGCCGGTCAGCACGTTGCGGGTGCAGCCCGACTTCTTGATTGCGGTGCAGGAGAAGCAGATCCCCATCCGGCAGCCCGATTCGGGGCTCAGCCCGGCGGACTCGGCCTGGTCGAGGATCGTGCGGCCGTCGTTGGCCGCCGAGATGCCCGACGCGGTGAAGCTCAGCTCGCCGTGTACGGGTTGATCTGGGTCGATCGCGATGGGAGCGGCGAGCGTGAACGCCTCGCTGTGCACCCGGGCGGACGGATGCTCGGTCTCGTAGTACCCGAACACCGCGTCCATCAGGGCGGGCGGGCCGCACACGAAGACGTCGGCGTCGTCGTGCTCGGCGATGCCGTGCAGATGCTCGCCGGTGAATCGGCCGACGCCGGCCGACGCCGACTGCGTCTCGTCGGTGCCGCGGGTGTAGAAGAGCCGCAGATCGAGCGTCGGGTGTGCGGCCGACAGTGCGGTGAGTTCGGCGCGGTAGGCAAGTTCCGACGGCGTCCGTGCGTAGTGCACGAAGGTGATGGGATCGTCGTATCCCTCGGCTACGAGCGTACGCAGCATCGAGAGTGCAGGTGTAATGCCGCTGCCGCCGCTGATGAACACCGGTGTGTGCACACCCGCTGCCGGCAGGACGAACTCCCCCGACGCCTGGGAGAGGCCGTAGACGTCACCGACCCGGGCATGTTTGCGCAGGTGGCGGGACACGAACCCGTCATCGTGGGCGGTGATGGTCAATTCCACAGTTCCGTCGGCGCCGGCCGCGGCGTTGGCGGGAGAGAAACAGCGGGTGTGCCGGACGCCGTCGACAACAACGCTGAGCTGCACGAATTGTCCGGCGGCATGTCCGCGCCACTGACGGGTCGGGGCGAGGAAAAGGCGTAGAGTGCGTGCGGTGGGACGCTCGACATGGCTCACCCGAGCGCGCAGGTCGCGCCAGGTGAGCATCGGGTCCACCAATTCGAGGTAGCGATCGACGGGATGGGGCGACATCGTCGCCTCGACGATCGAGGAGAACAGTTCGGGAAACCGGATGCTCATGGTTGGGCTGACTCCGTTCGTTTCACTCTATTGAGTGAACAGATGTACTCCCAACAGTGTGCCACGCTTTGCGCCCTGTTCGTCAAGCGATCGCGCGTCCAGGGATCAAGTCACATGCACCGGCCGAATGTGATGTACCGCATAGTCAGCCATTGCGTGGGCAGCAGCCGCGCCGTCGCCGGAGATGAGATTGAGGTCATATTCAGGTCTGGGTGTAGCGTCGGATACGCCGCTTCGGCGGCAGGTACGAATCGGATGAAGAGGTGAAGCGATGACGCGGACGGTGGCGTCGGATGTGTACGAGAACGCGCTGGCGCAACTGCGCGAGCGGCGCGTGGAGCATTGGCCGAGTGCGGTGCCGCATGAGGTGGTCTATCCGATTCCGGGCGCCGGGGTGGTGGACTATCTGAGGCACTGGGCGCTGACCACGCCGGACCGCGTGGCCATCTCGTTCTATGGCTCGAGCATCGACTATGCCGAATACGACGCGCTCTCCGACCGATTCGCGGGGTGGCTACGCGGCCACGGCGTCGATCGCGGCGACCGGGTCGGGGTGTACCTGGGCAACTGTCCGCAGTTCCTCATCGCCATGATGGGCATCCTCAAGATCGGTGCCGTGCATGTTCCGGTCAATCCGATGCTGCGCGAACATGAACTGGCACACGAGCTCTCCGATTCCGGCACCGAGGTCGTCCTCACCCAGCCGGATCTGGCCGCCGCGGTGGCGGCCGTGGCCGAGCGCACACCGGTGCGTGTCATCGCGACCACCGCGCTCTCGGACATGCTCGGCACCGACACCCTTGCCACGCCGTTTACGCGGACCGATCCCGCCGACAGCGACTGGGCGGCGATCATGTCATCCGAGCGGGCCGAGCCGACCGCCACCGACCCCGACGCGCTCGCAGCGCTCAATTACACCGGCGGCACCACCGGCCTGCCCAAGGGCTGTGAGCACACCCAGCGGCACATGGTGTACACCGCGGCGACCGCCACCCTCGCCACCGGACATCAGGTGCCGGCCGAACCGTTTGTGGCACTGGTCTTTCTGCCCGTGTTCTGGATTGCCGGGGAGGACTTCGGCATCCTGATGCCACTGCTCAACGGCGGCACCGTGGTGCTGCTGACCCGTTGGGATGCCGGCGTCGTACTCGAGGCCGCGCCGCGCGATGGCGTGACCCTGATGATCGGAACCGTCGACAACTACGTCGAACTGATGGACCATCCGGGCTTCCCGACGAGCGATCTCTCGGGTCTGACCGTGCCGCTCGCCGTGTCGTTCGTCCGCAAACTCGATCCCGAGATCCGCGCACAGTGGCGGGCCGCCACCGGAAATGTGTTGCGCGAGGGCAGTTACGGGATGACCGAAACCCACACGGCCGACACCGTCACCCTCGGCTTCGCCGAGGACGACTACGACCTCCACGGCGAGCCGGTGTTCTGCGGATTCCCGGTGCCCGGCACCGACATCCTGATCGTCGACGCCGACGGGCGTCCGGTCCCCAACGGGGAACAGGGACAGATCATCGTGCGTAGCCCGTCGGTGATGACCGGCTATTACGGCAAGCCCGAGGCAACCGCGGACACGCTTCGCGACGGCTGGCTCTGGACCGGTGATCGCGGCAAGTTCAGTGAACGGGGAGCGCTGCACTACCTCGCCCGTGACAAGGAGATGATCAAGACCAACGGGATGAGTGTGTTCCCGTCAGAGGTGGAGGCACTGCTCATGCTGCATCCCGCCGTCGAGCGCGCCGCCGTGGTTCCCAAACCCGACCCGGCCCGCGGGCAGGTGCCGTTCGCGTTCGTGCAGACGGTCCCGGATGCCGCGCTCGAGCCCGCCGAACTCATCGACTGGGCCCGGACGAACATGGCCTCCTACAAGGTGCCCGAGATCGAGATCCTCGACGAGCTGCCGATGACGGCGACCGGCAAGGTCCGCAAGGGCGATCTGTTCCGTGCCGTGGAAGGAGCGTGAGGTGGGCGTGACGCCGACAACGCTGTTCGTCGCCAACCGCGGGGAGATCGCGCTGCGCATCATCCGATCCGCTGCCGAACTCGGCATCGACACCATTGCGGTCTACGCCGCCGACGACGCCGACGCGCCGCACGTCTCGGCGGCGACCACGGCGGTGGCCTTGCCGGGCACCGGACCGGCTCCGTACCTCGACGGGCCGGCACTCATCGCGGCCGCGCTCGCGGCCGGAGCCACGATGGTGCATCCCGGATACGGATTCCTCAGTGAGGACGCGGCTTTCGCAGAGGCCTGTGTGCAGGCCGGATTGCGTTTCGTCGGTCCGGACGCCTCGGTGCTCGAGCGGTTCGGCGACAAAGCGGCCGCACGGGAGGCGGCGATGGCCGCCGCGGTCCCCGTCCTCGATGCCACCCCCGGCGGAATCGACGAACAGCGGGCACGCGAGTTCTTGGGTGCACATCCCGGCGGGATCATGCTCAAGGCCGTCGCAGGCGGGGGCGGGCGGGGGATGCGTCCGGTGTCTTCGCCCGACGAGCTCGCAGATGCATTCCGGGCGTGCGTGTCCGAGGCGCAGATGGGTTTCGGGGATTCGACGTTGTTCGCCGAGGAATTGCTCGTCGGCGCACGCCACATCGAGGTCCAGGTCGTCGCCGGACCCGCCGCCGACGGGGCGGTGCTCGCGCTCGCGCTCGGCGACCGGGACTGCAGTATCCAACGCCGACGGCAAAAGCTCATCGAGATCGCGCCGGCCCCCGACCTCGACGACGAGGTGCGCAGGCAGATCCATCGCGCGGCGGTCCGTCTGTGCGCCGCACATGGATACCGTGGGCTGGCCACCGTCGAATTCCTGGTGGACGCACACCGTTTCGTCTTCCTCGAGGTGAACCCGCGAATTCAGGTGGAGCACACGATCACCGAAGAGGTGACCGACGTCGACCTGGTGGCCGCCGGTGTGCGGATCGCGGCCGGCGCCGCCTTCGAGGAACTCGGTCTGCCTACCGGGATCGTCGCGACCGGTGACGGCGTGAGCGGGACCGTCCCGGCCGCGCGCGGCGTCGCGATCCAGGCCCGGGTCAACACCGAGACCATCGCCGCCGACGGCGCCACGGTGCCGGATTCGGGGATGCTGCAAGTCTTTTCGCCGCCGACGGGTCCGGGAATCCGGACCGACACCTACGGCCGTCCGGGACTCGTCCTCAGCCCGCGATTCGACTCGCTGCTGGCCAAGGTGATCGCCCATGTCCGTGCCGGCGACGTCGCATCCGCGGCCCGCAAGCTCGAGGCAGCACTGCACGACTTCGACGTCGAGGGCGTCGCCACCAACATCGATCTCCTGCGGGCCATCCTGGCGGACAAGGAGTTCGGGACCGCGGCCATCACCACCGGTTACCTCGAGGGCCGGATCGCGGAGTTGGTCGACACCGCCGCACACCTGCCCCGGCGATCCGGTACCGGGGCCACCGGGACCGGCTCGCCCGTAGGCCCTGCGTCGGCGGACGATATCGTCACCGGCCCCGACGAGCAGGTGCTCAGTGCGCCGATGGCCGGGGTGGTGATCACCGCACCCGAGCCCGGAACGCTCGCCGGCGCCGAGGAGCCGTTGGTGATCCTGGAGGCGATGAAGATGGAGCACGTCGTGTCCATACCGCACCCGGTGCAGATCCGGCGGGTGCTCGTCGAGCCGAATCAGGCCGTCGGCGCCCAGACACCGCTGCTCGTGGTGGCCGCGGGCGAGGCCGACGAGGCCGACGCCGCGACCACCGTCGTCGATCCGGACCACATCCGGCCGGACCTGGCCGAGGTGAACGCCCGGCACGCGGTCACACTCGACGAGAACCGCCCCGCGGCCGTGGCCAAACGCCGCAGACTGTCTCGCCGCACGGCGCGGGAGAACATCGCCGACCTGGTCGACGACGGCAGTTTCACCGAATACGGCGGCCTGGCACTCGCCGCGCAACGCACCCGGCGCAGCGAGGAGGATCTCATCGCGAACACGCCGGCCGACGGTCTCGTCGGCGGGGTGGCGACGATCGGTGCCGATCGCGTCGGCCCCGCCGCTGCCGAGGCCGTCGTGATCTCCTACGACTACACGGTTCTCGCGGGCACGCAGGGTATGCGTAACCACGCCAAGACCGACCGACTGCTGGAGGTGGCGCGCCGCAAGCGGATTCCGTTGGTGCTCTTCGCCGAAGGCGGGGGCGGCCGGCCCGGCGACACCGATTGGCTCGGTGCGGCCGGCCTCGAGCTCGACACCTTCCGGTCGATGGCCGGACTGCGTGGCGTCGTCCCCACCGTGGCGATCGTCTCGGGTCGATGCTTCGCAGGCAACGCCGCGCTCGCCGGTGCCTGCGACATCCTCATCGCGACACCGGACGCCAACATCGGCATGGGCGGGCCCGCCATGATCGAAGGCGGCGGGCTCGGGGTGTTCTCACCCGAACAGATCGGCCCGATCGACGTGCAGACCCGCAACGGGGTGGTGCATGTGACCGCGCGCGACGACGCCGACGCGGTCGCGACCGCGCGCCGGTACCTGGCGTACTTCCAGGGCTCGGTGGACGAGTGGGCCGCCCCCGACCCGCGGCCGGCTCGCCACGTGGTCCCGGAGAACCGCCTGCGCGCCTACGACATGCATGCGGTGATCGATGCGGTGGCCGATGTGGACTCGGTGCTCGAGTTGCGCCCGGAGTACGGCCGCGGCATGATCACCGCGCTGATCCGGGTAGAAGGTGTCGCCTACGGTGTGCTCGCCAATTCCGGCCGGCACCTCGGTGGCGCGATCGATGCCGAGGCGGCAGACAAGGCCGCCGAGTTCTTCACGATGTGTGAGGATCATCGGCTGCCGGTGGTATCCCTGTGCGACACACCGGGGTTCATGGTCGGGCCGGACTCCGAGGAGGAGGCGACGGTTCGTCGGTTCGGTAGGTTCTTCGTTGCCGGCGCCCGCCTGACGGTTCCGTTCGGGACGATCATCATCCGCAAGGGGTACGGTCTCGGCGCGATGGCCATGGCCGGTGGGTCATTCCATGCGCCCGAGTTCACCGTGGCGTGGCCGACCGGAGAAATCGGTGGGATGGGATTGGAAGGAGCCGTGCGGCTGGGCTTCCGTAAGGAGCTCGAGGCCATCGGAGACCTCGACGAACGCAATGCGCTGTTCACCGATCTGCTCGCCAAGGCCTACGAGCACGGCAAGGCACTGCACGCGGCGACGACCTTCGAACTCGACGATGTCATCGACCCGGCCGACTCCCGCCGCTGGATTCGCCGGCTCGCGCGGCCGAGCTGACGTGGTGGCCGCCCGGCGCGGTTGGGTGTCTCCCCAGGTGAACGCCCGATCGCGCGGTTTGGGCGGTGCGGCCCGGACACCGCGGGTGGGCCGCGATGTCCTAGACTTGCTCAGGTGACCCGGACCCGCCGACCCAGCTCGGGTGAGCCGCGGCAGGCGGAGCCGGAGAGCCGGGCCGACCGTAAGAACCGCACCCGCCAGGCGCTGCTCGACACCACCCTGGGGCTGGTGCGTGAACGCAGCTTCGCCAGTATCAGTCTCCGCGAGGTCGCGCGGGGTGCCGGGATCGTGCCGACCGCGTTCTACCGGCACTTCGCGTCGATGGAAGACCTCGGCGTCACCCTCGTCGAGGATTCGATGCGGATTCTGCGGCGCACCCTGCGCGAGGGCCGCCGCGACCTCGCGGCCCGGCAGGCCTTGCCGACGGCCCAGAATTCGCTGGCGATCCTGCTTCGGCACGTCCGCGGGAACGAGACCGCTTATCGGTTCCTGATCCGTGAACAGCACGGCGGCGTCGCCGAGATCCGCCGGGCCATGGACACCGAACTGCGATTGTTCTCCAAGGAACTGGCCATCGATCTGTCCCGGCTGCCGGATCTGTCGGAGTGGCAGCCACAAGATCTCGAACTCGCCGCCGAACTCATCGTCAGCATCATGCTGACCGCCGTCGCCGATCTGCTCGACGGCGAATACCGCGGGCGCGACGCCGAACAGGACATCGTGAACCGCACCGAACGCCAGCTGGTCATGGTGTTCCTCGGCATGGGGCAGTGGCGTAGCGGAAGCCGGTGACTCCGCGTTCGGAAGGTGAGGTGCGCGCGGGCTTTTGCGCACCGGGATTTCAAGGGTGGGACGCGCAGTCTTCCTGGGTGAGGATGGCCGACGTTGTCGCGCCCGTCGGGTGCGAGGCGTCCACCCGACGATGAGGAGTCCCGTGTCCACCGAGAACATCGCCGACGAGATCACTTTCGCCTATTGGGTGCCCAACGTGTCCGGTGGCCTGGTGACCAGCGACATCGAGCAGCGCACGAGCTGGGATTACGAATACAACGTGCGGCTGGCGCAGACAGCAGAGAACAATGGCTTCGAATACGCGCTGTCCCAGGTCCGCTACGAGGCGAGCTACGGAGCCGAGTTCCAGCATGAATCGACAAGTTTCAGCCTGGCGTTGCTGCTGGCCACGCAGCGTCTGAAGGTGATCGCCGCCGTCCATCCCGGGCTGTGGCATCCAGCCGTACTCGCGAAGTTCGGCGCGACCGCAGACATCCTCTCGGGCGGCCGATTCGCGATCAACGTGGTCAGCGGGTGGTTCAAGGACGAGTTCACCCATCTCGGACAACCGTGGCTCGAACACGACGAACGCTACCGGCGCAGTGCGGAATTCCTCGAGGTGATCCGCAAGATCTGGACCGAGGACGACGTCGAGTTCCGCGGCGACTTCTACCGTATTCACGACTTCACCCTGAAGCCCAAGCCGCTGAACACATCCGGACGCCCCAATCCGGAACTGTTCCAGGGCGGCAACTCCACCGCCGCGCGCAACAACGGTGGGCGCCACGCCGACTGGTACTTCTCCAACGGCAAAGATTTCGACGGCGTCACCGAGCAACTCGGGGATCTGCGAGCCGCCGCCCGCGCGCACCGGCGCGAGGTCCGATTCGGGCTGAACGGCTTCATCATCGCCCGCGATACGGAAGCCGAGGCACGCGATACCCTGCGCGAGATCGTCGCGAAGGCCAATCGCCCTGCGGTGGAAGGCTTCCGGTCAGCGGTACAGCAGGCGGGCAACGCCACCGGCGACAAAACCGGCATGTGGGCCGACTCGTCGTTCGAGGATCTCGTGCAGTACAACGACGGATTCCGGACGCAATTGATCGGGACCCCCGAACAGGTCGCCGAGCGGATCGTCGCCTACAAACGCCTCGGCGTCGATCTCATCCTGGGTGGATTCCTGCACTTCCAGGAGGAGATCGAGTATTTTGGCGACCGTGTCCTACCGCTGGTCCGCGAACTCGAGGCCGCGCAGCGATCGGCCGCGGTCTGAGCGTATGAGCACCACCGTTCCCGGTGGCGGCATCGATCGTGGTGCGGCACGGCTGGATTCGGCCGCCCGGGCCAGGGCGGCCGCTCACGAGCTGGCCGCGCGGTTCGTCGTCGGGGCCGCCGAGCGCGACGCCGAGCGCCGGCTGCCCCACACCGAGATCGACGAACTGTCGGCCAGCGGACTGCTCGCTATCACGGTGCCCGCCCGGTTCGGTGGTGTCGACCTGGCGCCGAGCGTGGTCGCCGACGTGACCCGCATCCTGGCCGCCGCCGATCCGAACATCGCCCAGATCCCGCACAGCCACTTCGTGTACCTGAATCTGCTCCGGCTCGCGGCGCCGGAAGAGCTGGCGCGCAGGCACTTCGACGCGGTACTGCGCGGCGGGCGCGTCGCCAATGCACAATCCGAGCGTGGCGGAAAGACGGTCGCCGACGTCTCGACGACCCTGTCGACCGAAGGTCCGGGCCGGTTCCGGCTCGACGGCGAGAAGTTCTACGCGACCGGCTCGTTGTTCGCCGACACCCTTGCCGTGCTGGCCCGCCACGACGCCGATGACGCACTCGACGGTGGGGAGTACATCGCCTTCGTTCCCGTCGACACCCCCGGGGTGGAGCGCATCGACGACTGGAATGCCTTGGGCCAGAAGACGACCGGATCGGGAACGGTGCGGTTCACCGGCGTGCCCGTCGGAGGCGGCGATCTCGTGGCGCGGGGACCGGCGGTGTCGCGTCGGACCGGATACGGCGCGTTCGCGCAGTTGCTGCACGTCGCGATCGACGTCGGCATCGCGCGCGGTGCGCTCGACGCGGCGGTCGATTTTGTGCGCACCAGCGCACGGCCCTGGTTCGAGGCCGGCGTCGAGCGGGCCGTCGACGACGAGCTGCTCGTACAGCGGTTCGGCGAGCTCGGGGTCGAGCTCATCACCGCCGAGGCCACCCTTGACGCGGCGGGACGTGCGGTGGATCGGGCCACCGGAGCCGACGAGCCCGGCGAATCCGATGCCGAGGATGAACTCCACCGCACGGTGGCGGACGCGTCGATCGCGGTGGCAGCGGCCAAGGTCGTCGCCGACCGGGTCGCCAACTCCGTGGCCTCGGCGCTGTTCGAGGTGAGCGGAACCCGCAGCGCCGCATCGGGCACCGGGCTGGATCGATTCTGGCGCAACGCCCGCACGCACACGCTGCACGACCCGGTCCGCTGGAAGCTGCAGCACATCGGTCGTCGGGTCCTGCGCGGCGAGGACCCGCCGGTCCACGGTGTCATCTGAGCGGATGAATCGGGCGACGGCTGCGTCCCCGGATCGGCGGATCGAGGCGCCGGAGCGGGCCTCGATGTCTGATCCCGCAGTTATGCTCGCATCATGTCATCGAGTCGCGTGAACACCCAGTTCGGGCCGTATCGCCTGGATGAACTGCTGGGTCGGGGCGGCATGGGCGAGGTCTACCGCGCCTACGACACGACGAAGGATCGGGAAGTGGCGCTGAAGCTCCTCCACCAGGGACTGGCCGACGACGAGGTGTATCAGCAGCGGTTCCGTCGCGAGTCGCATGCCGCAGCGCGCCTGGGCGAACCGCACGTCATCCCGATCCATGACTGGGGCGAGATCGACGGCGTGCTGTTCATCGACATGCGGCTGGTGGCCGGCGAGGACCTGCGTGCGTTGCTGCGCCGAGAGCATGCGCTGCACCCGGCACGCGCGGTCACGATCATCGAGCAGGTGGCCGCCGCTCTCGATGCCGCACATGCCGACGGCTTGGTGCATCGCGACATCAAACCCGAGAACATCCTCGTCGCCCACAACGATTTCGCCTACCTCGTCGATTTCGGTATCGCCCACGCCTCCGACGACACCCATCTGACCCAGGCCGGCACCGCCATCGGATCGATCGCCTACATGGCGCCGGAACTGTTCGACGCCGCCCCGGTCAGCTCGGCCAGCGACATCTACGCATTGACGTGTGTGCTCTTCGAGGCACTGACCGGCCGGGTGCCACACCCCGCCGACACCATCAGTTCGGCGATCAAGGCCGCGGTCATGTCACCGCCACCCGCCCCGAGCAGTGTCAACGCCGACGTGCCGACGGCCATGGATGCGGTCATCAGCCGTGGCCTCGATCCAGACCCGGCCCGTCGCCACCCCACTGCCAGTGAACTCTCCGCGGCGGCCCGGGCCGCGCTCACCGGGGACGCGCTCACCGGGGACCTGGATCCCCGGACGACCGTCATATCCGCCGACGGCCCGGGCCCGGGGCAGCCGCCGAATCTGCGGAAGCCGGCGCCCCCGACCGTGGTCGGTCCGGCGGCCGCCGGTGACGAGGCGCTGCGGGCGACCCAGATCCGGCCGTCGGGACCGGTGGGGCCGATCGGGACGCCCGGAGCGGGCAGCACGCTGAATGTGTCTGGACCCCAGCAGTATTCCGGGCCCCAGCAGTATTCCAGACCTCAAAACCTGTCTGTGCCCCAAAACCTTTCTGGGCCCCAAAACCTTTCTGGGCCACAGGTTCCCGGATACGGCCCGCCGCCCTACGGGCAGCCCGGCTATCCGGATCATCCGGCACCACGCCGGGACCGGTCGTTGCTGATCGCGGTGACCAGCGTGATCGCGGTGGCGGTGATCGGGTTGCTGATCGTCGGCGCGTACTGGCTGTTCACGCGCAATTCCGGGGACAGCACGACCGCCGAGTCGCCGGTCACCACCGTCATCTCGCAGGCACCGCCCGCCGGCCAGCAGAACACCCCCGCCCCGAGCTTTCCCGCGAATGCCGTGCCGTGCGACGCGACATCGGCGATCGGTACGTCGGTCACGAGTTGCCCGTTCGCGCAGGCGACGCGCGCCGCCTATCTCGCTGCGGGTTCCTATGGCCAGGCGCGCACCGTCGCCGCAACCAGTCCGGTCACCGGACAGACATATCCGATGTCGTGTGCACCCGAGGGGACCGCGGTCACCTGCCGCGGTGGCAACAATGCCATGGTCTATGTCCTGCCCTGACCGGTCGGGACCGCACCGGTCTCGTGCGCGAAACAGTTTGTGCTGCAAGGTGGGTGCTGTGAGGGGAGCTGAGGTCGGGGTGCGTCGTGGTCTACTCGCGACGATCGCTGTGGTGGTGGCCGGACTCGTGGCGGCAACCGGCTGCGCGACATCGAACTCGCCGGCGTCGCGATCGACGGTCACGGTGTACGCGTCGCCGTCCTCGTCGACGGGTGCCTCGACGTCGTCGGTTGCGCCGTCGGGTATCGGTGCGAACCCGGCGCTGGCAGCAGGCTTTCGGCGGGTCGCGACGGGCACCGGTCTGCGGGTGGGGGTTGCGGTGGCGCCGGTGGGCCGCACCGCCCATGCGACCATGGTGTTCGGTGACCAGACCCCGCAGGTCGCGTGGTCGAGCATCAAGGTGCCTCTCGCGGTCGCGGCCGAGCGGGAGAACGGCCGATCGACTGCCGAGAGCAACGCCATCATCAACTCCGACAACTCCGCCGCCGAACAACTGTGGGCGTCGCTGGGCAGCAACACGGAAGCATCGGCCAAGGTGACGGCCGTCCTGCGCGAGGGCGGCAACCCGAACACCGTGGTGCCGACCCAGCAACTGCGGTCCGGATTCACCATCTTCGGCCAGACCGTGTGGACACTGCCGGACGCGGCGACCTTCGCCGGTCACCTGCCGTGTATGCCCGGCACCGCGCACGTACTCGCACTGATGGGGCAGGTGGCCGGCAATCAGCAGTGGGGCGCGGAGATCATGTCGGCCCCGAAGACGACCGCGGTCAAGGGCGGCTGGGGGCCGGGTGTCGACGGCGCGTACCTCGTCCGCCAGCTCGGCGTGATCACCTACCGCGACGGGCAACAGAGCGCGGTGGCGATGAGCGCGGTCGGCGGATCGATGTCGGCCGGCACCGCAGCGCTCAACGCGATCGCCAACTGGCTCAACCAGAACATCGCGGCACTGCCGCGTGGACGCTGCTGACAGAGCGCGAGCGGCCTGAGGCGAGGGTCACGCCCCGCGCACGGGGAGGTCTCGTTTTTGTTGTGCGATTGGCTCGCACAATCACGCTGACCTAGGGTGCCAGTGTTACCACTGTGACCCAGGAGGTGTGTGTGGCGTTTGCCAGAAGGATTGTGCTGGTGGTGGCCACGACGCTCGCGCTGGTCGCCGGCACCGCGGGCATGGCGGCGGCAGCGCCGCTTCCGTTCGCGATCCCCGAGCTCCCGATACCGGAGCCGGTACGTACGTGGCTGACCCCGCCGGCGCCTCCTCAGGAAGCGCTGAGCAAGTCCTTCGCCCCGTTCCAGAGGTCACTCGCGAAGAGCGATCCCGGTACGGTCGGGATCGCGATCGCCGCGGTGGGCTCGGACCAGGTGATCTCGCTTGGTACGTTCACCACCGGACGCGCGTGGTCGACGCTCAAGGTGCCGGTCGCGCTGGCCGCCGAACGTCGTCTCGGTTCGCAGGTGACCGCCGCGGAGACCAAGGCCATCACGGTGTCCGACAACGACGCCGAAGCAGACCTGTGGGCCCGAATCGGGCCCGGCACGGCGCCGGTCGACGCGGTGACCGCGGTGCTGCGCGAGGGCCACGACCTGAGTACCCACGTCAGCTCGCAAGACGATCCGACTCCGTCGTTTCCCGGCTACACCATGTGGGCGTTGGCCGATCAGGCGCGGTTCGGTGCGCATCTGCCGTGCCTGCCCGGTACCGATCGGCTGCTCGGCCTGATGGGCGCCGTCGGACCCAACCAGCGCTGGGGGGTCGCCGATCTCGCCCGCACCGACCGGCGCGTGAGCTCGACCGCGGTGAAAGGCGGGTGGGGACCCGGCACCGGGACGTCGTCGGGCTTCCTGGTGCGTCAGCTCGGCATCATCACCACCGGGGGCGGCCAGGTCGCGGTATCGCTCGCCGCGGTGCCCCGCAGCGGCCGGTTCGCCGACGGCACGGCCATGCTCAGCAAGGTCGGCGTCTGGGTCGGGCGCAATCTGACGTCGCTGCCGACGGGTCGGTGCGGACTCGGCTGATCGGCGGCCGCTGCGCCTATTCGGGCATGGAATGCCGACCGGTGCGTGACGGCGCCGGATCGGGCCGGGCGGGCATCTCGGGCTCGGGATCCCGCCGTCCCGCGGGCCGGGCGAGGGCCGCGGCGATCGCCGTCGTCAGCGGAACCGACAATGCGATCGCGATACCGCCGACGAACGACCGCGCCAGTTCCACCGCGACAGTATCGCTGGTGAGCAGGGACCCGAACGGTTGCTGGGCGACCGAGAACAGCAACAGCAGCGGCAGCGCGCTGCCCGCATAGGCGAACACCAGGGTGTACACGGTGGAGGCGATGTGGTCGCGCCCGACGCGCATCGCGGCACGGAAGGTGGCCAGGCGGGTCGGCTCGCCGGCCGCGGCCAACTCGAACACCGCCGACGCCTGGGTGATCGTCACGTCGTTGAGGACACCGAGCGTGCCGATGATGAAACCGGCCAGCAGCAGTCCGCTGACAGAGATACCGCCTTGGTACACCTGCAGATTGGTGGCCTGGTCATTGGAGAGGCCGGTCAGGTTCATCGTCACGATCGATGCCCGGCTGAGCACCGCGGCGAGCAGTAGCGACAGCAAGGTGCCGAGCAGGGCAGAGCTGGTACGCACGCTGATTCCGTGGGCAAGGTAGAGGACGACGAACAGGATCGCGGCCGAGCTGACCACGGCCACCGCCACCGGCGATTTGCCGTCGAGGATGGCAGGCAGGGTGAAGACCCCGAGCACGACGAACGCGAAGACCAGTCCGATGAGTGAGCGCAGACCCCGCCATGCCGCCACCAGGATGATCGCGCCGGCAAACAGGATCGCCCACACGATGGTCGAGGTGCCCCTCGCGAAGTCGTAGAACGTGTACCGCGGTTGCCCGTCGGGTCCCGGTGCCGTGGCGAGCCGGATCGAGTCACCGATGTGCAGGGTGGGCTGGCCGGGCTGTGGATCGTCCGGGGCACCGAGGGTCTGTACCGACGAATCCGGTCCGCTGCCCGACTGGGCCCGATTGGTCGGCACCTCCACCAGCGTGTACTTGCCGGAGTGGCTGCCGGAGGTGAGGTGCACGACGCTCTCGATGCAGGGACCGGTGCCCGCACCCGAGATCGGGATGTCGGCGGTGTCGGCCACCGTGCCGACCATCTGGTTGAGGCAGTCGCCGCGGGTCTGACCGACCACCTCGCCGTCGACCGCATGGATCGGTCCGCCGTCGGCACCACGGAACTGGGCGGGAATCGAATGCTCGCCGCCCGACGGCCACAGCAGCACGGCGCCGACGACCACCGCGAGTCCGGCGATGCCCAGGGCGGTCAGCACAAATCGCCGGGCGAATGGTGACAGATCGGCGGCGATTCCGCTCAGCGTGTGAGAGTGGCTGTGGCCGTGTCCGTTTCCGGAAGTTCGTTCGCCGCGCGGGCTCTTGTCCGGAGTGCCGCGGCGTCGGCCGGGGTTGCTGGTCACCACGCCACCTTAAGGTGTCGCCGTGTCCTTCGGTGTGGTCTGGGCCGCGGCGCCGCGCGTTGATATCCATGAGGTGATATCCATGCGGTGAGATCCATGCGGTGAGCGCAATACGGGAGTAGGTGTGGAGGAATGAGAGCAACCGAAGTCCTCGCCGATGGTTTTCAACGCGTCAAGGAGAACGTGCATTCGGTCCTCGACGGGATCGAGGAGGCCCGGCTGACCTGGCAACCCGCCGAGGGAGCCAACACCATCGCCTGGCTGGTGTGGCATCTGGCCCGCGTACAAGATGCGCAGATCGCCGATGTCGCGGGCACCGACCAGATCTGGACCATCGACGGCTGGTATGACCGCTTCGCGCTGCCGTTTCCGCCGTCGGCGACCGGTTATGGCCAGAGCCCCGAGGACGTGATCCGGGTGGTCGGGCCGGTGGAGTTGCTGCTCGGCTACTACGACGCCACCCATCGGGCGACGGTGGATTACCTGGTCGATGTCGACGACGCCGATCTCGACCGCATCATCGACACCAACTGGGATCCGCCGGTCACGCTGGGGGTGCGCCTGGTCAGCATCGTCGACGACGACGCACAGCACGTCGGGCAGGCCGCCTACCTGCGCGGCCTCGACGTCGATCTCGGCTGAGCGCCCGACGGTTGCCGCACCCGGTCAGATCCATCCGCGTTCGAGCGCTATCCGCGCGGCCTCGGCGCGGGTCGCGCTGCCCGTCTTGCCGATTGCCGACGACAGGTGATTGCGGACCGTCCCGGCCGTCAGATGCACAGTCGCGGCGATGCTCGCGACCGTCGCGCCCGAGAGCGCTGCCCGCAGCACCTCGGCTTCACGTGGCGTCAACGGGTTGTCGCCGCTGGTCAGGCTCTCGGTTGCCAGCGTCGGATCGATCACCCGCAGGCCCGCATGCACCCGTCGCACCGCGTCGGCCAATTCCGTTGCGGGCGTGTCCTTCACGACGAATCCGGACGCCCCGGCGTCGATGGCGCGGCGTAGGTAACCCGGACGCCCGAATGTGGTGACGATGAGCGAGCGCACCGCGGGCAGCTGCGCACGCAGCGCGGCCGCCGCCGCGATGCCGTCGGCGCCGGGCATCTCGATGTCGAGGAGACACACGTCGGCCGCAGAGGTGCGTGCGGCGTCGACGACCTCGTCGCCGCGACCCACCTGTGCGACCACCTCGAGGTCGTTCTCCAGGTCGAGCAGCGCGGCCAGCGCGCCGCGGACCAGAGCCTGGTCGTCGGCGAGCAGCAGCCGGATGGGCTCACTCATCAGCCACCACCGCCGTCAACGTCGTTCCGCTGGAATCAGATTCGAGCCGCAAGGTGCCGCCGGCCGACTCCACGCGCTCGGTGAGTCCCCGTAACCCGTTGCCGGGCACCCCATCGCGCAGGCCCGCGCCGTCGTCGCACACCGACAACGACCGGTCGTCGATCCGCACCAGGCAGTGCGTGGCCCCGCTGTGGCGCACGACGTTGGTGATGGCCTCGCGCAGTACCCACGCGAACAGTTCGCCGTGTTCGGTGGGTGTCTGCGGATCGGGAAGGGCGGCATCGATCTCGGCGGCCCGCAGCGCGCTCTCGGCGGCGGCGATCGCGCTGGGGAGGTCGGGGGTGCGCAGTCCGCCGACGGTGGCCCGTACCTCCGACAGCGCGGACCGGGCGAGGTGATTGACCTCGGCCAGTTCGGCTTTCGCGCGTTGCGGGTCCAGATCGACGAGGCGGCCGGCCAACTCGGTCTTGATGGTGATGACGGTCAGTGAGTGACCCAGGATGTCATGGACGTCGCGCGCCACCCGGTCCCGCTCGGCGACCACCGCGAGCTGGGAATTGAGCTCGCGTTGACGTTGCTCGGCCCGTTCGCGCTCACCCTCCCGTACCGACATCGCCCGGACGCCGAGCATGGTGAATCCGACGGCGACCAGGATGATCACGATGCTGGGGTCCACCGGCCACCCGGCGACCGTCGGAACGGCCACCGACGCGACGATCAGCGCGGCGACCGCGATCGCCGCCCACAGCGTGGGAAAGGTGAAGGCGGCGACCACTATCATGAACGGCGCGGTGCCGAAGGTGTTCTGCCCGATGACGGGGAGCAGTCCGGCCGCGAGGCAGACGAGGACGATGAACACCCAGATCCCGCGTGGTTCGGTCGCCACCCGCTTGTTGAGCACGTAGACCGACGCCAGCAGGTAGATGACCGCGAAGAGACCGAGCAGGACGTACCCGATCGCCTTGGTGGCCGCGTCGTGATCGGAGGCGGCCACCGCGCCGATCGGGTACGCCAGGAACAACATCCAGATGGCGGTGAACACCCAGCGGAGAGTGCGCCAGGGTGCCCACCGGTCGATTCCGGGACTGCTCATCGTCTCCGATTCTGCTCTGCGATCGCGGGGATCACTGCCTGGGTCGTCACTGCCGTGCGGTACTGCGACTGTAGAAGAAGGCCGCACCGGAGGCGAAGACCACCGCCCAGATGGCCACATTCGCGATGATGATCCAGAGCGAGATCTGGGTGCCGTACACGGTGACCCCGTGGTCGAGCGGGTAGCGGGCCAGCGTGACGATTCCGAACATCGGGGTGAACTGGGCGATCGTCAGCATCGTTCCCTTCAGCGGGACGAACACGTTACCGGCGAAGGCCAGCAGCGCGAGCACGCCGCCCATCACCTGCATGGCGCCGTCGGAGCGCATGATGCTGCCGATCATGAGACCGAACGCGGCGAACACCGAGGCGCCCAGCCAGCCGATGAGCAGGCAGGCGATCCACACCCCGGCCGTCGCGTGTGCGCCGGTGGCGATACCCGCGACGGTCAGCACCAGGATGGGCAGCGCACCCATCCCCAGCGCGACACCGACTTTGGTGGCCACATATCCGGCCGGCTGCAGGGGCGTCATCATCAGCGTGCGCGTCCAGCCTGCTTGCTGTTCGAGCGCGACGGAGGCTGCGTTGGTGGCTGCGGCCAGGATGGCGCCGTAGACGGCCATGCCGATCAGGACGTAGAAGGCCACGTTCCCGGAGCCGACCGTATCCGAATTCTTCTGTGTCGCACCGAAGACCAGATACAGCAGGCCTGGCATGAGCACCGTGAAGATCAGCGCGCGACGGTTGCGCAGTACCCGCCGGATGTCGGTGCGCAGGTACGTCGGGGCCGGGAGGAAGCCGCGCAGCGATCGGCCGTCGAGTGCGCCCGACGGCCCGGTGGCCGTGCCGGCGGTGGTGGAGATGGTCATGTCAGTGCCCTTCTGATAGGTGGATGGTTGCCGGATGATCGCTCAGGCGGCCGACGTCAGCGCGACGAAGGCGTCTTCGAGGTTGTGGGTGGCGATCTCGATGTCGCGTGCGTGGGTCGAGGTCAGCAGGCAGCGGGCCAGGACGTCGGAGTCCGCCGACGACAGATAGGTGCGGCCACCGCGCCGGTCGACGACCTCGAGGTCGGCGATTGCGCCTGCGACGGTGCGCAGTTCGGCGTCGTCGACGACGGCCGAGACGATCCGGCGGCTCGCGACGTTGCGGATCTCGGCGGTCGAGCCGTCGGCGACGATGCGGCCGTGGGCGATCATGATGATGCGGTCGGCGAAGTCGTCGGCCTCGTCGAGGTAGTGGGTGGCGAAGACGACGGTGCGGCCGTTGGTGGCGTCGGCCCGCATCGCCGCCCAGAACGCCCGCCGTGATTCCACGTCCATGCCCGCGGTGGGCTCGTCGAGGACGATCAGATCCGGGTCGGGGAGGGTGGCGAGCGCGAACTTGAGGCGTTGCTGTTCACCGCCGGAACACCGAGACACCTTGCGGCCCGCCAGTTTTGCGATGTCGGCGCGGGCCATCGCCGATTCGACGTCGGCGGTCCGTCCGTGCAGCGACGCGACGATGCGTACGGTCTCCTCGACGGTGAAGTCGGGAAGCAGCCCGCCGGACTGCATGACCGCGGCGATCCGGCCGGCCTGTGCGGCCGCCCGGGCCGGCATGCCGAGGACCTCGATGTCGCCGGAGTCGGGCCGGGTCAGGCCCAGGATCATGTCGATGGTGGTGGTCTTGCCCGCGCCGTTGGGGCCCAGGAAGGCCACCACCTCGCCGGTGCCGATGGTCAGGTCGAGGTGGTCGACGGCGGTCACGCGCCGGTGGTCGGAGCCGCGGAACGTCTTGTGCAGGTTGCTGGTGGTGATGGCTGCTGTCGTCATGCATCTCACGATGCCGCGTCGGCAACCCCGTGTCCCAGAGCAGATGTCATCGATCGTCCATGACGTTTGTCATGGACCCCGGACCGGGACTGCGGCGCGTGGCCCGCCTCAGCCGACGTGTACCACCGGGCGGCGGTCGAGATCGGGTTCGGCGCGGCGGACGACCTCGCGGGTGACCGCGGCGACCTCGCCCTGGCCGATGAACAAGAACCGCAAGAGGTTGACGAGGGGATTGGCCTCACTCCACTCGAAGTACACGTTGGGTACCTCGTCGGTCCAGTCGCGGATGGCGAACAAGGTCGCCGCGATCGTGTTGGGTACCGCGGCCGAGGAGACCCACAGAATCCGGAACCCGCCCTCGTGGTAGCGGCCGTGGATCTGGAGATCGGTGGCGAATTCCGACGAGTCGGTGACGTTGACCTCCAGGAACACGATCTGTTCGGCGTCGGGAATGTGGCTCTCGGCGCGTTGCTGTAGCTCCTTTTCCTGGTATTCGGTCAGTGACCGCACGTCGGGATCGTGAGTGACGATCTGGATCGACCCCGACGCCGCGGCCCCGTCGATGATCTGCTGCGCGGTCTCGTCGAAAGTGATCTCGCCGCTGCGCAATTCGAAGGACCGGTTGATGCGGGATGCGAAGGACACGATCAGAATCGCCGCGATGAAGAATGCGGCAACCTGGACGCCTTCGGGACGCTCGATGATGTTGGTGATGGTGGTGTAGACGAAGACCAGTCCGATCGCCGCGAACGCGACGGTGGCGACCATGCGGCGCTTCTTGCGCACCGACAGCGTCACCGCGACGGCCGCCGACGTCATCAGCACCAGGACACCGGTGGCGTAGGCGGCGCCCTGCGCGTCCACCGACGCGTCGAAGTACACGGTGACCCCGGCCGCGATGAGGATGAACACCACCACCAGCGGCCGTGACGCCCGCGCCCAGTCGGGCGCCATCCCGTAGCGGGGCAGGTAACGCGGCACCAGATTGAGCAGTCCGGCCATCGCCGACGCGCCGGCGAACCACAAGATCAGGATGGTGCTGAGGTCGTACACCGTGCCGAAGCCGTTGCCCAGATTCGCGTGCGCCAGGTAGGCGAGCGCGCGGCCGTTGGCGCCGCCACCGGCTTTGAATTCGCGTTCCGGGATGAGGATGGTGCACACCAGGCTGCTGGTGATGAGCAGCACGCTCATCGTGACCGCGGCGGTGGTGAGAAGTCGGCGTGCCCCCGCAATGCGGGTGCGGGGCGCCGACGGCGGGTCGTCGGGGGAACCGTTGATCTGCGGCATCACCGCCACCCCGGTCTCGAACCCGGAGAGCCCGAGCGCGAGCTTGGGGAAGACGAGCAGGGCGACTGCGATCATCATCCACGGGTTGCTGTGTTCGGCGGTCATCGCGTGCGTCCAGTCGACGACGACGTGCGGTGATGTGGCGATCTTCACCAGCCCGTCGATGATCACCACGACGTTCAGCGCGAGATAGATCGCCACCAATCCGACGGCCACGGTGATGGCCTCGGTGAAGCCGCGCAGGAAGACCGCGCCCAGCAGGGCCAGGAACACCAGGGTGATGAGGACCGGATATCCGCCGAACGCCGACGGGATGAGCGGGTTCTCGGTGAAGTGCGCGGTCGCGTCGGCCGCCGAGAGCGTCATCGTGATGAGGAAGTCGGTGGCGGCGAAGCCCAGCAGCACCAGCACGAACACCTTGCCGCCCCAGCGCGGCAGGAGATGTTCGAGCATCGCGATCGATCCCTCGCCGCGGGTCGAGCGGGCCGCGATGTAGCGGTAGACCGGCAGCGCCCCGAACAGGGTCAGCGCGACCAGGACCACGGTCGCGAGTGGGGCGATGGTGCCGGCCGCGAGTGCGGCGATACCCGGCTGGTATCCCAGCGTCGAGAAGTAGTCGACGCCGGTCAGGCACATGACCTTCCACCACGAGTGGGTCCGGGTGTGCTCCCCGGCCACCCGGTGCGGACCCATCAGCCCGGCGGGTTCGGGCGAGATGTCCGAAAGAAACCAGCGGCGTATCGACGACGACACCATGCTTGCGGGCACCGGATGACTGTAGACGGCCGAGTGTGACGACGCACGGCTGCCGTTCGATGGGGCCTGTCGTCATCGTCGACGGATCGTCGTTCGTGAGACGATCGGCGGGTGGCCACCGAAGACACCGACGCGCGGCAGAACTCCGGTCAATCCGACTCGATGGTGACGGTCGTCATCGCCTTCGCCATGAACATTCTGGTGGCGGTGGCCAAGACCGTCGCCGCGGGCATCACCGGCTCGGCGTCGATGGTGGCGGAGTCGGCGCACTCGTGGGCCGACTCGGGCAACGAGATCTTTCTGCTCGTGGCCGAACGGCGTGGCGGGCGGGGCCGTGACCGGGCCCATCCGTTCGGATACGGCCGCGAAACCTACATCTGGTCGATGTTCGCCGCATTCGGTCTGTTCGCCGTCGGTGCGGCGGTGTCGGTGATGCACGGCATCACCTCGCTGTCGAAGCCCGAAGCCGACACGAATTACCTGATCGGCTACCTCGTGCTGGGGATCTCGGCGATGCTCGAGGCGACGTCGTTCCTGCAGTCGGTACGGCAGGCCAGGAAGGGCGGCCGGCGGTTCTCGATGCACCCGCTGCGCTTCGTCAATCGCACGTCCAACACCACGTTGCGGGCGGTGTTCGCCGAGGACGCCACGGCCCTGGTCGGTCTGGCCATCGCGGCCGCCGGTATGGGACTGCACCAGCTCACCGGGTCGGCGATCTACGACGCGCTCGGCTCGATCCTCGTGGGCCTGTTGCTGGGGGTGATCGCCCTGTTCCTGATCAAACGGAACAGCGAATTCCTGTTGGGGCAGCGTGCCATGCCGATGACCCGGGCGGCGATCCTGCAGAAGTTGCTCGACCATCCCGACATCGATCGGGTCACCTACCTGCACGTCGAATACGTCGGGCCGGCGAAGTACTACCTGGTGGCCGCCATCGACATCCGCGGTGATCTGCGCGAACACGACGTCGCCATGCTGCTGCGCCGCATCGAGGCCGAGATCGAAGAGCTCGACGCGATCGTCGAGGCGGTCCTCACGTTGTCTACCGCCGACGAACCGTCGCTGCGGTTGTGAACTCCCCGGCGGCGATGCGGCGGTGGCTGCATCAGTCCCGGCAATCGGAGACGTCGACGACGATCTTGCCGACGTGTGCACGGTCGACGAGTCGTTCATACGCACGGGGTGCCGAGTCGAACCCGACAACGGTGTCGATGACGGGGCGCAGCCGGTGCAGGGCGATCGCACGGTTCATCACCTCGAAATCCTGTCGGCTGCCCACCGTCACACGACGGACGGTCAGCGCGCGACCGTGCAGAATCCGCGGGTCGAGCGCGACAGGTTGCTCGTCACCGAATCCGCCGCCGCCGACATGGGCGATCTCGCCGTTGACGGCGGTGCTGCGTATCGATCGTTCCAGTGTCTGCGGGCCGACGGTCTCGACAACCCGGTCGACCCCGGCCCCGTCGGTTTCCTCGAGTACCGCTCGATCCCAATTCGGTTCTGCGCGATAGTCGATCGTGGCGTCGGCACCGAGATCCGCGAGTTTCTTCGCCTTGTCGGCCGACGAGGTCGCCGAGATCACGCGCACCCCGAAGAGCCTGGCGAACTGGACGGCGAACAATGCCACGCCACCGGTGCCCAGTGTCAGCACCGTCTGCCCGGGCAGGACGGGTGCCGGACCGGTGAGTGCGGACCACGCGGTGAGCGCCGAGCACGGCAACGTGGCCGCCTCCGCGGCGTCGAGGTGGGCGGGTGGACGGACCAGTTCGTCCTCCTCACAGACGAACCACTCGCCGAGGACGCCGTCCCGGCTCGACCCGAATTGTTCGACGGCGTCCCCGGCCGTCAATGTTCCTCCGCGCCACCGGGGAAAGTACGTGCTCACCACCCGGTCGCCGACGACCAGATCCCGGGTGTCGGGTCCGACCGCCACCACATCGCCCGCCCCGTCGGAGACGGGGACGGTACCCGGGGCGGCCGGTACCGCGTAGGTGCCGCGCAGGATCATCGCGTCGCGGAAGTTGAGTGCGGCGGCCCGTACGCGAACCACGACCTGCCGACCGATGGGCGGAGTGCATTCGCTCTGCGAATCATCTTGTCGGAGTCCGTGTTCCACGGATGGTTCGCCGGTGAGTCGCCATGCGCGCATCAGCTCCTCCCTTCTGGACCGGGTGGGGGGACGGCGCCGAAACCGCCGCGGAAGAAGAGCATCGGTGTGGCGCTCGGCCCGATGCTCAGTTCGCGGACCCGGCCGACGGCGATCTCGTGATCGCCTGCGTCGTGGACCGATTCGAGATCGCAGGTGATGTGGGCCACCGCCCCGGTGATCGAGGGCAAGCCGAGTCGGTCCGTCGTCCACGGGATGGCCGCGAACTTGTCGCCGCCCTTGGCGGCGAGTCGGCCGCACACCTCCTGCTGGCGGGCGTCGAGCACGTCGACGCCGAAAGCCCGGCGCCGGCGGATCCTCGGCCAGGTGGTCGACGTCTTCTGGGGAAAGAATGCGACCAACGGGGGATCGAGGGACACCGACGTGAACGACGACGCGACGAGCCCCACGGGTATTCCGGTGTCCGCGTCGGTGGAGGTGATCGCCACCACCCCGCTGGGATAGTGCCCGAGGACGTGCCGGAGGGTCTGTGGGTCACCAGGATCCAGTCGGGCGGGAGCGGCGGTCATCGCCGGGCTCCATTCCTGTTGTGCCAGGTGTCGTCGATCTCGACCATGTCGCTGTCGTCGAGCGCCTGTCGCAGTTCCACGAGATCGAACAGCGTCGCGCCACCGGCGATGGCCTCACGGATGCCGACCTCGCGTTCGGCCCGTCGGCGCGCGCCGACGAGGACCATCTCGGCGTCGGCGAGCGGAATTCGCAGGACGCCGTCCCCGTCGGCGACGACGATGTCGCCCGGCTCGATGTAGACGCCGCCGCAGACCACCGGGACGTTCACCTCGCCGGGCCCCCGCTTGAGCGGCCGGCCGGCGTAGGTGCCGCGGCACCACACCGGAAAACGAGTCTGTACCAACGCATCCGAGTCCCGTACCGGTCCATCGGCGACCACGCCCGCGGTACCGAGTTCACGTGCTGCCAGCGAGACCAGCTCGGCGAACAGCGGTGTGTCGGGCTCGCCCGGGCTGGTCACCACGAGCACCGACCCCGGTCCGGTGAGCTGTAGGGCGCGGTGTCCGGCGAGGCCGTCGCCGGGAAAGGTGTTGACGGTGACGGCCTGGCCGACCACCGTCTGTCCCGCCGTGAGTGCGCGAATGCTGGGATCCAGGAGCGAGGTGCGGCCGGGCATCGTGTCCATGGCCTCGTGCAGGTCGGCCATCGCGCATTTGCCGATGTCCTCGAGGATGTCGGACGGGCACTCGGGGATACGGGTGTAGATGTGGTGTGGCATCAGTGGATTCCTTCCAGACTCACACGGGCGTGGTCGAGCACGGCCGTGTTGATGAGATATTCGGGTCGACGGCCCTCGATCACGTCGATGGCCGCCTGCGCCGCAGCACAGGCCATGCGTTGCCGTGCGAGTTCGGTGCCCCCGGCGACGTGGGGTGAGAGCACGACGCGAGGACTGCCGAACAACGGGTCCCCGGCTCGTGGCGGTTCGTGTTCGAGGACGTCGAGTCCGGCGCCCCGCAGTTCTCCGGCATCGAGTGCGGCGAGCAGTGCGGCCTCGTCGACGACACCGCCGCGCGCGGTGTTGACGAGCACGGCGCGCGGCCCGAGCAGCTTGAGTTCGTCGGCGCCGATGAGGTGATGGGTCTCGGGTCCGAGCGGAACGTGGACCGAGACGACGTCGCAGCGGGGCAGGAGATCTTGCAGATCCACGGCTTTGGTGACGCCCTCGGCGGCCATCTCCTCGGCCGTGACGAACGGGTCGAGGGCCAGAACCTCGGCTCCGAACCCGGCGGCGCACATGTGGCCCACCCGGCGCGCGATGTTGCCGAAGCCGATCAGACCGACGGTCGCCTCGGAGATATCTCCCAGGACGACCTCGCCGGGTCGGCGAAACGCGGCCTGCCGGACCTTGGCGTCGGTGGTCGGTATCTGGTGGAGCACTGCCAACATGAGGGCCACCGCGTGCTCGGCGACACTTCCTGAGTTCGCGTCGCCGCTGTTGGCCACGACGATGCCCAGATCGGTCGCGGCGGCGATGTCGACGGAGTCGAGGCCGGCACCGTGTTTGGCGATCACCTTCAACGACGGGCTGCTTCGCAACGTCTGCGCGGGAAGTCCGGCGGATCGCATGACCACCGCGTCGGCGTCGGCGAGTGCGTGGCCCAGTGTCGCCGGGTCGAGGTAGCGGTCGTAGTCGGTCTCGACCTCGAACACGGTTCGGAGCAGGTCGATTCCCACCTGATGAATGGGTTCGGTGACCACCGCGCGTGGTCTGGTCATGAGAGGCCTCCTTGAGATCGTGGACGATAGAAACGAAACGGGTTGTCGCGCAGTATGAGTCGGGTCGTATCGGCGTCGCCGGTCCAGTGGGGCACCAGGTCGACGAGGGCGCCGTCGTCGGGCAGGAACTCGTCGGGTGGCATGGGATGGGGCCAGTCCGATCCCCACACCAGACGATCGGGGGCATGCTCGATCAGCGCGCGGGCGAACGGTGTGGCGCCCCGGTAGGGTGGGCCCGACGCATCGACCTGGTAGACGTGCGACAGTTTCACGTAGCGGTCGGGCTCGGTCAGCAGATCGAACAGGGAACGAAATCCACTGCTCTGCAAGGACTCTCCGGCGCGGGGACTACCCATGGACTCGATCATGACCGGGACCGGTGATGCGGCGAGAACCGGAGCGAGATCTGTCAGTGCCCTGGCGCCGGCGACGCGGAGGTCGAGGTGCCATCCCAGCTCGGCGAGTCGGTCGGCGGTGGCCCTCAGTCGGTCGACCGAGTGATTCCCGGGCCACTGGACCCGCAATCCGACCACCCCTCGGCGTGTCATCGAGTGCAGGACATCATCGGGGGTGTCGAGCACATCGACGTCGACGACGCCGACGAGACGATCCGGTGCCTCGTCGAGTGCGGCGAGCAGACACGAGTTGTCCTGGTGATACACCGACGGCTGGACCAGGACGCCGTGCCGGATGCCGAGCGCGTCGAGGACTCCGAGGTAGCGGTCGACTCCCTGCGTCGGCGCGACATACGACCGAGTGGGACTCTGCGGGAAGAGTTCCCGCGGACCGAAGACATGCGCATGGGTGTCCCAGGCGCCATGCGGCACCGGGTGGCGCGGTGGTGTCACGGTCGACCGCGCCGGACGGATGCGCACGATCGTGGTCACTAGGCCACCGCCGCGTCGTCGGTCTGCAGTTCGCGGAGCCGGTTGCGGTAGGCGGCGACGTTGTCGAGCTTGACCTGTTCGTACCCGCGAATCATGTCGGGCAGCCCGGCGATCGTGACGGCGTCGGCGTGGTTCTCCGGGGTCAGCTCGGCGGCGAGATTCCGGAGCACGTCGGTGAACTCCTCGACGAGATGCCGCTCGAGGCGCCGGATCTTCGTGTATCCGAACGGGTCGAGAGGTGTGCCACGAAGACGGCGTCCGGCCACGAGCAGCCGGAACGCCGGCCGCGACCAGCTGCCGAGGCTGATCTTGCGGTCCATGCCCATGCTGCGCAGGACCGGCGGGTGCAGACGATAGGACACCGTGGCACCCGGACCGACGATTCCGGCCGCGGCAGTTTCACCCGATTCACCGAGAAGGAGCCGCGCCACCTCGTATTCGTCCTTGTAGGCCATGAGCTTGTGCAGTGACCAGGCGGCGGCCTCGGCGAGGGCGGTGCTGTTGCCCATAGTGTCGGCCTCGGCTGCCCGGACCATCTCGACCAGATCCGCGTATTCGCCGGCGTAAGCGGTGTTCTGGAAGGCGATCAGTTCACCGACGCGGATGGTGACCAGGCGGGTGAGCTCGGAATCGGGTGCCGACCGGACCCGGCCGGCGATGCGCCGCATGACCGCCGAGGGGGTCTCCGGTGTCGCCGACGCCGGCGTGACCGCCCGCGCGAAGGCCTCCGGATCGGCCACTGCCTGCCGGCCACGTCGGAAGGCCGCGAGGTTGGTTTCGACCTTGACTCCATTGAGCCGCAACGCCTCCTCGATGCTCGCGGCGGGAATCGGGATGGCGCCCTTCTGATACGCGATGCCCGCGAGAAGGACGTTGGCGAATTGTCCCTCCCCGAACAACCGTTCCGACGCGGACCTGGCATCGAGGAACATACTTCCCGGCCGCGTGGCCGCGCGGATGCGTCCGATGGTCTGGTCGTCGTCGGGAAAGGCCGTCGTGGTGTCGATGACCATCTGCCCCGTGGGGATCTTCGCCGAGGACACGACAGCGGTGGTGCGCTCCCGCGAGGTCACCTCCAGGTTGCGCTCGTCGGCGCCGACGAGAAGGTCGCAGGCGAGATAGAGGTCGCAGGTGCCTGCGGCGAGTTTGTGCGCAGCGGATTCAGGGTCCGGCGACAGCCGCAGATCGGATACCACCGCACCGCCCTTCTGCGCGAGGCCGGTCTGATCGAGTGCGCGCACGGTGATTCCGGCGAGGGTCGCGGCCTGACCGAGGGTCTGTGCGAGGGTGACCACGCCGGTCCCGCCGACCCCGGTGATCCGGAGGGTGCGGGTCCGCGTCGGCAGGCCGGCGACCGGGTCGTCGAACGCCGCGGAATCCGGTGTTCCCGTGGCGGCGTGCTGCTCGGGCGCCGTGGTCGCACGTCCCGGCCGAACCGTCATGAAGGCCGGGCAATCGCCGTCGAGGCAGGAATAGTCGCTGTTGCAGGTCGACTGATCGATCTCGGTCTTGCGACCGAACTCGGTCGAAACCGGTTGTACAGATAGACAATTCGACTTTCGTCCGCAGTCGCCACACCCTTCGCAGACACGCTCGTTGATCACCACCGTGCGCTCGGGTCGTGGCACGAGGTTGCGACGGCGTTTGCGCCGCAATTCGGTGGCGCATTCCTGGTCGTGGATGAGTACTGTGACCCCGGGGGTCTGCGCCAGCACCTGCTGTGCGGCGTCGAGGCGCCGACGGTCCCACACCTTGACCGATCGTGGAAGCCGCACGCGCCGGTAGCGTTTGGTCTCGTCGGTGGTGACGATGATCCGGGCCACGCCCTCGGCCAGCAGTTCCTGACAGATCTGTGGGACGGTCATCAGTCCGACCGCCTGTTGCCCACCGGTCATCGCGACTGCGGAGTTGTAGAGCAGCTTGTAGGTGATGTTGACACCGGCGGCGACGGCGCCGCGAATCGCGAGACTGCCGGAATGGTGGAAGGTGCCGTCGCCGAGGTTCTGGAACAGATGGTCGTGTGCGACGAAGGGGGCCATGCCGATCCACTGCGCGCCCTCGCCGCCCATCTGGGTGAGTCCGGTGACGTCGCCGACGATTCCCGGATCCATCACCGCCACCATGGCGTGGCAGCCGATTCCCGCGCCGACCATCGATCCCTCGGGAACCCGCGTCGACGAGTTGTGCGGACAGCCTGAACAGAAGTACGGCGTGCGCGTCAGCAGCGGCAGGCTACGGAGCGAAGCGGAGATGTCGCGGCGCGTCGCGACATTTCCGCCGTCGTCGCCGTCGGCCCCGTGTTGGGGGGAGCCAAGACGCCGGCGCAGACCGGCGATGACGCGGTCGACGTCGAGCTCGCCCTCGACTGCGAAGAGCGGTGCACCGGTGGGATCCCGTTTGCCGGTGATGGTGGGCGCGTGTGAAGTGCCGTACAGCGCGTCCTTCAACGCCGATTCGATGAAGGGCCGCTTCTCCTCGACGACGATGATCTCGTCGAGCCCGTCGGCGAATTCGCGGACCAGACCGTCCTCGAGCGGGAAGAGCATGCGCAATTGCAGCAGCCGAACCGTGGGGCCGTCCGCGTCGTCGGCGCCGCGCCCGAGCGTCGTGAGCGCTTGCTCCACATCCAGAAAAGTCTTGCCCGCGGCCACTATCCCGACGCGCTGACCGTCGTGCCGACGATGAATCCGGTTCAGTCCGTGGACGGTTCCGTACCGGCGTGCGGCCTCGAGGCGGGTCGTCTCGCGGCTGAGCTCCAGCCTGCCGATCACCGGTTGTGCCAGGTTCGCCGAGATGACATGGTCGACAACCGCTTCCGAGGGCGGCTCGGGGAGGACGGAATGCTCACCGACGTGTACGGACTGAAACCCGTCGGCGACATTTGTCGCGATCTTCATCCCGACCCAGAGCCCGGTCGCCCGCGACATGGCCACCGCGTGGAGGCCGAGGTCGAGCGCTTCCTGCGGATCGGCCGGATACAGCACGGGCATACCGAGTTCGGCGAGGAGGGCCTCGGACGCGCCCGGCACTGTCGACGACTTCGCCGACGGGTCGTCACCGACGAGGGCGACCGCACCCCCGGTGGGTGCGGTTCCCATCAGATTCGCATGACGCAGTGCATCACTGGCGCGGTCGAGCCCGGGGCTCTTGCCGTACCAGAAGCCGACCACGCCGTCGACGGTCTTGTGCTCCGACTGCGACGCGAGCTGGGAACCCTGTACCGCGGTGGCGGCGAGTTCCTCGTTCACCGCCGGGCTGAACACCAGATCCGCGTCATCGACGAGAGTCTGATTGCGTTGCAGTTCCAGGTCGTATCCGGCGAGAGGCGAACCCTCGTAACCGGAGATGAAGACGCGGGTGGACCGGCCGGCGCGGGTTTCGCACCGCAGCACATCGAATGGCAGGCGGACGAGCGCCTGGAGTCCGGTGAGCGCGACGGTGCCGTCCTCGGTGCGATACCGATCGGCGAGCGTCGGTGGCGGTGGCGGAGGCGGGGCGTCCGCGGATTCGGTTGGTGCGGCAGCCGGATTGGCGGGCACGGTCAGGCCTCCTTGTGCACGGCGCAGCGTTCGAAGACGTCGTGGTATCGATTCGAATCGAGCCAGTTCAGGTCGGGGTCGTCGCCCGGTTCGCACCAGTAGAAGCTGCACATGGGTTCGTAGATCTGCTGATTGACGAGCAGAGCGGCGATGTCGCCTTCACGGATCACGTCGTTGTTCCTCACGTCGGTGGTGTGTGCTCGATCAGATGGCGGCGGCGGCGGGGGGCTGCGAGACACGGGACGACCGGCGATATCGGGCACCGGCATGGCTGTCGGGAAGGCGATCGGCACCCTCGGTGATGTTGCCGCGCAACGTATCCGAGGCGTATTCGCGTCGTACCCGCCCGCGGCGCTGTAGTTCCGGGACCACGAGATCGACGAACTCGGGAAGTGTCCGGAGCGGGAGATTGTCGTAGACGTTGATGCCGTCGATGTCGGCGTCCTCCATCAGTTCTTCGAGTCGGTCCGCGACGGTCGTCGGCGATCCGACGATGGTGATGCCGCCGAGGGATCGGGCGAGCAGTGCGCCGACCTGCCGTGGTGTCCACACCCGATCGGGATCGCCGACGGTGAAGCGTTCGAGAAGTGACCGGATTCCGTCGGTGTCGATGTATTGCAGCGGGGCGTCGATGTCGACGGATCCGAAGTCCACCTGCATCAGGGATGCGTGGCGGGCGAGGGTTCCCTCCGCACTCACATACGAGAGCTGCTGACGCAGCTTTACCTGGGCCTGCTCGTCGGTCGGTGCGACGACCACCGAGACCCCGGCGATGAACTTGAGGCTCTCCGTCGGCCGGCCCTGGGCGGTTGCCAGCTGTTTGCTGGACGCGGTGGCCTTGCGCAGCGAGGCGACATCGGTGCCGACGAGGAAGACCGCCTCGGCGTGCTTGACGGCGAACTGCTGCCCGGCCGAGGAGGCGCCTGCCTGGAACAGGGCCGGGGTGCGCTGCGGCGACGGCTCGCACATGAAAGCATCCGGCACGGAGAAGTACTTGCCGTGGTGGTCGACGGGATGGACCCGGTCGGGATCGGTGAAGACGCCGCGGTCGGCGTCACGGATCACGGCATCGTCTTCCCAGCTGCCCTCCCACAGCCGGTAGACGACCTCCATGAACTCCTCTGCGATGGCGTAGCGCTCGTCGTGTGGGATCTGGCGGTCGAGTCCCAGGTTGCGCGCCGCCGACGCGGTGGCCGAGGTGACGATGTTCCACCCGATGCGGCCCCGCGTCAGGTGATCGAGCGTGGTCATGCGCCGGGCGAAGCTGTACGGCTGCTCGTAGGTGGTCGACGCGGTGAGCGCGAACCCCAGATGATTGGTGGCGGCGGCCATCGCCGAGACCGCCATGGCCGGATCATTCAGGGGTACCGCGACGGCCTCACGCAGCGCAGCATCGGCGGAACCTTGATAGATGTCGTTGAGGCCGGGGAAGTCGGCGATGAACAGACTGTCGAACATGCCGCGCTCGAGCGTGCGCGCGGTATCGATCCAGTAGTCCAGGGAGGTGTAGCGGTGTTCCTGGTTGTACGGGTTGCGCCACGTGCCGATGGCGGTGTGGCCGACACCGGCAATCTTGAAGGCGTGCAGCTGAATGCGTTTCACGACGTCACCTTTCGAGCGTCAGCGGGCTTGTGTTGAGCGACTCTAGGTGTGACGCAGATCGCGTACTGTCAACGATGTGACACTTCGGAGAAATGAGTCGTCGCGCGCCGCGCAATCCGATCGCGGGGCGGGCGCGGCGCGTGGATATGCCGGGGCCGGTCGACGCCTGGAATTCTTCCGATACCTCTCGCCCGAGGCGCGCCGCGATTTCGACGACGCTGCCGTGGTGCGGCATTTCCGCGCCGAGCAACGTATCTATATGCAGGAGGACCGCCAGCGGCTGATGTACCGATTGTTGTCCGGTCGAGTGTGGCTCTCCTACAGCACGGTCGACGGTCGCGAGCACCTCGCCGGGCTGCTGGGGCCGGGTGAAGGTTTCGGCATCAGCTCGCTCATCGACGGAGAAGGGCTGCCGCAGACCGCGGTCGCCCGGTCCGACGTCGAGGTACAGGTTCTCGACGAGGCGACGATGAACCGGCTGCGTTCGGCGCACAGGTCGATCGACGACGCCATCATGCGTTCGTTGCTCCGTGACATCCGAATACTCAGCAGCGAGCTCGCGTCCGCTTCGCTGGCGGACCTGCCGTCCCGATTGGCCCGTCAGCTGCTGGCCCTGGCCGCGCCCGGACCGGACGGGCGGCCCATGGTGTCGCTGACGCAAGCCGAACTCGGTGGGGTGCTCGGAGTCTCCCGGCAGACACTCAACCGGCAGTTGCGCCAACTCGAGAGCGAGGGCGTCGTACGCCTCAGCTACGGCGAGGTGCACCTGAACGAGCTGGATCGTCTGCGGCTGCTGTGCTCCGATCTGGCCTGACGAGAATGTCACCTCTGCGACAGTCTGAGAGGTAGATCACACTTACTGTCGGTGCACCGGCTCGCCGTCGAACCCGGCGGGTCCAGATTCCATGAGGAGCACCATGACATCAGTGAGCCCACGTCGTCGCCTGATCGGGGGATCGATCGGAACGTTCGTCGAGTGGTACGACTTTCTCATCTACGGCTTGTCCGCGCCGGTTCTCGCCGCGCATTTCTTCCCCGAGTCCAGTGCCACGGCCGGGATCATGAGCACCTTCGCGATCTATGCAGTCGCGTACCTGGCCCGTCCGATCGGTGGCGCCTACTTCGGCCGGATCGGTGACCGACTCGGACGGATTCGTACGCTCGCGATCATCGTGCTGCTGATGGGCACTGCCACCACGGCTCTCGGGCTGCTGCCGACCTATGCGACCGTGGGACTCGCGGCCCCGGCGCTTCTGCTGGTCTGCCGTGTCGCGCAAGGGTTTTCGGCCGGTGGTGAGACCAGTGGCGCGGCCGCCTACATCGTCGAGTCCGCACCGCCGCGCCACCGGGCGCTCTGGATCAGCATCTGTGTGGCCGGTTCGTGGCTGCCGATTCTCGTGGCCGCAGGTCTGATCCTGTGTCTGCGTGCCGGCCTCGGAGATGCGGCATACGCCTCGTGGGGCTGGCGGATCCCGTTCCTGGCCGGTGGTCTCCTCGCGGTGGTCGGACTCTGGTTGCGCAGCCTTCTCGACGACCCGGAGGAGTTCGTCGCGGCACGACGGGCCGCTCCGGTCCGCGGAGTGATCCGGACCGTCCTCGTCGAGCACTGGCGGGCGATCATCGCCGTGATGCTGATCGTGGCCGTGCAGGGCGTCGGGGCGTATCTGCTGCTGAGCTACATGTACAGCTACCTGGTGACGGTGGCGGGACTCGGCCCGTCGGCGGCGCTGGTGTCGAATGCCATCGGGGTGACCGCGATGGCGGTGATACTTGTGCCCTGTGGGTTGCTGGCCGACCGCGTGGGCCGCAAACCGTGCATGTTCGCCGGTGCGGTCTGGACCGGGGTGATTTCCTGGCCTGCATTGGTTCTCGCGTCTCAAGGCAGCGTCGCTGCTGCGATCGGCGGTCAGGTGCTGATCGGTGCGGGAGTGGCGCTCTTCTCGGCGGGCGGGTTCGTCACCATGGCCGAATTGTTCTCCACGTCCGTGCGATTCACCGGTCATGCGATCGGCTACAACGTCGGCTACGCGATATTCGGCGGCACGACCCCGTTGATCGCCTCGGCGCTCGTCGCGGCGACGGGAATGGCTGCGGCGCCGGCGTTCTACGTCTTGGCGATCGCGATTCTCGGGATCATCGTCGTCAGCCGACTCCCGGAGACGAAGGGTGTGCGACTGCGCGACGGTGGTGTGGCCGACGACGCGGTCGATGCGGCACCTGCCACGCAACCGGTGGTGCGGTGATCGATGGTCGGCCCTCAGGAACCCGCGTGCATCTCCCACCGCGGGTGACGGTGCGGACGGGGGATTCCGTCGGCGTCGTGACGCCGGCGCTCGCAGACCCGACGGAATACATCGAGACGGCGGCCGGTTGTACCCCGCGACGGCTTCGGAATTCTGCCCCGGGCCCCACCCCTTTCGCCGCTACGAGCGGCCACTTGCCGAGAGGCGCATTATCCGGGGCCGTCCCACTCGAACGATCGGCCCGGACCACGGTGTGGTCCGGGCCGGTTGCTGTCTGATGGCTACGTCGTCGTCACCGCGGACACCCACGACGTCGATTCACGCCCCGACCAATTAGCCAGGCGTTCGGTGGCGCCGGCGCCGGGGCGGGGTTCCACGACGGCGTCGAACGGCACGCCGTCGTCGGCGCGGATCGCCGCCGGAATGAACTGCTGCGCGACCGCGAGAGCCGCCTGGGCGAGCGCCGGGTCGGCTTCCGGGTCCTGACCGGTCGCGACGGCAAGGTCCCAGCCGTGTACCAGTGTTTCGTTGACGTATCCCCACAGGGCCCCGGCGCCGGGCACGTCGCCCCACGGAACCTTTACCGGCGCAGCAAGTTTCGCGTCGTCGGCCCATAGCTCGATGGCGTGGTCGGAGAGTTGGCGGTAGGTGGCGGCGTCGTGTCGGTCGTCGATCCTGGGTGTGCCGTCCACATCACCCCGCTCGGCCAGGGCGACGGCACGCCCGGCGACGGCGACGAGGTGTCCGGCCAGGGTGCGTACATCGAAGTCGTCGCACGGGGTGGGGGAATCGAGCTGATCGTCGCGGACGCCGCCGATCAGGTCGGTGGCCCAGCGGGTCGCGGCCGCGTAGACGGGGCGCGGGTCGGCGGGCTGGTTGCTGGTCATGATGAGGTCCTCTCGGTTGTCCGGGCTGGATGAGAACCAGTGAACCGGCAATACCTGACACCTTGTGTCATGTTTTTCTGACAGACTTTTTCCATGCGCGCCGAGCGACTGCTGTCGGTCCTGATGCTCTTACGATCGCGGGGCCGGATGACCGCTGCCGACCTGGCGGCCGAGCTTGAGGTATCCGAACGCACCGTCCTGCGCGACATCGAGGCGCTCTCGCTCTCGGGTGTCCCGGTCTATGCGGAGCGGGGTCGGCGTGGCGGGTTCGCGCTCGTGCCCGGCTACCGCACCGACCTGTCCGGGCTGACGCTCGGCGAATCGATCGCCCTGCTGTCGGCCGGCGGCCGCATCAACTCGCCGGCCGCGGCGAGCGCCAAACGCAAACTCGAGGCGTCGTTGCCGGAAACTCACCGCAGTCAGGTCGCCGACGCCGCGCGTCGAATCCTGGTGCGCTCCGACGGATTCGTCCGGGCGCCGGAGAATCTCGACGCGTTGGCACCGGTGCAGCGGGCCGTCGTCGAAGGATGGCGGATCCGCGTGATGTATCAGCGCCGCGGCGTCGAACCCCCCGAACCCACCGAACGCATCCTCGATCCGGTCGGACTGGTCGTCGCCGGCGATACGTGGTATCTGATTGCGAATTCGCATGGGGCCGAACGGATGTATCGGCTCTCCCGGATGTCGGCAGTCGAGGTCCTGGCGGAGCCGGCGCAACGCGACGCCGACGTCGACCTCGACGAGGTGTGGGAACGGCGCAAAGCGGCATTCCGCTCCGCCTTCGAACCGGCCGACGTGGTCATCATCTGCCCGCGCGCGACGATGCCGGCGATCACCGACGGGCCCGTCACCGTGCTCGCCGTCGACGACGACCCGGACACCGCGACCGACGGCACCGATCGCGTACGGATTCGCCTGCGGTTCGCCGACGGCGCGCACGCGATCCGGATGCTGTGGGCATTGTCCTTCGACGTGCGCCTCACGGTGATCGAGCCGGAATCCATGCGTGCCGATCTCGCGCGCCGGGCACAGATGCTGCTCGAATCGCCCTCCGGCCCGCCGCAGCCGACGGATAATGACACACATGGCAGATAGTGGTACGGCAGATAAAGGTGTGCAGTACGGCGTGGGAGCTCGTCCCGCTGAGCGTCAACGGTTTCGGAAGCTCGCACAGGCGGCCCTCAACGCCGACGTGACCGTGGAGCAGGTCGACACGATCCTCTCGGATATGGGAGTGGCGCTCGACGGATTCGACCGCACTCTCGGTGACCTCGACGGAACCATCGAATCGCTCAACACCACGATGAGCCAGTTGGGGTCGACCCTGACCATGGTCGACCAGACGGTCGACCGGATGGCCGACGTCGTGATGCGCCTGGAAAAGGTGGTCGGGCGTGTGGAATACCTTGTCGCAGTGGGTGAGACGGCGCTGCGGCCGTTGGGTGCCATCGAGTCGGCGGGCCGCAGCGTGATGTCGCGGATCGGACTCGCGTAGCCATGGCGAGCACTCACGACGAACGCAGCTTTCGCGGTGCCCACGGCGAGACGATCGTCTACGACGTCTTTCGCCCGCAGAGCGAGCCGAGCGCGGTGGTCGTCATCGCCCACGGGATGGGTGAGCACGGCCGGCGGTACGGCCACGTGGTCGAGGCGCTGCTGAGCGCCGGGTATCTGGTCGCGGTGCCCGATCATCTCGGGCACGGACGCTCGGGGGGCGCCCGCATGCGCATCACCAGATTCGGCGAATACACCGACGACCTGGACCGGGTCATCACCGAGGTCGCCGTCGAAGGGCTACCGACCTACTTGATCGGTCACAGCATGGGCGGTTGCATCGCGCTCGACTACGCCCTCGACCATCCCGATCGGCTCGCCGGACTCGTGCTGACCGGGGCCGCCATCATGCCCGGCGACGACTTGCCCGCACCGCTGATCGCGATGTCGAAGATCGTCGGCAAGATCGCACCCCGGCTGCCGACGATGGCACTCGACTCGGGCAGCATCAGTCGCGACCCGGATGTGGTGGCCGCCTACGAGGCCGACCCGCTGGTGCACCGCGGCAAGATCCCCGCGCGACTCGGCGCCGAGATGGTGTCGACGATGCAGTCGTTCCCCGCCCGGCTGCCGTCGTTGCGGATGCCGGTCCTCGTCATGCACGGCAGCGAGGACACACTGACCAACCCGGAGGGCAGCCGTCTGGTGGAGCGGCTGGCGTCGTCGCCCGACAAGACGCTCGTCATCTGGGACGGACTGCGGCACGAGATCTTCAACGAACCCGAAAAGGCCGAGGTGATCGGCACTCTCACGCGTTGGCTGGCCGATCGGGTCGGCGCCTCCTAGAGATCGGGCCGCCTCCTAGAGATCGGGCCGTCCCGTCCGCACAGTGCGGACGGGACGGCCCGGGCCTGCAGCGCTTGTCAGGCGCCATATCCGAGAAGGGATTTCACCTCGAGGAACTCGTCGAAGGCGTAGTCGCTCCACTCGCGGCCGTTACCGCTCTGCTTGTAGCCGCCGAACGGTGCCGACGGGTCGAGTTGCGCGCCGTTGAGCGAGATCGAACCCGCACGGATGCGGGCGCCGACCTCGCGCACCTTCTCGGTGTCCTTGCCGGAGACGTAGCCGGCCAATCCGTAGTCGGTGTCGTTGGCGATCGTGACCGCGTCATCGAGATCCTGGTAGCCGATGAGCACGAGCACCGGCCCGAACACCTCGGTACGAGCGATCTCCATGTCGTTGGTGACATCGCGGAACACCGTGGGGCGCACGTAATATCCGGTCGGCAGATCGTCGGGACGGCCGGGACCGCCGAAGATCGGGGCGGCGCCGTCGTCGATGGCCCGCTCGATCAGTCCCTGGATCTTGTCGAACTGCGCCTCGGACACCACCGGGCCGAGTCGGACGTCACCGGACGGATCACCGACGGTCAGCTTCGGCTCGACCGAGCGGGCCGCGTCGGCGGCCTCGTCGAGCCGGGCGGCCGGGACCAGCATCCGGGTCGGCGCATTGCACGACTGCCCTGAGTTCACCATCATCGACGCCACCCCGCCCGCGACGTTGGCGGCGAGGTCCTCGTCGTCGAGAATGATGTTGGGGCTCTTGCCGCCGAGTTCCTGGGCGACGCGCTTGACGGTCGGTGCCGCGTTCCGCGCGACCTCGACCCCCGCACGGGTGGAACCGGTGAACGAGACCATGTCGATCCCCGGGTGCGCCGACAATGCCGATCCGACACCCGGGCCGTCGCCGTTGACCAGATTGAACACCCCGGCGGGAACGCCGGCCGCATCGAAGATCTCGGCGACGATCGCAGCCGAGAACGGTGCCACCTCGGAGGGTTTGAGAACCATCGTGCAGCCGGTGGCCAGCGCCGGCGCCACCTTGCACATGACCTGATTGAGCGGCCAGTTCCAGGGCGTGATGAAACCACACACGCCGATCGGCTCCTTGACGATGCGCGAGGTGCCGCGGTCCTGCGCGAACGAGTAGTTCGGCAGTGCCTGCGCCGCGGCCATCAAGTGGCCCAGCCCAATGGGTACCTGCGCGTTCTTCGCGAGGAAGTCCGGTGCGCCCATCTCCTCGGTGACCGCGGCGGCCAGATCGTCCATCCGCTTCTGATATTCGGCGATGACCGCGTTGAGCACGCCGACACGTTCGTCGACCGAGGTGGTGCCCCAGGTGGTGAACGCGCGCCGGGCCGCGTCGACAGCGGCATCGACGTCGGCGGCGGAGCCGAGGGCGACCTGTCCGGCCGACTTCTCCGTCGCCGGATTGATCACGTCGGTGACGTTGAGTTCGGCGGGTTCGACCCACTGGCCGTCGATGTAGAACTTGGTGATCTCGCGCATGTGTCCTCCGTCTCGAGAGGTGACGCCGTCCCGGGATGTGGCGCCACGTCTGTGTTCCACAACACACTATGCCCGACGAGCGATAGCCGAGCGAGCAGTCGGTAATCGCCGAGGCGGATGGGCGCGGACAGGCGAGGAGCCGCACGAACGCAAAGGCCCGACCGACGCCATGAGTGGTGACTCATGGCGCCGACCGGGCCTTGACCGGATCAGCGTGTGATCAGATCAGCGTGCCGAGGAGGTCGTGTGCCGGGTGGCGGCCCGGCCGTTGCCGTTGCGGCCGTTGCCACCGCGATTACCGGTGGACCGGGATGCGCCGTTGCCCTCGGGATGTCCGGTCGAGGACCGGTGGCCGCCGCCGGAGCGACCGCGCGAACCCTGGCCGCCCGCCGACTGCTCATCGCGCTGACGTCCGCTGTGCTGACGTCCATTGGGTGCGCCACCGCGGTTGCGGCCGCCGGTCTGGCCACCGGAGCGGCGCGGACCCCGTGCCGGGCGCTGCGATGCGGGCTGCTCGGGCGCCGGGGTGACGTGGGCGGCCCGCTCGCCGACGAGTGCGTCGACGGCGGCCGACGTTGCGTCGACGCGCTGCGGGGTCACCGTGATCTTGGCCTTGTGCAGCAGCGTGCGCAGGTCGCGGCGCTGCTCGGGCAGGCAGATGGTGACGACGTCACCGGCATTGCCCGCACGCGCGGTGCGGCCCGACCGGTGCAGGTAGGCCTTGTGCTCGGCCGGCGGGTCCACATGCACCACCAGCTCGATGTCGTCGACGTGGACACCACGGGCGGCGACGTCGGTGGCGACGAGTACCCGGACCGAGCCGTTGCCGAAGGCGGCGAGGCTGCGGTCACGCTGTGCCTGGCTGAGGTTGCCGTGCAGGTCGACGGCGGGGATGCCGTCGGCGGTCAGCTTCTTGGCGAGCTTCTTGGCCTGGTGCTTGGTGCGGGTGAACAGGATTCGGCGTCCGACACCCGAGGCGAGGGTGTTGATCAGCGCGGTCTTGTCGCCGGCGCCGGCAACCTCGAACACGTGGTGGGTCATCTGCTCGACCGGCGACGACGAGTCGTCGACGGAGTGCATCACCGGATTGTGCAGGAAGCGCTTGACGAGTTTGTCGACACCGTTGTCGAGGGTGGCAGAGAACAGCAGGCGCTGTCCGTCGGCGGGAGTGGCGGCGAGGATGCGGGTGACCGCGGGCAAGAAGCCGAGGTCGGCCATGTGATCGGCCTCGTCGAGCACGGTGACCTCTACGTCATCGAGGCGCACAATACGTTGCTGCACAAGGTCTTCGAGGCGCCCGGGGCAGGCGACGACGATGTCGGCACCGCGACGCATCGCATCTTCCTGGCGCTTTTGGCTGACGCCGCCGAAGATCGTGGTGACGCGCAGGCCGAGCGCCGCCGCGAGGGGTTCGATGGCGGTCGCGATCTGGGTGGCCAGCTCGCGGGTGGGTGCCAGGACGAGTCCGGTGGGGGCGCCCGGCTTGCGGGTGACGTCCATCTCGGACAGGCCGGCGACCAGCGGGATCGCGAAGGCCAGCGTCTTGCCGGAGCCGGTACGGCCGCGGCCGAGAACGTCGGCGCCGTCGAGGGTGTCGGGCAGGGTGTCGGACTGGATGGGGAAGGCCTCGGTTTTGCCGTCGGCGGCGAGGACATCGACGAGTGCGGATGGCACGCCGAGGGATTCGAATGTGGCCATGGAGGGTGCCTTTCGGGCAGGTCTCACGGCACAGGGATCATCCACGTCCGCGAGATCGGTGGCGAAGGCGCGGGCTCGCGCATTCGTTCGCCGTATGAAGTGGAGTGATCGAGGCGGTGCTCCTGGCCCGGAGGGTCATCGGTGTGATGGCCCCGGTGGCCCATCGGTGCGATGGCCGGGCGGCTCCGCCGAAAACAGTCGTTCTACGACGTCTGACACCGCACAGGGCGGGTCATTCGTTGTCCAACCTTACACGTTCACGCCGCGGACGGGCGAAACGTGGCGCGGCTCACTGATTCCCGAGGGCCAGACCCGAGGGGCTCAGGCGACGCTGCTCAGCACGGCGGCGATCACTCCGGCGATGGTGAGCACACCGACGATCACCGCGCAGGTGATGGCCAGGCGTCGCCGGCCGCGCTGTGCGGCGCTGATCGCGAGACCGACGCCGATCAGGATCGCCGCGGCGTACACGGAGATACCGATGGTGAGCCCGGCGACTGCCGAATCGCTCAACGCCAGCACCGCGGCGGGGCGGCCGGGGTCACGTGCACCGATCATGTGCCGAGTACATCACGCGCCGGGATGTCGACCACCGCCGGAACCCGGTCAGCCGGTCGGCGCCCGGCGGGTGCCGGGCTGCTGGCGCGGCATGCTGTTGGGCGGGACCGGATACGGGGTTCCGCGTCCGGCCGTTCCGGCGGCGATGTTCGGTCCACATTGCACGAGGGCGTTCTGTGCGGCCGGGTTCGGGTCGCCGAAGTGCGGCCGGGTGGTGTCGGGCCGGCTGCCGAAGTCGAATGCCGAGGTCATGTCGCCGGCGGTGGCCCGGCGCCATGCGGTCAGGTTCGGCACGTCGACACCGAACCGTTTCTCGATCAGCCGCAACTGCGAGGTGTGGTCGAAGGTCTCCGAGGCGACCAGCCCGCCCCGGCTGTAGGGCGAGATCACAAAGCAGGGGACGCGGTAGCCCAGTCCGATCGGTCCGCGGATGCCCTTCGACGAGGAGACGCGGCCGAGGTCGGGGACGCTGACGTACTCGCCGGGGGTTCCCGGTGGTGCGGTCGGCGGGGTGACGTGGTCGAAGAAGCCGCCGTTCTCGTCGTAGCTGATGATCAGTGCGGTCTTCTCCCACACCGCCGGGTTGGAGGTGAGGATGTCGAGCAGTTGCACGATGCCGACGGCACCGAGCGCCGCGGGCAGCGCCGGGTGCTCGCATTCCATGGCAGGCGGGATCACCCACGAGACCTTGGGTAGCCGGCCGGCCTTGACGTCGGCGGCGAAGTCGTTGGGGTAGGTCGGGTCGATACCGCGTTTGGCCAGTTCGGAATTCGGGTTCTGTGCCTGCTTGAAGCAGCCCATCATGCCGTCGAGGATCACCGAGGAGACCGGACCGAAATCCTTGTTGTTGTAGATCTTCCAGCTGACGCCCGCGTCGCGCAGGTTTTCCGGCATGGTGCGCCAGGAATACTCGAATTTCGGTATGAGCGTGGGGGTTTCGAGCAGCGGACCACCGTGTCGCCCCTCCGGGTCGAGGGAGGCGCTCATCCAGTAGAGGCGATTGGGGTCGGTGGGCCCGAGGACCGAACAGTGGTAGCCGTCGCACAGGGTGAATGCCTCGGCCAGCGACCGGTGCACGGGGATGTCCTCGCGTTCGTAGTACCCCATCAGCGCCGGGGCGTTGTCGGGTCCGACCGAGGCGATCGACATCGGCAGCCAGCCGTCGTTGCGGCCACCGTTCCATGCGCGGTGCAGGCCGGCCCACGTGTGGTCGGGATCGTTGATGCACTCGCCGTCGAGGTTGGCATCGGTGGTGGTGTCGAGGCGGAACGGCATGGTGTAGCCGTTGGGTGTCGGGCCCTTGCCCGGCGCCCAGCCGTGCTGCTTCCACACCTGCGAGGACTCACCGAAACCCCTTACGCCGGAATAGGTTCCGAAGTAGTGGTCGAACGACCGGTTTTCCTGCATGAACAGCACGATGTGTTCGATGTCCGACAGTGATCCGGAGCCGCCGGGATCGGCCGAGGCGTAGGCCTTGTCGATGATCGGAGCGGCCCACGAGGTGAGGAGCGCCCCGCCGCCGGTGGCGGCGACCCGCCGCAAGAATTCCCGTCGATCCAATCCGGCAAACATCGATGAACTCACATCTCCTCGTCGCAACTTCGGCCGGGACAGCAGCGAGCGCCCCGAAGTGACCGGGCGACTGTAGGGGACGCATACGAACAGCTGGTGAACCCCACGTGACGCCGGAATCTTGCGAGCACATTAGCGTCCTCGGGGCGTGGCCGGAGCCGTCCGCCGGTAATGCGGCGGATGTCGGGTTGCGTGGCGTGATGGCGCCTACGGTGGAGGAATGACCACAGCAGACACCTATGACGTCCTGGTGATCGGTGCCGGTCCGGCCGGCGAGAACGCCGCCGACTATGCGATTGCCGGTAGCGACCGCACCGCGGCCATCATCGAACACGAATTGGTCGGCGGCGAATGCTCGTATTGGGCGTGTATGCCCAGCAAGGCATTGCTGGGCGCGGGCGCCGCGCTCGACGCCGCCGAAGGTCTGCCGGGCGCTCGTCCCGCCGTCGCGTCGACGGCGCCGGATCGGGCGGCATTGCTGCGCTGGCGAGACGAATTCACCTCACATCGCGATGATGGTTCGCAGGTGAAGTGGGCGTCGTCGGCCGGTATCGACGTCATCCGGGGGCAGGGCCGGATCGTCGGCGAGCGTGAGGTCGAGGTCGTCGACACCAATGGTCCGCGGCGGATTCGCGCCCGCGAGGCGGTCGTGTTGGCCACCGGCAGCACCGCGACCATCCCGCCGATCCCCGGGCTGGCCGACGCCCGGCCGTGGACCTCCCGCGACGCCACCAACATGGTCGACCTGCCGGGCCGGGTCGCGATCCTCGGCGGCGGCGTGGTGGCCTGCGAGGCCGCGACCTGGCTGGCCGACCTCGGCGCCTCGGTCACCCTCGTCGTGCGCGGATCGGGTCTGCTCGCGAACATGGAACCCTTCGCAGGTGAGCTGGTCGCCGAATGTCTGCGGGATCGCGGGGTGGGCATCCGCTTCGGTTCGACCTTTGCCGACGTGACCCGCGCGGACGTCCGGGACACCGGGTACGGCCGCATTCACGGCGGCCCGGTCCGTGCGCGGATCGTCGACCGCGACGACGTGACCGACGAGATCGAGGTCGACGAGATCATCGTCGCCGCGGGCCGCCGGCCCACGACCGCCGACCTCGGACTCGACAGCGTCGGCATCGACGCGTCGCAGCGCCTCGACGTCGACGATCACCTGGCGGTGGCCGGCCGGCCCTGGCTGTATGCCGTGGGCGACGTCAACGGCCGTGCGCCGCTGACGCACATGGGTAAATATCAGGCCCGGGTGGCCGGCGAGGTGATCGCCGCCCGCGCCGACGGCCGCGACCTCGACGACCCGCGCTACCGCGCGACCGCCGATCACGAGGCCGTGCCGCAGGTGGTGTTCACCCGGCCGCAGGTCGGGTTCGTGGGCATCACCGAGCAGGCGGCCCGCGACGGCGGTGTCGACGTGCAGATCTCGGCCCTCGACATCGCGGTCGCCGGGTCGGCGCTGGAGCGTGAACAGTACCGCGGCCACGCGCAACTGGTGATCGATCGGGAGCGGGATGTGCTCGTCGGGGCCACCTTCGTCGGGCCGGGCATCGCCGAGCTCGTGCACTCGGCCACGATCGCGATTGCCGGCCACGTTCGGCTCGCGCAGTTGTGGCATGCCGTCCCCGCGTACCCGACCGTCAGCGAGGTGTGGCTGCGACTGCTCGAACAGGTGCACTGACCGCGCGGCCCTCGCGGCGTTCCGATCATCCGATATGCGAGTGTTGACCGTTTCGTGTCTTTTGATCAACCGAAACTGATCAGTCTAGGCTGATGACCATGGTGGATGACGAGATTCTCGACGCCGCATCGGAGCTGCGACTGATAGTGGGCACGATGCTGCGCCGGTTACGGGTGCGACGTCACCCCGACGACCCGAGCGTGTCGGAGACGACGGTGCTGGCCCGCCTGGATCGCGACGGCGAGAGCACCGCCGCCGAACTGGCGCGCCGCGAACAGATCAGCCCGCAGTCGATGGGGGTGACGGTCTCGGCACTGCTCGAGCGTGAACTGGTTGCGCGTGCGCCGGACCCGTCCGATGGGCGGCGGGCGGTGCTGCGGTTGACCGATCAGGGGCGCGCAGTTCTCGGCGATCGGCGCAATCACCGCACGCAGGCCATCGCGGAGGCGATGGCCGCGGTGCTCGACGCCGACGAGGTCCGCACGGTCACTGCGGCTCTGCCTCTCCTCGACCGGGTGGCGCAGGCCCTGTGAGCGCGCCGACAGACGACCGTGCGGTCACCGACGACCCCGGTTACCGGTGGGTGGCGCTGTCGAATACCACTGCGGCGGTGTTCATGTCGGCACTCGACGGATCGATCGTCATCATCTCGCTGCCGGCAATTTTCCGCGGCATCGGACTCGATCCGCTGGCCTCGCAGAACATCGGCTTCCTACTGTGGATGATCATGGGCTATCGCCTGGTGCAGGCGGTGGCGGTCACCACCCTTGGCCGTCTCGGCGACATGTTCGGCCGGGTCCGTATCTACAACGCCGGTTTCGCGGTGTTCACCGTGGCCTCGATTCTGTTGTCCTTCGACCCGTTTCACGCCTCGGGCGCGGCGATCTGGCTGATCGCGTGGCGCCTGTTGCAGGCGCTGGGCGGGTCGATGCTCACCGGCAACTCGGCGGCCATCCTGACCGACGCCTTTCCCCCGGATCGTCGCGGATTCGCCCTGGGCCTCAACCAGGTTGCCGCGCTCGCCGGGCAACTGAGCGGTCTGGTCCTCGGTGGGCTGCTGGCCGCGTGGGACTGGCGGGCGGTGTTCTGGGTGAACGTGCCCGTCGGGGTGTTCTTCACGGTGTGGGCATATCGCAAGCTCCGCGACAACGGTGAACGGCATCCGGGCCGGATCGACTGGTGGGGCAACGGTGCCTTCGCGATCGGGCTGTCGGCGATACTCATCGCGATCACCATCGGGCTGCAGCCCTATGCCGGACACACCATGGGCTGGGCCAATCCGGTCGTCGTGGCCCTGCTCGTCGGGGGCGCCGTGCTGCTCGTCGCCTTTGTGGTGATCGAGAGCCGCGTCGCCGACCCGATGATCGAGTTGTCGCTCTTCCGGATTCGAGCGTTCACGGCCGGGAACTTCGCGGCGTTGTGCGCGTCGCTGTCGCAGGGTGGCCTGCAGTTCGTCCTCATCATCTGGCTGCAGGGCATCTGGTTGCCACTGCACGGGTACGACTATGCCGACACCCCGCTGTGGGCCGGTATCTTCATGCTGCCCTTGACCTGTGGCTTCTTCATCGCCGGTCCGTTGACCGGTGCGCTGTCGGACCGCTTCGGTGCCCGCGGATTCGCCACCGTCGGGATGGTGGTGTTCGGATCGAGCTTCGTCGGGCTGCTGTTCTTGCCGATCGTGTTCCCGTACTGGGCTTTTGCGCTACTCATCGCTCTGAACGGCATCGGCACCGGCATGTTCGCCGCACCCAACACCTCGTCGATCATGGGTAGCGTCCCCGCCCGTTATCGTGGTGTCGCGTCCGGGATGCGTGCGACCTTCCAGAATTCGGGGACCGCACTGTCGATCGGGGTGTTCTTCTCCCTGATGATCGTCGGCTTGTCGGCGCATCTGCCTGCCACCATGTCGGCGGGACTGCAGCAACAGGGGGTGCCCCCCGGTGTCGCCGACAATATCGCGAATCTGCCGCCGGTGGCGTCGCTGTTCTCGGCGCTGTTGGGCGTCAACCCGATCGAGCATCTGTTGGCCGGTGCCGGTGTGCTCGAGCATCTCGGCACCGAGCAGCAGCAGACGCTCACCGGCCACGAGTTCTTCCCGAGCCTGCTGACCGGCCCGTTCCACGACGGCCTGGTGATCGTGTTCCTGGCCTCGATCGGGCTCTCGATCTGCGCGGCGATCGCGTCGGCGCTGCGGGGCCGTCCGGGGGCGCCGAAGTTGACGTCGACGCCGCACGCGGACCCGGCCGGCGGTCAGGAGATGACGGGACGGCCCAGCGGCAGTGGAGAACCACCAGTCGAACTCGACATCGCGTCGAAGAACAGATAGGCACCGACCGCGGCGAACGCGAATACCACCCAACCGGCCACCGTTTGGATGGTGCTGCTGCCCTGCGCGGTCGCGATGAGTACGAGAACCAGGGCGAGATCGACGAGGACGAACAGCAGCGTGAACGCGAACGGCAGTCGCAAGGTGGCCAGGGTCAGCATGATGATCACCACCAGCCACGAGGTGAGAAAGACCTCCTGGGTGGCCACCGCGCTGTCGGTGCCCACGCCGTACCAATTGTGGGTGAGGCCCAGCACGAGTGCGGCGTAGCTCAACCAGAACCCGGCGAAGATGCCGAACACCGATGCGACAGCATTCTGTGCGAGCGACAACGCCCACACGGCCGCGACCAGCTGACCGATTCCGGTGGCCGCGAGGATGATCGGAATCGATGCGCCCACCGCGGACGCCGGCACGAATCCGATCAGGACCATGCCCAATGCGATCGAGCCGACGATGAACGTCGGTACGCCGATGGTTGCCGGATTGCCCAGTGGCGCAGCGGGAGCGGGCTCGGTCGTGGCAATCACGTCGGGAGGAGCGGCGGCAACATCAGTCATGGTCTGTCCTTCGCGAGAATTCGGCATTCGTCGGCGATGCCGGTCGTCAACGTAGGCCTGACGTGCCGGAGATCACAATGATCTGAAAACAAACCTGTTCCGCGACTGGCCGTTCGGTCAGTGGGTCAGTGCACCAGGGGAGCGGCCGCTGCTGACCGAATGGCTCGATCGGGTGATCGTGCAGCCCCGAGCGGCGCGGCGCGTTACCAGCGGTAGTCGAGGAACTTCCCGTCGAAGGTGACGACGACGCGGTCGCCGTCGGGGTCCGGGCGCCGGGAGATGTCGACCTTGAAATTGATGGCACTCATGATGCCGTCGCCGAATTCCTCGTGGATCAGTTCCTTGAGGGCCGGCCCGTAGACGGCCAGGGCCTCGTGGAAGCGATAGATCGTCGGATCCGAGGCGGCCCCGGCGTCGGCGGTCCGGGTCGGTTGGCGCACCAGGGCTTCGACGACGCGATCATCGAGGCCGAGATGCGCGCACAGAGTCACCGCCTTGTCGGCGGGTACCGGATGCTGGCCGAGAAGGGCGGCGACGGTCCACACCAGCGGCGCGTCGATGCGCTCGGCGATGTCGGCCCACGTGAGTCCCTGGCGGATGCGTTCGGCGATGATCAGCTCCGCGGCTTCGGACTTCGGCATGATTCCGGTGGACATGGCTCTCCTCGGTATTCGACTTTTCTCGGTCCGTCCACCATGGCGACCGGAGCGCCGGGTGTCCACCGGAGCGACCGGCCGGCGATCAGCGAGGAGTCAGCAAAAACGTGCGCGCGCCCGCTTGCCATGCGGCGTGCAGATCGTCGGCGTCCGGGGTGCCGTCGGCGCCGACCCGAATCTTGTTGAACTTCGCGAACTGCGCATTGTCACGGCACATCTGCGCGTAGTGCGCGACCACTTCTGGCTCTTCGGTGAACACCTCGACGTCGGCTGTGCGGCGCTTACCCTTCAGCCGTATCTCGATGGGCTCGCCGGTGCGCAGGTTCTTGCCCCACCCGAACGGCGTGCCCAACAGCAGCCGATCGCCCTGACGTTGATACGCCACCGGGATCGTGTAGTGGCGCCCGGACTTTCGGCCCGTGACATAAAGCGTGACGAGCCGCGAGCCGATGCCACGACTGATCCCCGGAGTCGCGAGGAGGGTACGCACCACTCGATTGGCGAGCCCCTGGATCTTCAGGGTGCTCGCACGGTCGGGAGTGCTCGCGGTCACGTCATCGAGGCTACTCGCGTGAACGTGAACCCGCCCCGTGTCCGGGTATGGCGGCGCGATCGGTAGACATTACTCTCGGAAACCGCGACCGATGTCTGACCGATCCGTCGGCTGATGTGCGTGTGGTGGGGTCGATGTCGGCGACGGATCTGGGGGAGTCGGGCCGGGATTTGTTGCGTCTCAGTCGTCAGGCCGAGGCGCGGGTGGTGGTGGCGGCCGGCGTATTGGGTGAGCGCACCTATCGTGACGTGTTGGCGACGGCACCACCGATCTTTCAGATGATGATGCGGCACAAGGCCGATAAGGCGGCGGTGGCGGAGGTGTCGCTGCAGTTGGGGATTTCGCGGTC